>DYOU01000007.1 GCA_020720365.1 Candidatus Elulimicrobium sp.
AAATGACATCATAAAGTCATGTGAATTCGTTCCCCGTAGTGAAGGATGCCCGAACGACAGATTATCTTCCTCATTGCAAGCAATGATTTATTCAATAATTGACAGTAATCATAACAACCTATTTTTTTTCAAGAAGTCCTGGAGATGCTTGTATTTCCTCTTTGTTATAATATAATTTTTAAATGATTAGGAGACAAAGAATGAATATATTGGTTTTAGAGCGTTTTAAGATGGGGTTTTGTATCTTTTCTTTGGGAATTTGCGCAACTGCATTGATATTGTGGATTACCCATTCTGATGGGCTTGTCACAAGCTGGGATTCGGCGGCGTATTATCAGGGTGCGCAATCGCTGAATAATGGGGAAGGTTTTATGATTTATTCCAAGTATGGAACGCTTGTGCCTTTGACAGGGCATCCTCCGGGATATAGCATGATTCTTTCTGTTGGAAAGTCTTTTGGTAAGGATATTCCGGAGTGGGCCAGGATTGTGAACGCTGCTTTGTTCGGGATGAATATTGCTTTGATCGCTCTTTTTGGATCTTATGTGACTAGGCGTATGGTTGGGGGGCTTGTTGGCGGTGGCCTGGCTTTGTTTTTTTCCTGTCTTCTTGAAAATCATGTTGGTGCTACCTCAGAGGGGTTGTTTATTTTCTTTTTGATTATTTGGTTGTGGTTGATGATCGCTTATGTTCAAAGTTCTCGGGCAGGCTTGTTGATCGCCGCGACGATGCTGGCAAGCTTAGCTTGTATGACCAGGTATGCTGGCATTTCCGTTGTATTGGCAGGTGGTATGAGTATCGGGTTTCTTACACAGAAATCACAGAGGCAGCGAATGGTTGCCGTGGTTATATACAGTGTTCTTTCTTTAGCTATGCCTGTAGTGTGGGTTATCAGGAATTTTAAAGTAGACGGACATCCTGCTGGATTTACGACAGGTATTTCTTTACAAGCGCTGGATAGTTTGATCAGGGGCATTTCAGCGGTGTATGATTACTTTCTGCCATTCAATATGCCTTTGAGGTTTCAGACTATTGTTGTTTTAGTTGTTATGGTGGCAGGGATTATAGGGATACGGCGTGCTCTGCAGTCTAGAATATCCGCTCAGAATGATACTGTGATGGCGGGATGGCGCGTGACAGGGCTGTTTTGTGCAGCGTATCTTTTTACAGTGGTAATAGCTGCGTTGATAAGTAAAGGTGAGGTTTCGCTTATTGCGCGGATTCTTTTGCCATTGCCAGTTGCTGTGATTATGCTAATGCCAACGATTTTAGTGGGACGTAAGAGGCTGGAGGTGTTAGGGATCAGCACATTCGTTTTGATTTGTTTTATGGGATTGATGGCTTTAAGGACGGGTTTTAAGAGTGTGGAGCTTTACAAAAGCGGAGTGCTGTCGCATGAAGGGTCAGACTTTATAAAGAGGCTTAAGGCGATTCCTGAAAAGAGTTTTGTTTATACGGATGATATGCGCAGGTTTTATTTAGATACGGGTCGGGCACCTGTTGAGATTCCATCGAGATTGCGTGATGCATCATATTTCTTGCCTTTAGAATTGGCGCGTAAGCGGTTTCTGGATCAGAGCGCTGTTGTTGTTATTTATAAAGAGAAGAAATTTGATCCTCATGAGGTATGGAAGAATTTGGTACAGTTGGTTGATCTTAAACAGACTTTCAGTGATGGTTATAGTGGTATTTATGTTGTTCAGTAGACAGGAGATGTTTGGCACATCTTTTTGATGAGGTATTGGTTTGTGATGTGCATTTTTGTTTTTGTTCTTCGACTGCACTAAATGTTAGTTCTCTCATGGAGGGATGGAAGTTCAGCTTGACAAAGTTATTTTCGCAGTTATTATTAACATATGTCAATAATGAAATAAAAGGTTGTTATGGTAAGACCGTGCAAAAAACGAAATGTATGCTTGAAACTAAAAGCGGGATACTTTCGTCCTGAAGAGTTTTCAGGTTCTGGATTGAAGGAAGTTGTTCTGGAGGTGGATGAGATCGAGGCCATCAGACTTGCTGATTTTAACGGTGAGTATCAGGTTGTCGCTGCGAAGAAAATGGGTGTTTCGCGTTCGACTTTTAGCAATATTATCAACCGTGCTCATCAAAAGGTTGCGGAAGCTTTTATTCGGGGGCTGGCGATCCGGATCAATTGTTCTAAATTTATGAAAAGAGTTCAGAGTAGAGAAGCTGGAGGCGGGTAAAGATATCCGGTTTGATCGGGATCTTCTGTCTTAGTTGAAGTCGGTAGTATTAATGGTGCTTTTACGTTTTCTGTTTTAGCCGAGAAGTTTTTAAGAAAAAAGGAGAGTTAGAATGACGGTATTGAAAGAAACCAACAGGTTAAAGAATTTTCCTATCAGCTTTTATGCTGTTGTTTTAGGGTTGATTGGCTATACTCTCGCCATTTTGAAAGCCGAGGTTGTTTTTCATTTCCCTCATTATTATCATATTCTTTTGGGAGGAACGATAGCTGTTTTTGGTCTTATAACGGTTATTTATTTATATAAAATTCTTAATTTCCCCGATGAGTTAAGAAAAGAACTAGATCATCCCATAAAAATTAATTTTTTCCCGATATTGGCAAAGATTCTTCTGGTGGCCAGCATTATCTTTTTATCGATCGATCTTGGTGTGTCGAAAGCTTTATGGGGAATCGGGGCCGTCTTGCAGTTGGTTGCTTCACTTGCGGTGTTATCGATATGGTTTCGGCATACCAAATTTCAATATCATCATCTTAATCCATCGTGGTTCATTCCGATTGTCGGGAATGTGATCGTCCCTATTGCCGGGGTCGCTCATGGTTTTCATGAAGTTTCCTGGTTTTTCTTCAGTATTGGGCTCTTTATGTGGCTCTCACTGTTTGTTATTGTGCTTAACAGGATTATTTTTCATGAGCCGATGCATGAGAAGATGATCCCAACATTATTTATTCTTTTTGCGCCTCCGGCTATTGCGTTTATTGCGTATGTGAAGTTAACCGGATCTCTTGATCCGTTCGGAAAGGTTCTGTATTACATTTCTTTCTTCCTGTTGTTGTTTGTTTTTTGTCAGGCAAGAATGTTTTCCAAGATTAAATTCTATTTGTCCTGGTGGGCGTATTCATTTCCTATGTCTGCGATGACAATCGCGACTATATTGATGTATGAAAAGACCAATTTCTGGTTTTTTGAAGCAGTGGCATTAGTCCTTCTTTTTTTCTTGACAATGATCGTCGTTTATCTTTCTTTGCGAACAGTAAGAGAGATTTCAAATAAAACGTTGTGTGTTGAAGAAAGTTAAAGGAGGTCGTGATGAATGTAGCAGTGATCGGGGCATCCAATAAGCCTCAACGCTATTCTTATCAGGCAATGATGCTTTTAAAGGAGAAAGGGCATAAGGTTTTTCCTGTGCATCCGAATATCAGGGAAATTGAAGGTGTTGTGGTGTATAAAACTATTCAAGATATTCCCGATATGGTTGATACTGTCACGATGTATGTTGGAGAGGGAACTTCGAACGACATGATAGACGATATTTTGAAGAAAACATCTCGAAGGATCATTTTTAATCCTGGGGCGGAGAATGCGATCTTAAGGGATCGGGCGAAAGATCGCGGTATTGAAGTTTTGGACGCGTGTACACTTGTTTTGCTGAGGACGGGACATTTTTAACCTGATTGTGTATTCAGGGAAGCCGTAAAAGCGGGATGTGTTTTTTATAGTATGTTTTTTACGGAGTTGTATAGGAAGCCTTTTAGATGTTTATGTTCGGAATGGCAAGTTAAGGAGAGAATATGTTAAATACCAAATTGAAGCATTTGACGAGTCGACAAGACCTTGATGATCTTTTGAAGGTTAGTAAGAACGTGATGGTTTGCTGCGGACGCATGGGGCCTATGTGTATTCCTGTGTATCGTGTGATGGAGAAGTTGCAAGCCCGATATTCTCATGTTGCTTTCAGGGATATGGAATTTGATATATCTGCAGCCGATTGTATAAGAGGTCTTCCCGAGTGTGCTTCGTTTATGGGTTTGCCGTTTACGGTTTATTTCAAGGATGGAAAGGTTGTTAAGGCCACGAGCAGTATACAAAATGAGAAACAGGTCGTTGCTGTATTGGATGCGGTATTCAAAGAATAGTTGATGGTATAAAGACGGATTTTTTGATCATTGGCTTTGGTCCTGCCGGTTTTCACGGTATTAAATTCTTTATAAAATTTATTTCTATATTATAGTATGTCAATGTTCTTCTGAGCGGTTCATTTAAACCAGCAAAGGATACGTCTTGTAATGAAAAAATTACGCCTCGAACGCCACGGCATTACACAGTATGATGAGATCTTTTATAATTTATCTTACGAGGAATTGCTGAAGCATGAGACTGATCCCGCTACTTCGGCCAATGAACGGGGCACTATAACCTCTTCCGGGGCAGTCGCTATTGATACCGGCAAATATACGGGTCGTTCGCCCAAAGATAAATATATTGTTTCAGAGGAGACGTCCCGGGATAAGATCTGGTGGGGTGTTGGCGCGGTTGTCCCGATTACAAATAATTCTGATAATCAGCAGATTTCAGAGGAAACGTGGTATTACCTGAAAGATCTCAGCCTTAATCGTTTGAATGGGAAGAAACTGTATGTCACAGATGCGTTCTGCGGCGCTAATGCCGATTCCCGTATTCGAGTGCGGCTGGTGACGGAAATTGCCTGGAAAGCTCATTTCTTCAAGAATATGTTTATTCGTCCAACGGAAGAAGAGCTTGAAGCTTTTGTTCCTGACTGGACTATTCTGGACGCCTGTAAGGTGACCTGTCCGCATCCTCATCGGCATAATTTACGGACAGAGGTCTTTATTGCGTTTAATATGATGGAGCGGATGACTTTGATCGGCGGGACATGGTACGGCGGGGAGATCAAGAAGGGCGTATTTTCGGTCATGAATTATTTTCTTCCTTTGAAAGGGATAGGCTCTTTTCATTGTTCAGCGAATATGGGCAAGAAAGGAGATACGGCGATCTTCTTTGGCTTGTCGGGCACAGGGAAAACGACGTTATCGGCGGATCCTAAGCGGTTGTTGATCGGTGATGATGAGCATGGCTGGGATCATGACGGTGTGTTTAATCTTGAAGGCGGCTGTTATGCCAAGTGTATTGATCTTTCCGCTGAAAAAGAGCCGGATATATTCCGTGCGATCCGTCAGGACACCTTGTTGGAGAATGTGGTATTCGACAGTAAGGGGGTTGTGGATTATGCTTCTGACAAGAAGACCGAGAATACCCGCGCGTCGTATCCGATCTATCATATCGATAATATTGTTCGCCCTGTATCGCGCGGCGGGCATGCCAACAAGATTATTTTTCTGACTTGCGATGCTTACGGGGTTTTACCGCCTGTATCCAAATTAAGCAGTGATCAGGCCATGTATCATTTTTTAAGCGGGTATACGGCTAAGGTTGCGGGGACTGAGTTAGGCGTTACTGAACCCAAGGCCACATTCTCAACCTGCTTTGGCCAGGCTTTCCTGCTTTTACATCCGACTAGGTATGCCAAGATCCTTGGTGAATTGATGGATAAGCACGGAGCGCATGCGTATTTGGTCAATACCGGTTGGGTGCGAGGGAAATATGGCGTTGGCCAGCGAATGGACCTGCCCAGTACGCGCAAGATCATAGATGCTGTTCTTGACGGGTCACTGGAGAAGGCGGAGTTTGAGACTCTGCCGATCTTTAATCTGCAGATACCTAAAGCTGTCGCTGGTGTGGACAGTGCGATCCTTAATCCCCGTAATGTTTGGAAAGACAAGTCGGAATACGATAAAGCCTGTTATAATTTGGCAGAGATGTTTATTGCTCATTTTAATAATTTTACGGATACGGAGAAAGGAAGGCATCTGGTCGATGCAGGTCCGCAATTGAGTGCCGAGATACGTGATTAAGCCTTGAGGAGATGCTTTATTATGGATATATTATCAGCAGTTATTCTTGGAATTGTCGAAGGTGTTACGGAATTCCTTCCGGTATCTTCGACGGGGCATATGATCTTGACGGGTAAGCTCCTGGGATTGCCTGATATCGATTTTCTTAAAAGTTTTGAGATCGTTGTCCAGCTGGGAGCGATCCTGGCTGTAGTTGCCTTGTACGCGCGGTCGTTGCTTGTAAAGCCTATGGTTTTACTTAAGGTGGCGGTGGCCTTTCTTCCTACCGCAGTCATCGGTTTCTTTTCTTACAAGATCCTGAAAAGTTTCCTTCTGGGAAGTACGCAGGTTGTTCTTTGGTCGCTGCTGCTTGGGGGTGTGTTTTTGATCATTTTTGAATTGTTGTATAAAAAACCTAAGAATGAGGGAAATATTGATCAGGTCACAGTACGGCAGGCCTTTGTGATCGGGGCCTTTCAGTCGCTGGCGATTATTCCCGGTGTTTCCCGTTCAGCGGCAACGATCATTGGAGGTCTTTTCCTTGGATTGGGCCGAACAACAGCCGCTGAGTTCTCTTTTCTTTTGGCTATTCCCACCATGGGGGCCGCAGTAGCTTTGGACCTGTCAAAGAATGCGATGGTCTTTACATGGAATGACATAGTGGCTTTGACGGTTGGATTTTTTGTTTCATTTGTCGTTGCTATTTTGGTTATTAAAGTCTTTATGCGGTATTTACAGCAGAATAATTTTATATCTTTTGGTATTTACCGTGTTGTATTGGCATTGGTGTTATTGTTTATTTGGCAGGTGTAACTACGCCTGGAGGATGGTAGGGATGATCAAGGCACGTAACGAACGAAAGGGTAAACTTATGAACTGGTTGTTTGTTGGTCTGTCTGAGCCTTTCTTTTGTAGCAACTGCCGCGACCGCTCGCCGTCTTCCACCGTGTTCTTCTTTTAAAAGAATGCGTAAATTAAAAAAAAGGAGAAATTGTGATGAGTACGATGACGGGTTTGATGATGGTGTGCGTGATGGCAGGAGTGATTCTTGTGGGGTGTGCGCAAAAGACTGTTGCAGATAATGCGACGCAGGTTATTGAACAGTCCAAGGCTCAGGGGCCGGTGGAAGCTCAGGCTAATTTCCTGATGGAACAGGCCAATGCGTTAGTCTCTAGTAAGAACTACCAGGAAGCGATGAATGTGGCTCATTATGTGATCGCTAATTTTAAGGACAAAGCGCCTGAAGCTCAAAAATTACTCCAGGATATTCAGGTCAATGTTCAGCAGATGTTTCAGGAAAAGATGGGAACTGTCAAAAAAGACGTGGGTGCTGCCGCTAAAGATCTCAATAAGACACTCGGTTCTTTTGGGAAATAAGGTTTGTTAATTCCAGGAATGAATAGTATTTCTAAACTGTAAAAAGGAGAGGAAGGTATGCATCGGATGATAAAGAAAATATTAGGTGTATGTTTCTTTATTTTTTTAAGTGTGGGGATACTGGAGGGGAATGCGTATGCCGCTGAAGGCCAGTGGATAGGGAATGTCTTTGCCGGGTATGATCAGAGCAACGGGAACACGAAGAAGGGTGCGGCAACACTTTCAGCGCAGGCTGAAAAGAAAGTTGGAGTGAATGCTTTTTTGTTGAAAGGGAATACATCTTACTCATCGACGAACAGTAAGATGGATGGCCAGAAATGGGATGCTTTGGGTAAATATTCTTATAATTTTGGTCATGAGAATAAATGGTTTAATTTTTATCAGATCTCTGCGGATCATGATCGCTTCTCTGACATCAAATACA
Source organism: Candidatus Elulimicrobium sp. (assembly GCA_020720365.1). Classification (GTDB taxonomy): domain Bacteria; phylum Omnitrophota; class Gorgyraeia; order Zapsychrales; family Fredricksoniimonadaceae. The sequence goes on from DYOU01000007.1 coordinate 7,698, forward strand.
GACTTACTCCGAGTATCGGTATTGGTTATCATATCGCGGCTTCTGATGAGTGGGCCTGGGATGCTGACGCGGGTTTGGGTTACAGGATCACCCGTCATAATGTTAATAAAGCCAAGGATGATGAAGTCTTGACAGGTTTGTTACATACGTTTATGAAAAAGAGTATTTTTGAAAAGTCCTATCTTTCAGAAGATCTCACGGTTTATCCGGGGTTTGAGAGTGATGCGGGTGTTCTTGTGCGTTCGGAGACAGTATTTACCAATCCGCTGTCAGCCAAGATGGATCTTCAGCTGAAGTATATTGTGGATCATGACACTGAAGCGGCAGAAGGAAAGAAAAAGACCGATACGCGTTTTATCGCCGGTTTGAAATATAACTTTTAATGACTTTCAGGGAGATTAGTTATGACCATCATTCAGGAATTTAAAGCGTTTGCTTTACGCGGCAATATTATCGATATGGCTGTGGGTATTATTATTGGAGCAGGGTTCGGGAAGATCGTCGACTCTGCGGTGAAAGATATTTTAATGCCGCCGCTTGGTTATATTGTTGGCGGTATTGATTTCAGTAATCTGGAGATCGTTCTTCGAAGTGCTGGTTTAACAACTCCAGCGGTAACGATCAAATACGGTTTGTTCCTGAACGCTATGATAAGTTTCACGATCGTGGCGTTTGCTGTATTCATGCTGATCCGCGGGATCAGTGCTTTACAGAAGAAAGAAACGGCGGCGCCGAGTGTTCCGCCTCAGCCGAGTAACCAGGAGATCCTTCTGGCTGAAATCCGGGACCTGTTAAAGAGAAAATAATTGTTCAAGTGGATCATGAGGAAGCCTCTGCCGAATCAGTATCGGCAGAGGTTTTTTATTTTCCTCCTTCTTTCTTGAACTTAATAATGTAAAATAGCGGGTAGATATAAAGAATTAAAATAAGATATTTAAGGTTTTCATTAAGGGAGTCAGGAATGAGTTTGGATCAATGTGTGCGGGGAGTGGCAGATAAAAATATACTTGTTTCGGATTTTGATGGCACGATCACCCTGTTTGATTTTTATGATTTGATGTGCCGTGAGTTTCCGGAGATCCTGCGTTTAGGCGCATGGGAGAAATATGAGGCGGGAGAGATTACGCATTTTGAAGCTTTAAGGAGGATGTTCGCTGCGCTGCGGACACAAGAGACAACGTTGTTAAATATTATTGTGCGTATGGAGCTGGAACCTCGTATGGGAGCAGCGGTTTCTGCATTGAACCATGCGGGGTGGGAGGTGATTGTGGCGTCAGCTGGCTGTGCCTGGTATATAGAAAAACTGCTTGCTCAGGCAGGGGTATCGATCAGTGTTCATGCGAATCCAGGGCGTTTTTCTGCGGACAGGGGTTTGGAAATGTCTTTGCCTAGCGGCTCGCCTTTTTTATCTCCGGAGCTTGGGATTAATAAAGTAGCTGTTGTGCGAGATGCGCTGCATCGGTCGAGCCGGGTGGCTTTTGCCGGTGATGGTCGGCCGGATCTTGCGCCAGCTCTTTTAGTACAGCCGGAACTGCGCTTTGCCAAGGGGTGGTTAGCCAAGAAATTGACAGAGATCGGCGAAGATTTTCAGCGCTTTGACCGGTGGGTTGAGGTTGCTGAAGCATTGACCGGTAAGGAGTTGCCATGATAAGGACGTCAATTACGATACCGACATTGGTGCGGATCAAAGCAGGGGCTTTGGATCGTCTTGGTTTGTATGTGGTCCGGGGGCAGTTTAAATCTGTGACTTTATTGTATAGCCAGGCATTGGATAATATGCTTGTGGCGCGAATGGATCAGTCTATGGCAGGGCAAGGGATTAAAGTCCTTCAGCGGATTGAAGTGGGTTCGTCAAGTTTTGAACATGCGCATGAAGTGTTTCATGCATTGCCGCGGGATACCGATGTGATCATAGGGTTTGGTGGGGGGAAGGCGCTTGATGTCGCTAAATATGTGGCGTTTCTGGCGCGGCTTTCGTATATCGCTGTTCCCACATCATTATCGAATGATGGCTTTTGCAGTCCACAATCCAGCCTTGAATTCAAGGGGATCAGGCGGTCATTCCCGGCGGCAATGCCGTATGGTGTTGTTGTTGATATCGAGGTGGCGTTGAATGCGCCGAGGATCCTGTGGCTTTCCGGTATTGGAGATATCGTTTCAAAAATAACGGCTGTTTATGATTGGAAGCTTTCTTTTAAAGTAAAAGGAACTCAAGTCGATGATTTTGCGGCCCTGCTTTCGGATGCGACTGTTTTTCAGCTGATGGCTAAACCCGACAGGGATCTTGATGGTATGCGTTTATTGGCTACGGCACTGATGTTGAACGGGATCGCCATGGAAATCTGCGGATCGTCGCGTCCGGCAAGTGGCAGCGAACATTTGATCTCACATGCGCTGGATCTGGTGAGCAAACGGCCGCGCTTGCATGGATTGCAGGTGGGAGTGGCCACTTATATGGTCAGCCAGTTACAGGGACGAGGTTCTCAGCGTATCGCTAACCTGTTTGATCAAACAGGTTTTTGGGATGCGATCCGTCAGGATCCGTTCGATCGGGATGAATGGATCGAAGCTATTAAGCAAGCTCCGTTGGTCAAATGTAATTTCATATCTATACTTTCAGAGCAAGATCATACTGAAGATCTGGTGAAGATTTTGGATGTTGATCCATATTTGAAAGGAGTATTCCGTTGAGATCTTTAGCTATTCACAGTTTTTTGTCTCGTTGGGATCGTTCTAATATTTTATTTTTTTCAATACTCTTGATTTGTTTGTTGGGGCCGGTATTGGTTATTGTGTCATTGATATATTCTCAGGTTCGGGAGGAGACGAAGAATTCTTATGTGTCTGAAAGGCAGAATAATATCGACATATTGGGGGTATTGTTGGGAGAGAGGATAGAAAAGATCAGGGATATTGGTATTTCTTTGGCTACAAGTCCGGTGGTGGTGAAAAATATTAAAGAAGATAAGTGGGAGGAGGCTCTTTCAGCCGTTGTTGATGTTAAAAAGGTAGCTGCTTCGATCAAGCGTATTCTTTTGGTAGATACAACATCGAAGATTATGGCAGATACGGAGAAGCTTGATAATGCCATTGGGACATCGAGGGGGGAAACAGATTGGTATAAAGGAGTAAGCCGGACGTGGGAACCATATGTTTCAGAGGTTGTCTATCGTTTTGCTATTCCTCGGGTAAATGTAGTGAATGTTGTTATACCTGTTTTGAGCGGATCTTCCCTGGATGGCGACCGAACTGGTCCATTGAAGGATGGAGAGAGGGTTATTGGGCTTATTGTGTTACAGCTGATGCTTGAACAATTTTCGGATATTGCTCAAAGTGCTTATAAAAGATTTTATGAAGGTGAGTTGCTGGTGGTGGATCAGAATGGTCATTTGATTTACAGTTCAATCCGGAAAATGACGGGAGTTTTGATAGATCTGTCTTCAGATAGATATGTTAGCCAGGTGATGAAAGAGATAAAAGGAAGTTCGTCAGGTTCATTAAAGAAGCGGATTGGCAGTGATCTGGTATTAGCGCAAAAGGTAAAGAAATATAACTGGCACATTATTTTGATTGAGCCGTTCGCAAACATTGAGGCCATGCTTGATCAGCGAATACATATGTTTTACTGCCTGATCTTTGGGGGTATGGTTGTTTATGTTCTTATGGTGCTGGTTGTCATGATATTATTATTTGTGACACGTCGGAGTAATCGTTTATTAAATACCGAGCGGGAGAATCTGCAGAAGATATTTGATGTGGTTCAGGTCGGGTTAATTCTTGTCGGAGAGAAATGTGAGGTGCGGAGATTTAATCGTGCTTTGGAAAACATGATTCATCGTCCTTTGATTCTTTCAAAAGGGCTTCGGATTGGTGAAATATTATGTGGTGTGAAGTCGGCGGATCTGGATTCTCCTTGTGGAGAAGCACCTCGTTGCGTCGATTGTCGTATTAACAGCATAATTGTTCAAACATTAAAGAGTGGGACAATTTCTCAGCGTCATGAGGTTTGTAAGGATATTATGGTCGATAGCCAGATTCAGGAGCGTTGGTTTCTGGTGCAGGCAGCGCCTATGGATATGGGGAGTGAACAACAGGTTCTTCTTTCGCTGATAGATATTTCGGAGAGTAAGGAAACAGAGCGGGTTGTACGTCTGGCCCAGGAGCAGGTCCTTAAGAGTGAGGCCTGGTGGAGGTCTCTGATTCAAGAGGTTCCGGCGGTTGCTTTTGTCCTTGAGAAGGAAGGAGTCGTGCGATCGGTGAACAGGTCTTTTGCCGGGATAGCGGTAGAAGAATTGGTGGGGAATCCTGTGGACAGGTTCCTGGACGTTAAGCAGGGAGAGGCTTGGGTGCAAGGTTTAAAGGCTGTTTTTGAAAACAAGGAATCTGTTATTTTTGAATCTTCTGTCCGGACATCCTTGGGGGATGTGGTCTGGTATGAGAATCATATCGGGCCGATTGAAGCAGAGAAAGAATATGTTGGGGCATTATGCCTGTCTTTTGATATTACGCAACGTAAGCACAGTGAATCACTCTTGCTTAAAATGTCGTTGGCGGTTAAATACAGCCCGGTTGCAGTGGTTATTACGGATCGTCGGGGCAGGGTTGAATATGTAAATGCCAGATTTACAGCATCAACAGGGTACAGGATGGATGAGGTGAATGGGCAGGTTTTGCGTATTCTGCGTGAAGGGGAGCTGTCTGATGATCGTCGTCAAGATCTTTTGAAGAAAGTATATTCAGGCCAGGAATGGAAGGGTGAATTTGTTGAAAGGACCAAGGAAGGTGTTGAATTGTTTGAAATGGTCACGGTATCGCCAGTTATGGATACGACGGAAAAAGTGACGCATTTTATTGTGCTTAAAGAAGATATTACAGAACACTATTTGTTACAAAAGCAGAAGGAAAAAGATCTGCTCTTTTTGAAAGGATTTTTGGATGCGATACCGAACCCGGTATTTTACAAGAATCGTGCGGGTGTATATTTGAGCTGTAACAGATCTTTTGAAGAATATTATGGTAAATCACGAGCAGAGATCATTGGCCGGACTGTTTATGATATTGCTCCAAAAGCAATGGCGGATGTTTATCATGCGCATGATGAGAAAGCATTTCTTGAAGGGACGGGAAGTTCTTATGAGGCCAAGGTGCGGTATTGTGATGGTACTGATCATGATGTGATGTTCTTTAAATCTATTTTGCATGACCAGGAAGGAAAGATCAGCGGACTTGTTGGCGTTATGCTGGATATTACAGAGCGCAAGGGCATGGAAGAAGATTTGCGTAATAGTGAAGAGCAGTTGATGAAAGCGTTGGAAGAGGTGAAATCTTTTAATATGCAGCTTGAAAATACCCAGGATATGCTGGTTCAACAGGAGAAGCTTGCGGCGATCGGTTTCTTGGCGGCGGGAGTTGCCCATGAGATCAATAATCCTTTAGGTTTTGTGAATGGGAATTTGCAGTCCTTGGGGGAGTATTCCAATGCCTTGATTGAGGCAGTAGGGTTAATAATACCGGTATTTGAAGCGGTGGATTCGGGTGATATGGGCAGGATCTCCCAGGCCAAGGAAAAATTGGCAGAGGTATGGGAGAAACGCTCGGTGGATTATATTCTGAAAGACATCAAAGGGCTTTTGGCCGAGAGCCAGGAAGGGATAGACCGTATTAAAACGATCGTTCTGGGGCTTAAGAATTTTTCCCGGACTGATGGCGGTGAAATGGTGATGACGAATATCAATGAATTGATCGATAGCATGGTAACGATTGTCTGGAGTGAGTTGAAGTATCATGTGGAATTGATTCGAGAGTATGGATCTATCCCATTGATACCTTGTAATTCGCAACAGTTGGGGCAGGTGTTTGTTAATTTGCTGGTGAACGCCTCTCAAGCGATCAAAGAACACGGGGTGATCACATTGCGTACGTTCTTTCGGGATGGCGGGCTTGTGGTTGAGGTCAAGGATACGGGTTGTGGTATACCAGAAGCTATTCGCACCAAGATATTTGATCCATTTTTTACAACTAAAGAACCAGGAAAGGGGACTGGCCTGGGGTTAAGCATCAGTTATGATATTGTCAAGAAGCACGGCGGGCATATTGATGTTCAAAGCCGGATCGGAGAAGGTACAACGTTTTCAGTTATTATTCCTGTTCGGCAGACAGAACCGATTCAGAAAAGAGGAGAAGGTATGATAAAGAAAGCATTGTGTTTAGGGATTATGGGTGTGTGTCTGGCCGCTGGCGCGGCTTTCGCTGAGGAAGTGCGGATCGGAGCAGGCGCTGCGGCGACAGAAAATATTTTCAAGAAGATACAAGCTCCATTCGAACAGGCAACAGGAGTTACTTTATTTATTGAATCGAGCGGCCCGATAGATGGTTTCAAGAAGATGGATGCCGGCGGTTTGGCTGCTGTTGTGGCAGGAGTTGAGTTTAATGAGTGGATCGCTATGTTGGAGAAAGACGGTTATAAGGTAGCCGATAAGGCGGCTTATGTACAGCAGGTGATCGGTAAGGATATTATCAAGGTTATTGTGAATAAGGAAATCGCTGTGGCCAGTCTTTCTAAAGAACAGTTGAAGGGTGTTTTTACCGGAAAGATCACGAATTGGAGTGAGCTTGGCGGACTTGACATGGAGATCGGGGTTATTTTTGCTGAACAGATCCAGGGAACGCAGAATATGGTCAAGAAAGTTGTGATGGATGGGGAAGAATATACAGGAGACCGGATCGAAGTAGCAACGGCTGATGATGTAAAGAAAAAGGTTGTTGAGACTCCGGGTTCTATTGGCCTTGTACCGCAGTCTTTGGCTGATGAGGCTGTAACGGTGCCGGCGATCCCTGAGATCGGACGTACGATCATTCTTGCGACCAAAGGGGTTCCGAATCCCGCTGTGCAGAAAGTGTTGGATTATATCAAGGGAGATGGCCAGGCTTTGATCAAGTAAGAATAGCGTAAGTTATTGAACCTTGTGATCGCAGGGTCACAAGGGGTTTTTACTCCAATTGAAGGGTGCTTTGTGAAAAAAATTCTTGTTGTTGATGATAATGCCGTGAATCGTCAATTGATCCTTGAGGTATTAAGAGAACATGCGGAGTGTGTTGAGGCGGTAGATGGCGTGGAGGCTTTTGAGAAATACCAGGAGTCTGCGGATTCGTATGACCTGGCACTACTTGATATTGCGATGCCGAGGATGGATGGGATTGAATTATTGAGGCAGATCCGCAGGTATGAAGAACAGCGTCAGGTTTTGCCAGCGGATCGCTTGCCGGTTATTCTGGTGACGGCTTTCCCGGATCGTGTTCCTGAAGGCATGGAAGAGGGGGCGATTGATTATTTGGTTAAACCTCTCTTTTCCCGGATACTGATCGTTAAGGTGGAAGAACATTCAAAAAAACGTTAACGTATTTGTTCAGCCTTCTTAAGAAATCGTGTATAATCGCATTTGTACTTTTTCTATATAATTTGGATATTATAATCTGTTTTTGATAGAATGTTTTTAGATTTCAATCTTAAACCGATCATAAATAGAAAAAATAGATTATGTCTGAAAATAAAGTAATGAAATTGGGTGAAGTTCTTCTGGAAGAAGGCTTGGTCACTCATCAGCAGTTGATGCACGTGCTACAGTTGCAAAAAGGAAATCCCCGCAAGATAGGGGAGATATTTGTTGATGAAGGGATCATTACGGATCAGCAGTTGTCGCAGGTTCTCGCCCGGATCTTTCAGCTTCCTTTTGTTTCTTTAACGGATATTACTATTGACGATAAGGTTCTCGGGCTTGTTGCTTTTGATGTTCTTAAGCGGAACAAGATGCTCCCGTTCGAACTGAATGGTACTTCCCTGAAAGTCGCTACCAGTAATCCTTTGGATGTTACCGCTTTGCAAGAGATCCAGTATATGAGCGGGTTCCAGGTTAATCCTGTTGTGGCCGGAGCGAAGGATATCAAGGATAATCTTGACAAGTACTCGTCGGCGATAACCGCGGCGGCCGCGATCAAGATCGGGATCGATTCTTCTGTGGATGCCACGCCGATCATCAAGCTGGTGGAGTCTCTCATCGGACGGGCGATCAAAGAACGCGCTTCGGATATCCACCTTGAACCACTGGCATCGGTTATGCGCGTACGCTTTCGTATTGACGGTGTCCTTTATGAAAAGACGCCGATCGCCAAGAATCTTGAGCGTAAAGTCCTTTCTCGTATCAAGATCCTGTCGGGGATGGATGTGGCGGATTCCCGCCGGCCTCAGGATGGGCGTTTGTCGATGCCAGCCCAGTTTTCCGAATATGATCTGCGTGTTTCCACTCTTCCGGATATTATGGGTGAGAATATGGCCTTGCGTATCCTGGACAAATCATTCACCAAATTCTCTTTTGATACGCTCGGGATGAGCGAGGCGGAAGTAGAGATTATTCAGAAGATCATTAAACGGCCTTACGGGATCATTCTGGTCACCGGGCCGACAGGCGCGGGTAAGACGACGACCCTTTATTCAATGTTGAACGGCCTGAATACTCCCACAAGAAATATTATTACCGTTGAAGATCCTGTTGAGTACAAGCTTGCCGGGATCAGCCAGACCGCGATCAATGTGCGGTCAGGGTATACTTTTGCAACGGCTATACGCCATATGTTGCGGCATGATCCGAATGTTATTATGATCGGGGAGATCAGGGATCAGGAGACAGCGGATATCGCTATTCGTGCGGCTTTAACCGGGCATTTGGTCCTATCTACCTTGCATACCAATACAGCGGCGGGCGCTATCATGCGCCTGCTCGATATGGGGATCGAGCCGTTTTTGATACAATCATCGATCATTGCCGTTATTGCCCAGAGGCTTGTGCGCCGTTTATGCCCTCATTGCAAGAAAGAATATGTGGTCTCTCCGGAAGTGCGCGAACGAATCGCACAGGATTGTCCTGTGCCGGAAGAGCTCAAGTTGGCCGAGCCAGTGGGCTGTGATCAGTGTGTTTCTACCGGCTATATGGGACGGAAGGCTGTTTACGAATTGCTTCAGGTGAATGAGGGTATTCGTAATTTGATCCTCAAGTCTCCCAGTGAACATGATATTTCACAGGCAGCGCGTGCGCAGGGTATGAAGACATTACGTCAGGCGGGCCTTGCGAAGGCGGTTGATCTTACGACTTCATTAGCCGAGGTCATGGGTATAACATTTATGGAAGGTGATTAAAATGGCATATTTTATTATTCATGTCAAAGATGATAATGGCCGGAATCTTCAGGCGGTAATTGAAGCCAAAGACAAGAATGAAGCCAAGCAAAAGGTCCGGAACGAGAATTATTTTTTTATTTCGGCAGAACCTTGCAAGAAGGATGCGGTTTTTTCAAGGAGTGTGCCTTTTAAAAGCCTGGCCATGTTTACGCATCGGTTAATGTCCATGCTCGAGACGGGTATTCCGATCCTGGCGGCCATGAATATTCTCTGGCGTCAGACGGAAGATACCACGATCCAGCTGGTTGTCAGTCATCTGAAGCTCCAGCTGGAAGAGGGGGCTTCCATATCGGCAGCCATGGATGATTTTCCGAAGATCTTTCCGCCTGTTTATCGTTCTTTAATGAGGGTTGGTGAGATGGGGGGGTCGCTGGTGCCTATCTTGCGTAAATTATCTGAATATCTGGACTACCAGTCGAAAGTGATTGAACGTACCAAACGGGCCACGATGTATCCGACTTTTGTGATCGGGTTCGCTCTCGTTGTGATCATTGCGATGTTTGCGTTCGTTGTGCCTACATTTCAGAAGGTTTTGTTCAAGTTGAATGTGCCTCTGCCGATGGTGACCAAGATCGTCCTTATTTTTTCCAGTATGATCCGTTCGCCGTGGTTCATTATTGGGTTTCCGCTTGTGCTGATCATTGGGTATAAAGTATTCACGGAATGCAAGAAGGATAAGCGGATGGGGCTGGCGATTGACCGTATGATCTTCAAGCTGCCGTATTTTGGCGAGATCCTTTATCTTTTTTCCCTGAACCATGTTATTCGTTCTTTAAGTATTCTTTTGGGAGCGGGTGTACCGATCATGGACAGTTTTGACCTGGCGAGTGCAACGGCCGCGAACAAGGTCACAACAGCTGAGATGACTTCAGTCAAGACCCAGCTGGAACAGGGGAGGTCTTTATATGATTCCTTCCGCAGTATTAAAGAGTTTCCTGTCATGTTGGTGGAAATGATCGGTATTGGTGAATCAAGCGGTCTCTTGGTTAATGTATTAGAGAAGGTAACTAAACACTTTGATGAAGAGGTGGATTACCAGATCAACCGCTTTTTGACGATCCTGGAGCCTGCGCTAACGATCTTTGTAGGGGTGATCGTTGTGGTGACACTTCTGGCGATCTACCTTCCGATCGTGAGTATCTGGCAGGGGTTGATGAATAGATAGTAAATAGATAATAATTGTTTGGTTGCTTTAAGAGAAAGCGGGGGTGAATACCCTCGCTTTTTTAATTTTTTCAATATTAAAGTAACTTTTTTAAAAATAATTCTCCAGTTTCTCGCATTTTGTTTTTTAAAACAACACCATTATTTCTTATCCACTTACATTTTGTGCTTTATTATGCACAATTCAGGGAAACGGTTTCTTCCCTGAAGGCCTCCTCACTTGCTTTATGACGATCCTCGTATATACTTTCCATAAGGCTTCCCCATTGAGTGTGGTGAGGCATGCTAACAATAACTAGGAGGTTGATATGGGAAAAGTTTTAAAGAAAGGTTTTACATTGGTAGAAATTCTGATCGTATTGGTGGTTATCGGGATCATCCTTGCTGTGGTGCTTCCTAATACGTTGAGAGCTATTGAAACAGCTAACGTGCGTGATTCAGCGGCAACATTAAGGTCTATTGATACAGCCATTAATGTTTGTTATGCGCAGACGCGTGTATGGGGATCATGTGATTCGATTGCGGAATTAACGGGTGCAGTTCCGCCTTACCTGGATGCATTGCAATCGCCTAATGATCCTTTCGGTGTACCGTATGCGCTTCAGGCGACGGTTTCCGGTGGTTGGGAATCGATTAAAATTACACATTTTCCACTTTGGCCGGCACTGGATCCACATCTTTAATAATGGAGTTGAACCTGTTGGTTCGGAGGGTGCTTGAGGGCACCCTCCGGACAGCGGGAAAGATCATTAACCTACTGAAAAGAAGACGATATGGCTCAAAGTTATTTATCACTAGAGATCACAGCATTACGCCTCCGGTTCATGCTTGTAGATGGGGATCGCCGGGAGTGCAAGGTCCTTGCCTTCGGGGAAGTACCTTATGTGATGAATGTGAACGCGGCAGGTGAACTGACCCAGGCGATCCAGGGGATCATGGCAGGGGAAGGCATGAAGCCGAAACGGCTCTTCGTTAGTATGTGCGGCCATGAGAATTTTATTCGTCAGCTGGTTATCCCGAAAATGGCGGCGAAAGACCAGGATGATGTTATTAGAGGAGAGATCGAGATATTCCCCGGCTTTAGTCAGCGTTCATTTGATCATATTTACCGGGTTTCTCCATTCTCCGATGAGAAAAATAATGCCGTCTTTGCGGCAGTTGAGTCAACGTTGTTGAGGTATGTTTTTACGGAATGTCAAAAAGTTGGCCTTCCTTTTGAACATTTGGAAGTGGCTCCGTTGAACCTTAAAGAGCTTGTTCCATTATTGCAGGCGGATAAAGATAATCAGGGGTTTCTGGTGATCGACGATAATATCAGCTATCTGATGGTTGCGGGGGCGGGGACATACCGTCTCATCTATCAGGCAGGGATAGGGCTTGAGATGTTATATCCTGATCAGAAAGGGATATTGAGTGAAAGGAATGTGTCAAGTTTGAGCGGAGAATTACAGCGGGCCCTTAAATCATATCTTTTTCAGAACCGTGAAGAAAAAGTTAGCAAAATATGGCTGGTTTGGAATCGTCAGAATGGCGCTGATCTGATTAAAGCGTTCTCAGGGCAGTTTGAAGCGCCTGTTGAAGCGCTCAGCCTTGATAAGCTTTCCATGTTTAAAGTAGAGGCAGCTGAACCGGCGGCGAACCCTATGCATTCCCTGTTAGCTGTGCCGCTCGTGATCTTCCTGAGCCGGATCAAGGCGCAGTTTCCGCTGGATCATTTTTGCCGGCAGTTAAATGTGAAAGAATACGCGATGCGACTCCTTCTGACAGCGCTTGTTGTAGTGGGACTGATCGGGGCTGTTATTTTATATAAATCTTTCGAGTTCTATCAGAAGACCGTTGCGGTGACCTTGCAGACAGAGGGCCTTGAGAATGAGATCGCTGACCTGAATAATACGAATGCCGATCTGCGTCGGGAGCACGAGGAGTATTTACGTATCCGTGAAGGCTTGTTGACACAGGCGAATCTGGTCAAAACACTGAACCGTGTGTCCTGGTCGGAAGTCCTTTCCCTGGTGGCTGAAGAGATGCCCAAGAATATGAGGCTGACTTCCTTCAAGTTCAAAGAGTCAGGAGAAGTAGGGTTCATCGGTGAGTCGCTCGAGATCGAAACAGTGGCCGAGCTTATTCGCCGGGTCGATCGCTCTTCTATCCTGGAGAATGGGAAGTTCGATTTCTTAAGGGAGAAATCCATTGAAGACGAGAAGCTCTTTACTTTCGGTATCCTGGCCAATTTAAAGTCTAATGATGATGGTCTTAATAAAGGAAAGCCATGAATCTGACACTTATTCGCAATAGTCTGATCGCCTTGAGCGTAGTCATCCTGCTGGTACTGTGGGCTGTTATGATCTCCCAGTATAATGACTATGATAAAGCCAGTGACGGATTTGAACAGAAGAAAGCCGATCTTAATGTCAAGAAGATCGAGATCGAGACGCTTAAGAAGGCTTTGGAGAAGTTCAAGGCTGAGAAAGAGGAGTTTTCCAAACTGCTTTTCAATGAGCGGGATGTGCCGGCATTTCTTGATCAGATCTCTCAATATGCCAAAGAGGCGGAGATCAAGATCGTTGATATGAAAACACAGCAGTTCTATGAGGTGCAGGTCAATAAAGAGGTCGCGCAGGAAGCCCGCGTAGAGCGCCGGCTGGCGAACCAGATTGAAGCCCAGAAAAAGAGCGATGCGCTCCGCAGCGCTCAGACACTTTCAGCTATGCCGATCCAGATCAGGGTGAAGGGCAGTTACGCGTCATTTGTCGGATTCCTTGATCATCTGCAGGAATATAAACAGTTGATCAATATTGCCAATGTTGAAATCAAGGCGGGGAATGAATATCCTGTGCTGGATTGTGAGTTTGTGATCAGGATATATACCTTAAAAACAACACAAGAGTTAATACGCAAATGAAAATAATGACTTGGTTAACCATAGGGTTTGTGACACTCTCGCTGACAGGCTGTGAACAGATGCGCGACGTTCAGCGGCTGTTTAAAAAGAGTAAGGTGCCGCAGGCGGAGGCTCAAACAGCAGCTGTTATTAATCATGAGGATGAAGTGCGGCTGGCCGAGGTAGTCCTGAAGCCAAAACAGCGCAAGCTTTCGGTCAAATCAGATCCGTTTCAGCCTTTGGCTTTGTCCGGTCTTGGCGCCGAGAACGGGCTGGGTGGTGTTGGGGCTGTTCTTTCGACGATCAAATATGTCGGGATGATGAAGATGGGAACGGAATCCTCGGTCCTGATCCAGACAGCTAAAGGCAGTAATGTTTACAAGCTTAACGATGAAGTTGAGTATATGCGCATTAGCGAGATTAACGCTGAATTTATAACTCTCACAAAAGATGGAAAAACGTTCCAACTAAAAAGAGGTGCACCATGAGATTCAAGAACTTTATTGGTATTCTTTTCGCGGCAGTTCTGGCTTTGGGATTTTATCCTCCTGGCGAGGCAAGTGCGTTGGATGATCCCATGAAGGTGGAATCAGCCACGGTTTTGTCCAGGAATCTGACGATTGACAGGGCCATGGCAGAAGCTCGGAAGGCGGACCTTGACTCCAGGACCGCTAATCAGGTGCCGTTGAAAGAGGTTATACTGAAGCCTGCCAGCCTGACGGATTCCGAGATCATTGAAAGTCTGATGAGCTCGGATATGCAGAAGGCCAAGGTCGACTTTGAATTCGCAAAAATGACCTTGAATGATGTGTTTATGACGGTTGGAAAAGTCAGTAATCTGAATATCATGCTGGACCCGGACATTAAGGCTCTGGTCGCGGATATTCATTTAAAACAGGTCTCTTTAAAAGAAGCGATGCTTTTGATCGGGAATGCGCACAGTTTGGCTTTTCGCCGCATTGAAGGGTCTATTTATGTAACGACGAAAGAAAAGATCAAGCAGCAGTCCACGTTTTCCCAGGTGATCAAACTGCGGAATGTGAAGGCGGCTCAAGCGAAGTTAATGATAACTGATATTATCAAAACAGTAAACGTGAGCGAAGATATCAATAGCGTGATCGTCGTTGGCCAGCCGGATGAGATCGCCAGGGTTGAAAGTGTAATAAAAGAGATTGACTGTCCTCAGCCGCAGGTTATTCTGGAAGCAAAGATCATTGAAGTAAACAAGGATGCGCTGAAAGATTTTGGTATTGACTGGTCGAGTCAGGTTACGGTTAATTATCAGGAGACAGGTCGTCCGATAACGATAGCGGATCAGGCCGTATCCGGTGCGGAGGATGTTCTTCAGATCGGGTCTTTTGTTCGTTCACCTTTGTCATTTGCGTCTGCAATCAAGATGCTGGAAACACAGAATAAGGCGAAAGTTCTTTCGAATCCGCGGGTATCGACAATGAATGACAAGGAAGCCGAGATATTTGTCGGCGACCGTATCCCGTATACAGTTACCACGATCTCGGGTGGTGTGGCTACAACAGACGTGCGTTTTGAAGAGCCTGGTATCCGCCTGAAGATCACTCCTTCGTTCATCGATGGAGAGTTTGTGGTGATCAAGGTTGAGCCTGAGGTCAGCTTTATATTCAGCTGGCGCGGCCCGGATAATCAGTATCCCTGGATCAAGAAACGCCAGGCTACCGCGTTTGTTCGTGTGCGGAATAATGAACCCTTCGTTCTTGGCGGATTGTTGAATGAGGAAGACAAGAAGAACCTGTTCAAGGTGCCGGTACTTGGGAACATTCCGCTGCTGGGGAATTTGTTCACCCATGAGTCGCATACAGTAACGAATACAGAACTGATCATTACGATTACGCCGACGGTTGTTCAGGATAGCGCCGGCAAGTAGGAGAAGAGCTAATTCGTACGGCAGACAGGGGAGGATCCCGCTATTTTGATCTGCCCCTGATCTGCATTGAGAGGAGAGAGTATGATAAACAGACTTAAGCGTCAGGGCGGGTTTACATTGATCGAGCTGATGGTCAGTTCAGTCATCGTTACTATTTTAGGTATGACATCGTGGTATGCCGCGAATACCCTGATCGTGGCGAATGATATTGTTCATAACAGTATCACGGCTGTTAATCTTCAGCGCAAGAGCCAGGAAGAAATTCGCCGGGTGATCCGTTCGGGGAATAATTATGATATTTTAGGGACTTTGGGCATATGTGATTTTTCCGCAGTCAATATCTGCGGCTTTGAGGGGGATCTCTCAACTTCTTTCCCTGGGTTTTCCCGTACAATGACAGTTACGAATGAAGCCGGTAGTTCGGAGTTTAAACGTGTAGTGGTGACGGTGACCTGGAATGAGCTTGGGAAAATAAGGATCTCTAATACGGTAGAGTTGTTATCACGCCCGCCGCAGCCTATGCCGGGGAATTTGATCGGAAAAGTCACGGATAGTACAACGGGCAATAATCTGGGAAGTGTGGATATCACGGCTTCTTTGGTTTCAGCGCCCGGAACGTTACAGGTAGTGTCAACATTGCAGGATATTTTAGGTAAGCTGGCGAATTATACGTTTGCGAATGCGGCGGGACAGTCTCAGATGACTACAGGTAACTGGAATATTTCGGCGAAACGTAATGGGTATCAGAATTATGTTGGCCCGGCGCCGGTAGTGATCAGCGCTAATATAGAGACTCAATTTGACTTTGCCATGATCCCTGTGCCTGACAATGCGACGATCACGGTTACTTGGCCATCTGGCGTTGGTCTGCCATATACGCCTAAAGGAACGGTTGCTCTTTACAAGAAGGGCTCTCTTCAGACGCAATCGAACGCTAATTTTACAGGAAGCCATATTTTCACGGTTCAGTTTATAGATACCAATCCGCAGTGCTTTACTGTCGCAACAAATACGGACATCTGGAAAAACGGTTTTGTCGGAAACTTTACATGTTCTTCACCGCCGATGACCCAGGATTCGCGCGGCTGGTCCTCTGCTGTTGTTCGGGCGGATAATAGTCTGGTATGCGGGAATCCCTGGGTTGGGAATGCGACTTCAGACAGGATCTGTGTTAATCCGGGAGATGCGATCACGGTGGCTCTTCCGGTGGTTCCGGTCGCGACAACCAATCTGACGGGAGAGGTCAAGGATTCAAATAATCTTGCGATCGCGGGGGCCAGTCTGGTTATTCGCTGGCATGATAACGGGGAGTATCCGTGGACAGGGAAAGCCTTAGCGGTGACAACGGATTCGGCGGGGAAGTATGCCGCAACAGTTCCTGCGGAGCAGAACTTTTTTAATGATGCAAATGGTTTTTATATCAGAACATACGCCAGTGCCTCTGTTCCGATGTTACAGTGTTGTAATATAAGCGGGACGGTGCAAGCTTCACCAGGTATGATTCGTGTTGGCCCTTTGACCGCGGGAGTGAATAAGGTACAGGATTATGTGATTGATACAACGCCTCAAACGCAAACATGTGGAGGGGCGAACGGGCTGGTGATAGACGGCAGTACTCTGAGCGGGCTGTCTGGCGCAAAAGTTGGGCTGTCAGGGTCGAAGGATACAGATGCGATCGGTAATTATCAATTCCAGTGCCCTGATTTAACTTTGATGAGTGTTCCGGCAAAGGCGTATTATCTGAATACGACCAAGGCAAATTATTATGATTTCACGACGAAAGGCAATAATTATTATACTCAGGTCGGTACGGGGAAAGTGATCGTTAATAAGGATGTTGGCAACATTATGCCTAATGTCGAGCTATGGCCAAAAGGTGTTGGGACACTGAATGTGAATGTTGTGGGGCCAGGTGGTTCTTCTCAGATTCAGGGCGCAACGGTCAGCCTGGTTGGAACAGCTTCGCCAGCTCCGGTATTGAGTGCCCCAGCGCCGATAGTGACAGGTGCCAATGGCCTGGCGGTATTCAATGCTCTTCTGGAAACATGGCCGCCGCCGTCTGTCGTGGGGAATGTGAAATATCAACAGACCGTGAGTGATTATACGATCACAGTGAACCATCCGTCGTATGAGACTGCGGTTGTCGGGAATGTGAAGCTTGATCGGAATCAAACACTCACACAAACGATCAACTTGATCTTGAAAGCTGGTATGTGATGAGACGACCGGCCTCTGGTTTTACGTTGGTGGAGTTGTTGACCGTGGTAGTGATCCTCGGGATACTGATCTCGTTCTTTTATACGACATTCTTTTCCAGTTGGGCAGAGATGGATAATTACGCGACACGCTCAAACCTGTGGCAGGATATGAACAGGGTGATGGATAAGGTGACCGTGCAGGCGCGTCAAGCCAAGGGTATTACTGTCGCGTCAGATGGCAGGTCAGTGGTGCTCGTTGATTCGTTTGGTTCTAATTTTGCTACATTTGCTTTCAATGTGGCAGGAGAGCTGACTCTGACACAGCCAGGTTCAGTGGAACTTCTGACAGATCGGGTTGATGTGGGTTTGTCATCGTTCAGCAAGAATAGTGAAGCTTTAGTGGTAAAAATGGTTTTGGCGGATATGCTAGCTATGAGGAGGGTTCAAATTGAGACAACAACAGAAGTATTCCCTCGGAATTAATAACAAGGGCGTTACCTTGCTGGCCAGTGTTGTAATGACGGTCTTCCTGGGCCTTATGATCGGAGTTGCTTTCCGTGGCATGAATATGGAAATGCAGGAAGGTGCCTCGAGAGAGGTTTCTCAGGAGTCGTTTAATAATGCCGAAGCCGGACTGGAATATGCGATCTTTATGCTCCGGCAGGATGAAACCTGGAGTCCTGCAGCGCCATTATCCGTTCAGGTTCTTATTGACCCGTTAGCTCCGGTCGTCCCTGCGAACATTCAGGGGACCTATACCGTCAGTGTTGCGCCTGCGCTGCCATTTAATGGTTGGCCTTCGGTGTGGGTAACCTCTCAAGGAGTTGATCGTGATGGAAAAAATCCCAGGACTATTCTTGCCCAGGTGATCGTTCAAAGCCCTGCAAAGTTTCTGGTGTCGTCTTTGGGTGATATCACAATTCGCAGTGGTGCTAATTATGGCGGAGACTTTTTGGCGCGTGACATTGATTTTCAGGTTGATACATCCCTGGCTTTAGGTTCTTCTCAGCGTAATATCAATATTATCGGAAAAGTTTCCTATATGCGCAATTTGTTAAGTAATGTGAATCTGATGAATCCGGCATTGGGTGTTTCGATCACGGGCGGTACGCAGTCATCCCCCGGAGTTACATTTACAGGGATCGATAAAACGTATTATAAATTACTTGCGCAAACGCAAGGCAGTTACCACGGTGCCAGTAAGACCATATCCGGAAGTCTGGATTGTACAACTCTGGGGGCAGTGAATGGAGTGGTCTTTGTAGAGGGTGATCTGCATATTTCAGGAACTTTTGCAGAGAGCCTGACGTTTATTGCAACGGGCGATATTTATATAGATGATGATCTTCAGAGGGATGCAACAGTGATCCCTGCACCCCAGGTCGGGCTTTTGGCGGTTAATAATGTGATTATTCCCAGTACAGCTCCAGCGACCCTTGATCTGGAAGCGTTTGTTCTGGCAGATGGAGGGATTTTTACGGCTGACAAGACGGTAGCCAAGGGAACATTGAATTTTACCGGAGCGATCGCTGTGCGCGGACGCGTAGGGGGATCAGCGATTGACCTGAACGCTTTTGCGACGCGTAATTACAACTATAATGCGGCGTTCGTTAATAATACGATACCCTTTCTCTCCTCTATGGCCAATGTTGTTGGCTGGAGCGAGATTTGATCGAGAATGAATGAACACATGACGTACTGTTTTTCATGAATCATCCTGCCTTTACACAATTAAGACGTCAGATCGATCAGGCGATTACTTTTCATGACCTTGATCATGCCAGGTGTTTGGCAGCAGAAGGCATAACCCTGGCCCAGGGGTTGCAATGTCCATCGGAAGTTCTTTATTTTCAGGCACAGCAGGCGATCACTTTTGAGCGTTTTACAGAGGCCATAGATTTGTTAAGTCAGGCCCTTGTGTTGAATCCATCAGATGGGGCGGCGTATAACGATATTGCTTTATGTATGGTTGATACAGGCCATATTGAAGGAGTCATGGAATATTTTGATCAGGGGATCGCTGTTGAGCCCGATTATGCAACTATTCATCATAATAAGGGTTGGTTTCTTAATAAGCTCGGACGGCCGACAGAGGCGATCATTTGTTTTGAGCAGGCGCTAGCATATGAACCTCAGCGTGTGGTGACGTGGGAGAATATGGGGGATGCTTATGAGGAACAAGGATATATTCAGGAGGCTTTAGCGGCGTACCGGTATGCCTTATTTTTTTTAGGGGATAGAGATCGAGAGATCGGGGCTCAACTGTGGGGAGAGATCAAAAGATTGGAATTAATGAAACTTCCGACACTATTTTAGTGTCTAAGTCTTTGAGGGCTTGAGGATCACTGAAACAGGGGCGTGCCCCGTTAAAAGGATAAAAGGCAGGATAAATCAATAAGGATGGTGGTATGGTGGTATGCGGGTAGGCTAGATTGTTGTATTAGCAGGGATGTGTGTTTCTTTGGTTGTTGGTGGAGCTACTTTAGCGAAAGCTCAGGATGCGGCGGCTAAGGTGAAAGAGGGAATGGCGATGTTGAAGGAAAAGACATTAGCTGTTGGGGCTCCAAAGCTGGATGCGGATTCTCTGTATTTTGGTGATGTAGAGATGAATGGGAATTTTGACATTCTTGGAAGTCAGTATGAGGCTGGTTATGAGCCGATCAAGGATTCCAGCGATGCTGTGATTGGCGTGTTTTATGCTGGTTTTAAACTGTAAGAATTAGAAGAAATTATTTTGTATTGTTATGGCAGGAGGTTTATGGGGCATCATAGTCATCAACATGGAATAGTATCAGGAAAAGAAAGCCGATTGATTGTATCGATTATTCTTAATTTCTGTATTACAACGATTCAGGTGGTTGGAGGGATCCTTTCAGGCAGCCTTGCGCTTCTTTCCGATGCATTGCATAATTTCAGTGATGCCGTTTCGTTGGTGGTCAGTTTTATTGCGGTGCGATTGTCCAAACGTCTTCATACGGAAACGAGTACTTTTGGTTATAAAAGAGCCGAGATCCTGGCGGCTTTATTTAATGCAACAACGTTGATCATTGTGGCTTTCTTTCTCTTTAAAGAGGCGGTTTATCGCTTCAGCACTCCATCGGGTATTGATAGCCTCTTGATGATAGCGGTGGCGGGGATGGGTTTGGTGGTGAACGTTGTTTCGGCGATCCTTCTCAAAGGAGATTCCGGTCACGACATGAATATACGCTCGGCCTATAGGCATCTTTTTTCAGATGCACTGTCTTCCGCGGCTGTTATGGCGGGAGGTCTTTGTATCTTTTTATTCAAAGTTTACTGGATTGATCCTGTGCTGACGATTGGTATCGGCCTTTATGTGCTGAAAGGCGGTTTTGATCTGATCGGGGATAGTATCCATATATTGATGCAGAATACTCCCAAAGGCCTTGATGTTAAAGATATTCAAAGAGAGATAGAGCAGGTTGACGGGGTTAAGAGTATACATCATGTTCATGTCTGGGCCGTTACCGAGAGGGACATTTATTTTGAAGCTCATGTGAATTTGAAGGATGATATGCGTTTGAGTGAAAGCGGGGAGGTAAAATCCAGGATAGAGGAAATTTTATTTCATTCATTTATGATCGGGCATGTCACTCTTCAGTTTGAATATGAAGGATGTCTTGAAGATGGATTGATAAAAAATCATTAAGTAAGAATTGTTAAAAAGTTCACAGGGATCTAGCGGTGTGATTAAAATTTATTAATTTACAGTTCTTCTCTGTTAGCATAAACTATAAGCTTCAGGAAATAATTATAATGTATATCAGAGGATCATTATGGAAGAAAAACGAAAGAGCACGCGATATAAGAAGCCTTATATTGTCAAGTTTGGATTAAAGGATAACGTACATAAACCATTTGATGTGTCGCAATTGTATGATATCAGTAAAGGCGGGTTAAAATTTATTTCGCATCAGAATTATGGTTCAGGAACAAAGATTGTTTTTTATATCAGGTTTCCTTTCTTGTATCCTCATGAAACGATCGTGGAGGGTGAGATCGTCGCGAATCAGGAAGCGTTCATGGGCAAGATGTATAAGATAGGAGCCAAGTTTGTGAATATTACAGCAGAGATCGCGGCTGTCCTGGAGCAGATGGATCAGATAAATCAGAAGAATCCATAAGGGGTTCCACGTTATGGTTAAAAGAATTTTTAGGTTGGTCCTCAAGATTATTTTGGGGACTTTTCTTTTTTACTTGTTTCTGGGGTTTATTGTGATCCCGATCGTCCTGAAATGGGGGATAGAGAGCCAGGCGTCCAAGATCCTGAAGGCGGTTGTTCTGGTGCGTTCGGTGAGTGTTAATCCGATCATGTTGAGTGCCGGGATGAATGATTTTGAAGTTAAAGATGTAGACAAGCAGGTCCTGGTCGGTTTTGAAAAGTTAACATTTGATATCAGTTTTCTTTCTCTTTTTAAGAAAAGCTGTCGTATAGAATCTGTGCGGCTGGATGGATTAAGGGTGAATGTACGCTTGTTAGCAGGGAATCGGGTTAATTTAATGGATCTTGTTCCAGCGCCTTCATCCGCTCCTACGCTGCTTGAGCCGCAAGCAGTACCTTCCGGGGCTCTGGCTGATGCCTCGGAATGGCCGTTGGTTGTTGTGGATAGCGTATCGGTGAGACGCTCTCAGGTTTATTTTTCAGATGAAACGGTTACCCCTCGGTTTAAAACGACATTGGGAGATATTGATATTCAGTTGACGGGCCTGTCTACCGATCCTCAGAGCAGCTCAAAGCTTGTTTTTAAGGGAAAGCTGGATGAGAAAGGGTTGATCGCTCTTGAGGCCCAGATGAAGCCGTTCGCTCAGCCGCTTGATCTGGAGGCGGCGGTATCTTTAAATAATTATGCGTTAACAATATTGTCGCCTTATGTTGAGAAGTATACAGGCCGCAAGCTTGATGATGGCAAGTTTGATCTGAAGATGGATTATCGGATCGCTGGAAACAAGTTGACCGCTAGCCATAAGATTTTGATTCAGCATTTTACTTTTGGTCAGAAAATAGAAAGTAAAGATGCTCTTGTTCTGCCTTTCGGGCTTGCTTTGGCTTTACTGGAAGATTCGAATGGACAGATCAAGATTGCTTTGCCGGTGACGGGAGATATGTGTGATCCGGAATTCAAATATTGGCCTTTGGTCGGACAAGTTGTAAAGAATTTCTTTTTTAAGGTTGTCACAAAGCCGTTTGCTTTTCTTGGATCGATGATGGGGAGTGAAAACGGTACGGATGAGCTGGGGTATGTTCGTTTTATTCCTGGCAGGGCAGATATGGCTGATGCGGAGGAAGAAAAATTGGTCACGATCGTGAAAGGGTTGAAAGAACGCCACAGGCTTCGCCTGCAAGTCCAAGGTAGTTATGATCCGGATACGGATTGGAAGGCGATCAAGGCCGCAACTTTGTTAAAAGATTATAATGAGCTTAAACGAGAATCATCTGGTTCTGAAATGAACATCTATGAACAGTTGTATCAGCGGAGTTTTGGTGTCCGGGATCTTTGGGTAGTAACAAAGAAGTGCAAGCGTCGTGACGGCAGTTACGATGAGGAGAAAGTGGTAGAGGAGCTGAAGCGTCAGTTGATCGAGAATGCGCCTGCGGATCAAGCCGCCATGGAGGCTTTAGCGGCCGCGCGGGCCAAGCAGGTGTATGAGGCTGTCTTGTCTTTAGGGCTTGATCCTGAAAGGGTGAGTACCGCTCCTGGTCATGCTGTGCAAGGTAGTATGGGATTCGTGCCTTTGGAGTTCACCTTGACTGTTTTTGACAGTCAATCATGACCCGTCGCTCGCTGGCGGGGATATTCGGCGGAGGGTTGTTCGCCGTTGTTTTTCTTACAAGTTTTTTTCTGGCAGCCCAAAAGCCATTTTGGCTTGACGAACATTATTCATTGACCAAAGCCATTCTCGGGTATTCCTATAGTCAAATTTGGCGGGGTCAATTGACAAAGGAGGGGAATAACTCGCCTTTCTTTTATGTGACTCAAAAATGGTTATGTGACCTTGTTTCGTATAGCCCTGCCAGCCTTCAGGCGTTAAAGGGCAGAGCCGTCCGGGCGAAAGAGCCAGGGACTTCCAGAGTTGTTAATGCCTGGATCTTTCCAGAAATTATTTTTTATTATGATCCCTTCTCAACGTCTTATTTGCGTTTGATCTCTATTTTCTTTATGGCTTTAGCTCCTTCGGTATTGTTTTATTATTTTGCAAGGCGTTATTCTTTATGGTGGGGGAGTTATGCTTTTCTTCTATGCGTTTCTTCCTGGTTTTTCTGGTGGTATGGCCTTGAGGCAAGGCCGTATATTCATGTATTGGCCTTGACTGTGTTGCAAATGATCCTTGCTCTGGAATTGCTGAGAGGTTCGTATCGAACAAAAATTTTATGGGTACTTTTGGGAGGGGTTAACATCCTGTTAGCCTTGACAGCATCAACGAGTGCGATTCAGATCCTGGTGATAGCCTGTTTTCTGCTATGGGCCAAGCCTGCGTATTTGAGTTTTAGCAGGATGATAGTTGTGTTTATCGTTCCGAGCTTGATCATTGTGTATTACTATTACTGGGTTATAAAGTTGAACTGCGGTTTTCATCAGCCTTTGCATAAATATTTTCTTGCAGTCATGCCGGTTGAGATACTGGCTATCATGGGGCTGTCAGCGTTGACGTTTCTTTGGGATCAAAAGCCTTTTTCAGAGGAGGATCTGACAGCGGGAGGCTTGTTAATGGTGACGGCAGGGATAGCGGCGTTGTATATGACTTGCCTGTTGTATTTTTATTTTGTTCAGCCTCCAGAGGGTAAGCGGTGGGCGTATTTTTATGAGCGTTATCTTATTGCCCTGGTTCCTGTTGGGGTTATCGCCATGACAGTTTTGAGCCGGCAGTTGCTCCGGGTTGTCCGGTTGGGGTGGGTCCAGACGGGGTTGATCGTTCTGTTTGTCTTGATCGTGATCGTGCGTTTATGGATTACGTATCAAAGAGTTCATTATTGGATTGGTTTCTGATATAACAGGAAGTGAGCGTGAGTCTATTGAGCAATTTATTTTAGAAAGATTAATCGTGATATCAACTTGCGATTATGATATATTCTCTCCTGTATTCTTGTTTTGAAAAAATGAAAGGGGAGAGTTTATGATGGATATGTTGTCAGACTTTTTTAACTTGAGATGGGGGAATTTTAATATGGATAAGCGATCGGTTGTGGCAGTCGGGATGATCGGGGTCATGTTGGTGGCTTTCTGGATGTTTGTCGGAATTGTGGATATTAAACCAACAGAGGTTGGGGTGGAAGTTGACAAGGTTCAGGGGAGGGTCATTGAAATGCCCCGGGGTGTCGGGTATCAGATCTTTAACAAGGTATCGACGGATATTATTGTTTATCATGTGGCCGCCCGTTCTTTCCCCGGCGATGTCATGAAGAATGAGAATTCGGATACGTATACGCTTGACCTGAAGACCAATGATGGGCAGAAGATCAAGGTTGATCTGACAGTTCTTTACGCGCTGAAAGCGAATGAAGTCCCTGCTTTGCATCAGTCGATCGGTTTTAATTATGAGGATCAGATCCTGTTGCCGCAGATCCGATCTGAAGCGCGGATCGCGATCGGCAGTTATGCCGCTGAGGAAATTTATAGCGGTAAAGTACGTGATGTGATCCAGAAAGAGATCGCAACGCGTTTGCAAAATGCTGTGGCCAAGTTCCCTGCCATTCAAATTCAGGATGCCTTGATCCGTGATTTTGCGTTCAGCGCGGAGTTTGAACGGGCGATTGAGCAGAAAAAGCTTGCGGCTCAGCAGGTAGAGATCAACAAGAATCGGGCGTTGGCTCAAGAGCAGGAAGCTAATCGTCAGGAAGCTGAAGCTCGTGGAGGAAAATTGAAAGCGATCCAGGAAGCCGAAGGCCGCGCGCAGTCGGCGAAGATCGAGGCGGATGCCGAGCGTTATAAATTGGAACAGGAAGCTACGGGTAAGCTGGCGATCTACAAAGCAGATGCCGAAGGCAAGCGGCTTCAGGCAGAAGCTTTAGGCGGCGGACAGAATGTAGTGGCGTTAAAGTTCGCAGAGAATATTCCGGATAAATTTCGTGTATTCGCTATTCCCGTTGGACAAAATTCAACCAGCTTAATGGACCTGAACGGGATGTTTAAGGGCATGTTCTCAGGGGCGCAGGAATAAGGAGGGGATATGATAGCATTTTTGGAAACGGCTGTTCTGATCCAGGCGATCATTATTGGGTTCTTGTTATTTAAAGTCCTGGATCTGCAGAAGAAGAAAGACGAGCAGTAATTGTAATGTCAGCACCGATCGTGTGGGATGAGCAGGGCATGCCTCATTCGGTTGCGTTTGACGACAAATATTTTTGCAAGGATAGTGGTTATGAAGAGGCCATTTATGTGGCCTGTCAGGGGAATCATTTACGTGAGCGTTTTTCCGGGCTTGATCCGGATGTGCGGGGAATATTTACAATAATCGAGACCGGTTTTGGGACTGGTCTCGATTTTTGTTGTGTATGGCAGTTATGGGATGAATGTGCCCCGAAAACATGGGGCCTTCATTTTATATCTGTTGAATTCGCCCCTCTCTCGGCAGAAGATATGGCTCGGGCATTAAGTCTTTGGGCCTGCCTGTCCCCGTATAAAGAAAAATTGCTTCAGGAGTATAGATCGGCATCAGGAGGGATCGGAGAATTTTCTTTCGAGGCCGGCCGCGTGCGGTTAACGTTGGTTTTTGAACATGTTATAGATGCGTTGAGAATAATCCGGGATAGAGGTTTCTCGCCCGACGGAGCAGATGCCTTGCTGCTAGATGGCTTTGCTCCCTCCAAGAATCCGGAGATGTGGTCGGATGCTGTATTCGCAGGAGTACGGGCATTGAGCCGGCCGGGCAC
Source organism: Candidatus Elulimicrobium sp. (assembly GCA_020720365.1). GTDB lineage: Bacteria > Omnitrophota > Gorgyraeia > Zapsychrales > Fredricksoniimonadaceae. The sequence continues at coordinate 33,960 of DYOU01000007.1, forward strand.
AACATTGTCAACATTTACGGTCGCTGGCTTTGTCCGCCGCGGCCTTGCGGCTCAGGGCTTTGAAGTGACGAGGATCACGGGCCATGGGGTAAAGAAGAATGTTTTAACAGGGGTTCTGGTATAAAATTCTTTTATCATGACCCAGGGGCATTGTAACGTATGAAACATGTGAAAGAAAATCAACTTGGGAGTTTAATGTTTTTAGCAGGGATCGCCGGTATTGTTTTATTAAGGCTGGTGATATGGAAGTTTTTTTCAGGTGCCGAGACAATGGTTAAGGAGGACCTGAGCAATCTGATCGTGGCTTTCTTACAATTTTCGGCGGCGGCAGGTTTTATTGTTTACGCCTATCGACAACGCAGGGGTGTGTGGACGACCGGATTTGAATGGCCGTTGGGTTTGATGGCGGCGGCTTCTTTAGGGACTTTTTTTTATACATTAGATTTCTCGATGTCGCTGCGTTGGTGGCTTGCCTTGGCAGGAAGTATGGCGATGTTTTATGTATTGACACATACGTTGCAGGATCTTCAGCGGGTTAAATGGTTCTTGTATTTTATTCTGGCCTGTGCCTGTCTGACGGCTTTCTTAGGTATTCAGGAGTTTTTTATGTTGTCTGCCCGCCAGCCTCAGCCTGGAGATGTGGATATAGCCAAGTACAATACCAGTTTTTATTATATTCTTGTTAATCGTCGGGTAACTTCTTTTCTGGGATGGCCGAACTCATTGGCGGGATATTTGTTGTTGATCTTTCCTTTTGCGGGCCTTTCTATTTTTATGGTTCGTCAGGTGTGGTTGAAATGTTTGCTGGGGGTGATATTTGCGGTTCTGGCAGGTGGCTTGCTGGTGACTTTTTCTTTTCTGGGGTGGCTGAGCCTCTTGTGTTCAACAGTGATTATTCTTCCGCTTGTCTTCAAGCGTCTTTTACCTCAAATGAATACGCATTTAAAGGCTGTAGCGGTTGTTTTCGTTGGTATTCTGGCGATTTCTTTTCTGCTGGTTATTCTTCGTAAGGATTTCGCGGGGTCAATGCAGCCACGGATAGAATATTATATTCAGGCATGGGAATTGTTGAAGGCACAGCCTTGGGTTGGGTATGGATATGGGGCTTTTGGTATTGCGGCAAGGCCTATGGTGGAAACAGTGAATGGTTTTACCAATTATGTTCATAATTCTTTTTTGCAATGGTGGGTTGAGTGCGGGCTCCTTGGTCTGGCAGGTATTCTTTCTTTGATAGGCGTTTACATTACCGCGGCACGCAGGATCCTTTTGCATTTTAAAGAAGGGGAAGGTAGTTTTGTTGCGATCGCGGTGGTATGGGGGATGTCGGCATTCCTGGTGGATAATTTATTCAGTTTCACATTTATCAAACCTAATATTGCCGTGCATGGCTGGGCCATGATGGCGGTCTTTGCGGCGCTTTACCGGCAAACCTTGAAGCCGTCAGCGGGAGCTTTAGGGATTATTTCCGCAGGAGTTGGGTTTTCTTTGTGCATTGTTTCATTACTTGTGACCGGGGTTTTGATGGCGGCGCTTTTTTTTCTGCATTATGGAATGACCTCATTTCGAAACGGAGATATTGATGCGGCAGGCCGTGCCTTTGTGAGTGGTTCGTTGATCGACCGCTGGTCGTCTGCATATCCTTCAGCCGCGGGAGATGCCGCGATCAGGGTCTATCAGATGAGTGGAAGAGAATCGCATCTTCGTCTGGCAGAAGAGAATTTTCTGGAAGCCGTCCGCCGAGAGCCTTTGCAGTATGGTCCGCATCTTGTGCTGAGCCGTATTTATACGGCTTTAGGAGAGACAGATAAGGCATTAGCGTATGCGCGTGAATCCAAACGGTTATCGCCGTATGAATATAACCGGGATATGTCACTGATCATGCCAAAGCACTGACTCTTGCCTTTTTTCGTTTCATAGTTAATACTTTATTATTATGACGATCTATTCAATGATCATTCAGAGTATGCGTTGTATTGTGGCAGGTGTATGTATGATGAGTGCGCTTGTGATGAGTATTCCCGCAAAGGGTTGGGCTGCGTCTGGGCCTTATGCGGCGATGGAGCTTCCCGTTCCTGGCCAAATGATGTCACTGAGTTCTAGCACCGATCCCGTCAGGCTTGAAGGGGTCAGGGTATACAGCCAAGAGCCTTTTCGTTTTGACTTTATTGTGAATAGAGGCCAGGCTGGTGAGGATGTTCGTCAGGAGAGCGAGCGCCTGATCCGGTATTTTCTAGCGGCCTTGACGGTTCCCGAGGAGGATCTTTGGGTCAACTTATCTCCATTTGAAGAAAACCGCATTATTCCGGAAAAGTTTGGGCAGACAGAGCTGGGCCGGGATCTCTTATCAGAAGACTATGTACTTAAACAGGTGGCTTCTTCGTTAGTCTATCCTGATGGGGCTGTGGGCAGGGTTTTTTGGAAGAAAGTGTATGCGTTAGCTGCGGAGAAGTTTGGGATTGATCGCACTGATATTCCGCTAGATGCATTAACTAAAGTATGGATCGTGCCTTCTCAAGCACTTATTTATGAAGATCCAGGAACGTCTACGGCATATATTCTTGAATCACGTATGAAAGTGATGCTTGAGAGTGATCATCAGGCTCAAAAGGGAGGGACGGAGAATTCTTCATACATGAGTTCAGTGGAGTTGGCGAACAAAGATCCGTTGCAGGGAATATCAGAGCAGGTGATCCGTTCGGTTATTATTCCTTTGCTTGAACAAGAGGTGAATGAAGGGGCTCATTTCAGTCGTTTACGTCAGGCGTATCAATCTTTGATCCTGGCGGCATGGTATAAACGGAAAGTGAAGGCAAGCCTTTTGGCTTCTGTCTATGTGGATCAGCGAAGGGTGAAGGGAATAGAGACCGGGGAACCTTTGGCATCGGCGAGAATTTATGAACAGTATCGTCAAGCTTTTCGGCAAGGTGTTTTTAATATTATTCGGGAAGAACGTATCGGAGAAGAGGAAGATTTTATTGCGCGTAAATATTTTTCCGGTGGGCTGGAGATGGGGGTTGATACAGTAATTCAGATTACCGGTTTTCAGGATCCAGCCATGGCAGCAGTATTTCGGGAAAGATATGCTTTGCCTGGAGGTGATCAGCGGGTGATTGTTTCGGCGGTGCTAGATCCGGAATTTGAGGGACAGAGAGAATTGATAAATAGTTCACAACCTGTTGCGGCGATTGATAATGCAATGAAGACTGTGCCGGATCTGTTTAACATGCTTTATAAAGAGGTCAGTTTTCGTCCGTTATCTCTTGCTGATGCGGAAGCATTACCGATTGAAGACAGCCTCAGCTTTGTGGATCATCCGATATTTAACCCATCAGGTGTGAGTGTGGTTGCTTTGTATGGAAGGAGTGTATTAAGAAAGACAGATGCTATCTTGCAGGGAGTGGCGATCGTCAGGCAGAGTGACTTCAGGTACAGCGTAGGACGGAATGATGTGCAAGCCTTCTTGCAGGTTTTCCGATTCGAGAAGACAGATATATTTAAAGAGGCTTTATTGGCCAGGGTTTTGAATGAATTGCGGATGGGGCGATCTAATCTGCAGGCGTGGAAGTATTTATTAGCTGTTGCCCCCGATAACAAGGAGGCTTTGGAGTTCTTTTTTAAGGCAGGGTTTGTGCTTTTGGCAAAGAAATTTGATAGTGGCTCAGAGGATCCGGACTATTATGTGATCACGGTCCAACGGGCCGAAGTTTTTGTGAAACGGGTGATGAAGAGCCGATGGTATCCGGATGATGCTCAAACCGCTAATACGGGTGGTATTGATATGCGTGATGAGCAGATGGTACTTCAGGTTCAGGGGGTTCCATCTTCTGCCGAAGTTTCAACAGCGAAATTTATTGATCCTTCCGCGTATATGAACGTTCCGGGATTCTCTGTGAGGATCATTGATTTAAAGGATTCAAAGTTCTGTCCCTTGACAGGATGTCATTAAATGTTATACTTCGCATATCCTCTTTATTAATGTTTTTATAGATAAATGACTAAAAAAACACAAACCTTTTTTCTCACCATTCTTTTATTTTTTATACCGCAGGCATGTTTTGCGGCGATAAGCCTAAGTGTTAATCCTGTTGATGGAAGCAACACCCTGCGTTTCAGGCCTTCTGTAGGCGGCATGGAAGATAGAAAAGAGATCCGTATTCGAGTTAATTCAACGGGAGGTACTCGTTACCAGGTTTTTCAGCGTTTAATGGAACCTCTGGTGAATGAAAAAGGTGAGACCTTGGATATTCAGGTATTACAGACAGCGACAACCGGTAATTCGAATGCTTCCGGAACGCTGTATATGCAAAATATTGATCGGATGAGTATGGGAGAGCAGCTTTTATATACATCAGGGCAGAATGGCGACAGTGATTCTTTTACGGTTGCTTATGCGGTTGATGCTGGAGTTGTGGATCGGAGCGGTATTTTTTGTGGTCGGGTTGTTTTTACGGTGCGGGCTATAGGAGAAGCGTCTCAGGAGCAGACATCGGTTAATATCATGATAGAAACGCTTTCTGTATGGAAAGCCGAGGTGGCCGGCGGCCGGAATAAGGGGTTGGTTCGGGTAAAAGATACAGATGTGACGGATCAGAGTGCTGATTTTGTTAAAGTATCATTTGCCGGTAGTTCTCATCAGGAAGTTCGTATTTATCAAGAGGTTTTTTCATTGCCGGAAGATGCTCAGGCCAATGAAATGAAAGAAGATGTTTTAAGGTTTTCAGTTGGAGCCAATGACGAGAAGGGTGTTCGGGCGGCAGGGGTTTCTTCGTTGGGCAGGGACAGCGTTCTTTTATATGCCGGCCAGGCTCAGGAGAATGATATCATCATCCGGTTCTTTGTGGATCCGAAGGTTATTGCCCTTCAGGATGCAGGAACGTATTTTGGTAAGGTTAAGTATATTGTCGAGACCAATGATAAAAGGCAAGAGTTCCAGGTTGACCTGGAATGTGAGGTTCAGCCTGTTTTTACCGTTGATGTTATCCTGCCTCCGGAAGGCGTAAGTTTTAAAAATATTTTACCGAATGCACCGCCTTCGGAGCATGAAGTTGTAGTTACAGTTCGCTCCAATCTTCATCGTCCCTATCAGATCCTGCAGGATATGCAGGCTCCGATGGTGAATGAAAAAGGCGAGGCTTTAAAGAAAGAATATTTTTCCATGAAAGTCGATCTTTCCGGGATGAAGGGCAAGACAAAGTTCACTGATTTTACGCCGATGGAAACCGGAGAATATACCATTTTCTCATCGGATAATCAGGGCACAGCGGGTACCTTCAGGGTGATTTATCAGCTGCAGGGGTACCCTCAGATGAGCGGAGGCAATTATGCGGCTCCGATACGTTTTTCGTTGAATCAAAACTAGGTTAAACAAAAAAAAGGAGAGATGCATGAAAACAAGGGCAAGTGTTATGATGGCAGCGGCTATTCTGCTCGCGCAGTCTGGCTCGTTATGGGCACAAACGGTTTTTACGATCACAGCAGCAGTTCCTGCGGCTACGAGTGTAAGCATCGCAGCATCAAGTATCACAGGAACGACATGGTCGACTGCAGGTACAGCTTTAACCTTCGGAACGTTGACGTTTGATTCCAGTATTCCTACGGGATCAACCAAACCGTTGAACATTTGGCGTGCGCCGAATTATTTTGCTATTGATATTTCCAATAATGGCGGTGGCAGCCCGAGCGCATCTTTTACTTATACGGAAGGGTCCAAACCAACAGGACAGGTGCACGGCTTGGGGTATAAAGGTACGATCGACTTCAAGAGGGTTACAATTAATACGGCTGGTGTTACGACTGATAATGTTATCACAGGGCATACCAAAAAAGCGTTGAGGGATATCACTGTTACAGAGAGTATTTCTTCTTCTTTGACCGCGGGTGGTTGGTTAAGGGCTTATATTGGTCTTGCGGATGGCGCGACAGGAACTCCTGGTGAGCCTTTCGGTGCTACAGACTTACAGGGTAACTATACAGGAACATTGACGATCACAGCGACAACGATCTGATTATTAATGAATATTTGATGCTGATATGAGAAAACAAATAATATTTATTATGTTTTTTTGCATCGTCCTTGCCGGACCGGCCATGGCCCAATTCTTCATAGAAGAAGGAAAGGTTGTCTTGTCCGTGTCCGGCGGGGAACGCATCAATAAATCAGTTATTATTAATAATACAACAGCCAATGATCTGGATGTGCGCGTTTATTGGGAAGATTTTCAGTATGAACCGCCTTATGATGGCTCAAAGAAGTTCTTTCCTGCCGGGACAATAGAGGGCTCTGCCAGCAGCTGGATCCAGTATGTCCCGCAAGAGTTCAGATTGCCAGCTTTTGGCAAACAAAAGATTGATTATACACTGAGTGTACCGGATGATATTCAAGGAGGGCATTATGGTGTGCTTTTCTTTGAACGTTTGGGAGATGCGGCTGAAGGCCGTGCCGCTGTCAAGATCGTAACACGCCTAGGTTGTTTGTTCTTTATTGAAGCCAAAGACAAGACCAAGAGTGCGGAGCTGCAAAACATTAAATTTGAAGGTAATGACCTTACAGGATCTTTCGCGAATAACAGTAATGTGGTGTTGATACCTCATACGACATATTACATTATGGATGAAAGCGGACTTGTCGCTGATCGCGGAGAAGTGGCGAAACTTTATGTTACGCCTGGAGCGGTAGCCTTCTGGAGGGTTTCATTGCCGAAGGATCTGGCCGCAGGGCGATATACATTTTTCCTGAACGCAGATCTTGAAGATGGAGATCTGGTGGTCAAAGAGATCACCTTTCAAAAAGATTTATCCGGAGGCCTGGTGGTCGAAAAAGTGCAGGATTAACCTTTGCATAACCATCAATCCCGCTGACCGGACAACAGCTTATGATCTTAAGACGAGCGTTATGTTTAATGATGGCGGCCTTTTTGATGTTATGGGCCTTTCCCTCTTTCGCTGAAGATCCGTATCTTTCCTATGAACAGTATTTGAATGAGGGTGTTCAAGCTTTTAAGAATCGCGATGATCAGGCTGCCTTGGATTATTTCCATCGGGCGCATCTTTTATATCCTTCAGCAGAAGAGCCGCTGCAATATATTAATCTGATCAAGCGTACTCAGGATGAACGGCTTCAGGTAATGGGTGTTCCTTTAGAGCCCGATCATCCAGAGGCGCGAGAAAAAGTTATCCAGGCGACTCTTGATCAGTTTGTCGGCCGTGCTCAGAAGCCATTAGCCATAACGCAACAACCTCTCCTTGAGAAAAAAGTAGAGCAGCCATTGCCTGCCAGGAAAGTGACAGCTTTGCCTGCTCTTTCCGCAACACAGGTAGTCAGTCATTCTTCTGCTATAAGAAAAACGAATGATGTGCTTTCATTGGATGATGTCGTGGCCTCCAGCCAGGACAGACCGTCGATCCGTATTGTTTTTGGTTCTTCGGTTATTGTAGAGGGAAGGAATCTGCAGCGGTTTCTGGCTGTTAATCCTGAGGCACTGAATGTTAAGCCGGCAGGGAGGGATCAGATCATTATTGAGGCTAAACATTGGGGAAGCTCATTCTTACATATTTGGGATGAACGTGGGCGTACGACGGTGTATGTTGAGGTGATGCTTCCGGCGGCATCGAATGAATTTGTTTCTGCACAATCAGCTGCTGTGGAACATGCGCCTCCATTTCGTATGAATTATGCGTTGGATAACAGCTCTTTTTATTATGGACCGGATCTGGGTGGATTACGCCGCAGGAGTTTGAATGTTCAGGAAACGTTTGGACTGACAGGGGAGACGCCATACGGCCTTTTGGATACGTCTTTAGTTGCGACCGGATTTAATCCGGTCCTTGAGATCCCCAATTATACATTGGGGCTTTCGCATGTTCCGATGCCGGGGACGAGCGACCTTAATCTTCGGGTGTTTGACGGGTATCGATTCTTGTCGCCGTTGACGATGGTGGGGACACGTTTGAAAGGAGCTTTTGCGGATGTTGTTTCTTTGAATAATATTCTGGCTGTTTCAGTCAGTCATGGGGCGCAAATGGGGTCTTTTAATTATTTACCAGGCGGCGGGTCGACAACAAAAGATTCGTTTATTGATGCGGTGCGAGTTTCACTTTTTCCGGGCAATACGACGCATGAATATTCGATCAATTTTGCGCAAGGCAGCGGCAGTGAGCGTGATGAATATTTAACAAAGAAGGTGTATTCGATCGAGGGCAGGCAGAAGTTGGGGCCTGTTGATCTGAATGCTGAGCTGGCTCGGGATGATGAGAATACTGCTTCATTGGCAGGAGCCCAATGGTTGAATGGGGCGCTCAGGCAGCGGTTGAGCTTCAGGGAGATCAACAAGGATTTTACAACGATCGTTTCGTCTCCGTCTAATCAAGGTGAGATCGGTGGTACCTGGACGACGAGTGGAGAGTGGGACAGGCTTTCCATGGATACGTATGTTGATGTATATAAAGACAGAATATTCCCCAATGAACAGGATCCTGAGGCGTTAAATCTTGATTCGAATGTTCATACACGGATACCATTTGGAGAAAAATATGCGGTTGATGCGGCGGTGCGGTACGTACATACGCCAGGAGAAATGTCACCGAGAAGATATGCGAGCGTTGATGGCCGTTTGACACGAGAGCTTCCGGTATGGGGAGGTCGTAAGGGAAGTGTTTATGTAGGGGGAGTGGATCAGCGAAGCCGGTTTTCGTTTGCCTCGGAATCAGAATACGACCGCGAAGCTGTTTCGGCGGGAGTTCAGGTGCCGTTGACGAGATCATTATCTGGTTATTTAAATTATGAATATTCATGGCTGCATGAAAAGTTTTCGCTTGAGGATTACAATCCTTCGGTGATGAATGCGGGGTTATCTTACAGTAAGCAGCTGACCAACAAGCTTTCAGGAAATTTAGGCTTAATGTATCGTGATGAAGAGAATGTTGAGGGGCGTAATAGTTTTTTGGCCGGGGAGGACAGTGTATCAGCCTCTGCCGGGCTATCGTATAATCCCAAGACCGATGTGAATTTTTTCTGTGATTCGCGTTTAAGGAATGTCCTGGCGCAAATTCCCGATAATCCTTCTTATAATGACCTGGATGTCCGTTTTGGTATGCGGATGGCATTCGGATTGGGCTTTTCACTGGATTCTGAAGGTATTGTGACGGGTTTTGTCTTTAAGGATCGGGATGGGAATAAGAAATTTGATCCACAGGACACGAATGTTTTGGGAGATGAGGGGCTTGCAGGGATCAAGGTCAAGATCGGCGATAAAGAGGCGGTGACCGATGAACGCGGTTGGTATCGACTGGCGATCCGCGGTAAAAAAGTTATCGTTACACCGGTGCTCGAGAGTTTACCGACAGGGTTTGTTTTTTCAACGCCAAGTTTCGCGAAATTGGAGCTTCGTCAGGGGCAGACCAGCCGGGTAGATTTTGGCTTAACGAGTCAATCGGGTGTGTATGGCGTGGCGTTCGTGGATCGAAATGGAAACGGAATCCCTGATCAGGGTGATCGTTTTGTGAGCCGGGTGAAAGTTCTTTTAGATGGGAAAGGGGCTCAGGTCACCGATGGCCGTGGAGCGTATTTCTTCAAGAATATCGCCAAGGGCAAGCACACGTTAACGATCGATATGAAAGATCTTCCAGCTGAGTTTATTCCGCTTGTAAAATTAAAGAATTCTGTGGATGTAGTTGAAGGAACGACCTATGTTTTTCATATTCCGTTGAAAGCCAAGGCGGAATAATCGTTTTATAAAACCACAATAGATCTTACTGTAACCACTTCCTGATTGCGGACCATCTGCTGCTCCTGGACTATTCCTGATTCATTGAATACTTGCTGGTTTTGATCTGCCGCAGGCATTTGAATTAAAGCAGGAACGGTAACCGATAAATTGAAGACCATGGATTCAGCCCAGGCAGAGCCCGCTTGTGCCAAGATGAGAACAGTCAGGATTGTTAATGTCAGATGTTTTTTCATTGTCGCCCCCTTGTTTAAGGTAAGACGACTTGAAAGAGATGGAAGGACACAAAAAAGAAAGCTAGCGTGCGGTTAGCTTCGGCAACCTGACGACCATTCCCTTATCATAATGATAAGGGGTTAGGCTCACGGCTTTGCGTCCTACTCTTTCAAGTAGTTTGCCTTTTTCGACTATAAAGAACAATTTCCTTCCCCGATTTAAAGCATAACATATTCCGGTTCGCATTGCCAAGATTGGCTAGGGAAAACAACCTTTCTTGATTTCGCCCTAAGTACGAATGAACCATTTTTCTCTTGAAAAGTCAGGGGTAATTGATCGAATCGTGGTATTATTGCGGAGCCTTAATGTTCGTTAAGGGGTGGACATTGGTTGTGTTAAATTTTATTCTTAGGAAAATAAAATGAATGATTCAATGAAGGAAGAAATAGCGCGCCGCCGGACATTCGCGATCATTTCGCACCCGGACGCAGGAAAAACAACATTAACCGAAAAGCTTTTGCTTTACGGCGGAGCTTTGGATCTGGCCGGTTCGGTTACGGCGAAAAAGAAACAGAGAGAGACGGCATCCGATTGGATGGAGCTTGAAAAGAAGCGAGGGATCTCGATATCATCCACAGTTTTACAATTTGATTATGAGGGGTATCGGTTGAACTTATTGGATACTCCGGGACATAAGGATTTTTCTGAAGACACCTATCGCGTGCTTATGGCGGTGGACGCGGTTGTGATGGTGATTGATGCCGGTAAAGGGATTGAAAGTCAGACACGCAAGCTTTTTGAGATCTGCCGTAAACGTGGTATTCCGATCTTTACGTTTATGAATAAACTCGACAGGCCTTCGATGTCGGCGCTGGAGTTGATCGATCAGCTTGAAAAAGTGCTTAATTTGCATGCTTTCCCCGTTAATTGGCCTTTGGGGAACGGCCCGGATTTCAAAGGCATTTATGACCGGGTGAAGAAAGAAGTGCATCTTTTTGAGAGAGTCCCCGGCGGGGCTTATCGTGCGCCTGTTTCTGTGCATGATCTTGGAGAGCCCTTTGTGAAGGGGCTTTTGTCCGAGGGTACTTACCGGGAAGTGGTTGAGGAACTTGAAATGCTTGACGGAGCGCATGGCGGGTTTGATCTAAATGAGGTCATGCAGGGGCGGACGACTCCGGTATTTTTTGGCAGTGCTGCCAATAACTTTGGCGTGGAGTTTTTGTTGAATGGATTTCTCGAGCATTCGGCTCCGCCGGCACCAAGAAAAACGAAGAATGGGCTTATCCCGTTAGATCATCCTGATTTTTCGGCGTTCATTTTTAAAGTTCAGTCCAATATGAATCCTCAACACAGGGACAGGGTGGTATTTGCCAGGGTCTGTTCAGGACGGTTTGTGCGTGATATGAAAGTGTTCCATCATCGGTCAAAGAAGGAAGTGAGGTTATCAGATTCATATAATCTTTTTGGACGTGATCGGGAAGTCATTAATGAAGCATATCCGGGAGATATTATCGGGTTTGTTACAAAACTGGATTACAGGATCGGGGATACGATCAGCACTGATCCGAGCTTGTTTTTTGAAGAGATCCCTCGTTTTGCCCCGGAATGTTTTGCGTTTCTTCATAATTCAGCGGCTTCTACCTACAAGCCCTTTAGGAAAGGTTTGGACCATTTATTGGCAGAAGATATCGTTCAATCATTTACGATGACCGGTTTCCGGAATAATATTCCACTCTTGGGAGCGGTCGGGCCTTTGCAATTTGAGGTGCTTCAGTATCGTTTAAAAGATGAGTATGGCGGTGAATCGCGGCTGGAAACGCAACCGTGGAAACTTTTACGCTGGGTTGCGCCTCCCTTTAATGATGAAGAATTAAAGAATTCATTATCCCAGGAAGCGGCTTTGGCCAAGGATGATCAGGGACGTACGGTCATTCTTTTTGCCAGTGATTGGTCGCTCAAGTATTATTCAGGGAGGTATCCAGCGATAAAATTGTTGGATTCTCCTTCGTTTAAGTAGTTGGAATTATGTTTATTGGGAGGTCGTTCTGGTGGAAATTCAGACATTATCAGGGGAAGGATCAAGAATCCTTTCCTTCAGGTTAATTCTGAATGAATAATATTCGTAATTTGTTGACATATATAGCGTTCCGGGAGTATAGTCACAAACAGTAGTATTATTTTGAAAGGCGGGTATTGAATGAGCTCTGAGCATCGTTCCAACATTCTTCTTGAAGCTCAAACCAGTGAGCTGGAGATCGTTGAATTCTCTGTAGGGGAAGCGGTGTACGGTATTAATGTGGCCAAGGTGAAAGAGATCATTAAGGCCAGTTTAACGCTTGTTCAGGTGCCTGATGCTCATCCGTCGATTGCGGGTGCCATTAATTTGCGCGGTGCTATTATTCCAGTTGTAGACCTGTCCCATCATTTAAAGATAAAAACAATCGCAGACCTTAAAAAGAGCCGGATCATTATTGCCGAGTTTAATCGTATTGTATTGGGATTTTTAGTGAGCGGTGTGGCCCGAATTCACCGGATCTCTTGGAAATCGGTTGAAGTGCCGTCTCAAATGCTGGTTACAACGGAAGGTTATGCTTCAGGGATTGTTCGAATTGAAAAGAAAGTTATTTTTCTTCTGGATTTTGAAAAGATTGCATTCCATATTAATCCGAATGTTCATATCCTTTCTCCGAAAGGAGGGGAGTATGGCGGGTCTTCTGTTGACCGCGGGTCAAAGCGGATCCTGGTGGTCGATGATTCGGATCTGGTGCGTAAGCTGATCGTGGGGCATTTGAATTCGGCAGGGTATCAAACGGATACCGCTACAAATGGGGTAGAGGCATTGGATAAACTACAAACCTTCGCCGGACGTTCTGATTTTACGTCGATCGATCAGTTTTATCATTTGATGGTAACGGATATTGAAATGCCTCAGATGGATGGACTTCATCTGATCAAAAAGGTGAAAGAAGATGTCAAATTGCGAAACTTGCCGTGTATTGCTTTTTCGTCAATTATGTCGAAAGAAATGATCCGTCAATGTCAGTCTTGTGGAGCTGATGGAGAAATATCCAAGCCTGAGATCGCAGAACTGGTCGGACTTGTGGATGCGAAGGCGTTATAAATTTTGCCTCAAATGGATTTTTTTAATAACAGATGAACAGAGGGGGTAGCATGCTGGATAATATTCAAATAGGGGTAAAGCTTATCGCAGGTTTTTTGTTAGTGGCCTTGATTGCGCTTTGTGTGGGTGTCATCGGTTATTATGGAATGTCCGTTATTTCTAATCAGTTAAAGTTTGTTGGCATTGACAAAGTTTCTGACATTGAGGCATTGGGGGATTTGAATGAACAGCAAATGGCAATACGAGTAGGAACATTGAGTGTTTATCAGTATGAATTTAAAGACAGCGCTCAGGAAGATTTTCGCAGAATTATCGAGGCTCGTCAGGAGAGTTGGAAGATTGTTGATGATGCCTGGAAGCGGTTGATTGAAGTCCCCAGAGACGATCAGAAGGAACGGGATTTGATCCAGCGATTAAAAGGTGAATATGAAGCGTGGCGGGCTGCTTATGTAAGGCTTGACGCGAGTATTCTTGAATTGACATCAACCACCGCTGATAATAAAAAGGCTGTTTTTGAGAAATACCGTTTGCAGGTCAAGGAAATGATCCATTTGTCGGAGGCCATGGGGAAGACTTTGGATGAGGTAACAGTGAATAATGCAGCAGCGACAAAGAATCTGGTTGAAAAAAATCTTGCGGCGATGGTTCGGTTGAAGTTGATTCTTGTGGTTTCCATTATTATGGGGCTATTTTTGTCAATTATGTTTGGTTTTTATTTCAGTGGATCTATTACGGGTCCTATGGCTTCGAGCGTGAGGGTGATGGAGTCAATGGCCGGTGGAGATTTAACGCAGAGGCTGGATATGAATCGTGCGGATGAAATTGGTGTGATGGCAAAAACAATGGATACTTTTTCTGACAAGTTATCCAGTATGATGGGACAGATCAGTTTGAATGCGGATCAGCTTTTGGGGGCGACCCATGAAGTATCTTCGAGCTCTCAGCAGATCGCTGACGGGGCTCAACAGCAGTCAGCTTCGTTTGAAGAGTTGTCTTCTTCAGTACAGGCGAATGCCGAAAATGCCCGGAGTGCGAATGGGATCGCCCAGGACGCGTCCAAGGAAGCTCAGGAAGCGGGTCAGGCTATGGACAATACAGTAGAGGCTATCAGCGGTATTGAGAAGGGTTCAAAGCAGATGGCAGATGCTGTTGAATTGATCACGGATATCGCGGATCAGACGAATCTTTTAGCGTTGAATGCGGCTATTGAAGCGGCGCGTGCCGGTGAGCATGGCAAGGGCTTCGCGGTTGTCGCGGATGAAGTCCGTCAGCTGGCTGAGCGCAGTTCTACATCGGCTAAAGAGATCCAGAATCTGATCAAGGATAATTTGAGGCAGGTTGAGAATGGTGTCAAGATCTCAAAAGAAGCCGGAGCGAAGACTAAAAATATTTCTGTCAGTATCAAGAAGATCGCTGAACAGTTGATCGCTGTAGCTAATGCTACTCAGGAGCAGGCCGCGGCCATGGAAGAAAATACATCTATTACAGAATCCAACGCGTCTGCCGCTGAACAGCTGGCATCTGCCTCTGAACAGATGACGTCCCAGGCGGAAGGTTTGCGTAACCTTGTAGCGCAGTTCAGGACCAATTCCTCGGGTGCATCTTTTCATGCGGCTCCGGCGGTTGAAAAACGTACGAGTCATTCGACTCCTGTGAAGAAAACAGCCCCTGTGGTTAAGAAGAGCGGGAGGCCTATAGAGAGATCGGGTAGTAATAAAGAAGAAGGCTTAAGGATCGGATAATCGTATTGAGGGAGGGAGCATGGAACGTCGTCAATACATGAGGGTAAGCGGGAAGCATCTGGTGCGGCATGAGCAGTTCACTATCCCGAGGGGTACGGAGGTTCGGGAAAACAGGGCCAAAAATATCAGTGCGAACGGACTTTTGTTTGAGTCATCCGTAAAATATAATATGGGTGTTATTCTTCGGCTGGAGCTTCTGGTCATGGGGATTAACAAGTTCAAGACAGAATTCTATAAACATGAACGGCTTTCTAATACAGAGCCGTTCATTGTTTTAGGGAAAGTGGTCCGTGTAGAAATGGTCTATGAGGGGCTTTATGATATTGGGGTGAGTTTAGTGGGATTGGATTATTTATTCCAGAAGGCTCTCACAAAATATATTGATCATCAATTAAATCAGAATCCCTGAGGGTTGGTTTATGAGTGAGCAAGCGATAGACAAGAAAAATGGGCCGGAAGGCAGCTTTGATCGTGTTATTCAGTTGATCAGCGAGTGTGTTGTGATCAAAGCCCAGTTACAGCAGTTCATGAGTGACCTGGATGGGGAGAAACAGAAATCACGCGCAGTCACTTTAAAAATGAACGAGATCGTTCAAGGTCTTCAGAATGTCCAGAAGGGTGTGGATATTCAAAAGATTTTAGGGCTGGTGCTGAAGGATTCGGAGGGTTTATATGAAGTCCTTCATTCAAGTCGTTTAGGACCGGTGATCGTCTCTATGGATGAAGCTGTGGCCCGCTTCAGTAAGGTAATGGGGGATCTTCAGCATGAGTTGGTGACTATGGATCTTGGGGCATCGGCTATTTCTATTATGCAGGTGCTTTTGGTCAAGATCGATGGTGAGATCTATGCTATTCCGATCGAGGCGGTGTTGGAGATATTCAAGGTGAAAAAGAATGATATTCATTCTGTAGACGGAAATGACACGGTTTCCTTGCGCGGGCATGCGTTGGGTGTGGTAAATGTCGGACAGGTTTTAGGAATGCCGAATGCCAAAACGAAAGACCTGGTAGACCGTAAGGTGGTTGTTATTACGGATTCGGCACAACAAATCGGTGTGATCGTGGATGAATTGTTGGGAGAGGAAAGTGTGGTCTTCAAGGATCTTCCTGTGCAGTTAAGGGGGATGAAAGGGCTTCGCGGGGCATCTATTTTAGGCGATGGGCGTGTGGGACTTATCATTGATTCGGCCATGCTGATCAGTATGGCTGGCGGCAAGGAGTGACCATGGCGACAGGTATATCAGGGGTCTCAAAAGAGAATTCGATCGAGATTGTTCAGTTCGTTTGCTTTAAATTGGCGAATGAGGAATACGGGATCGATATTAACTGTGTGCAGGAAGTCCTTCGGCCGCAACAGATCACGCCTATGCCGCAAATGCCGGATTTTGTTTTAGGTGTGATGAACATTCGAGGGATCGTTGTGCCGGTATTTGATCTGCGTAGAAAATTGCATCTGGCGATGAAAGAGCTGGATGATTACAGCCGGATCATCCTGATCCAGTTAAACGGGGTCATGGGCAGTTATCTGGTTGATGAAGTGCTGGACAACATCAAGCTGGATGGATCCAAGATCGATCCAACGCCGGATGTTAAAATGTCGATCGCCAGGGATTGTGTGCGCGGGCTGGGAATGGTGGATAAACGTATCATTGTGATCATTGATCATCAGACAGTTGATGCATCTATATTAAAAGATATTCAGGAAAAACTGGTTTCTAAGCGGGGATGAATGTATGGAAGATCAGGACAAGTTCTTTCATCTGGTAACATTTGAAATGAACAAGGAAATGTTTGCGATCCCGATCATGAATATTCAGGAGATCATTCGCTGGACGGCCGTTGTTCCGATCCCGCAGTCTCCGGATTTCGTTGAAGGCGTGATTAATTTACGCAGTAAAGTGATCCCTGTAGTCAGTTTACAGAAGAGGTTTGCTTCCGCTTCTTTGAAAGGGGCGGTCGATGACAAGACGCGTATTGTGATCGCTGAATTTGGAGAGTTGGTCGTGGGTTTTATTGTGGACAGCGTGCACGAGGTGCTGAGGATCGATCGAAAGAATTTTGAGCCGACACCGGATATCGCTGTTGTGGCTGACCGCAGATGCGTGAAAGGGATCGTTAAGCAGGACAAAAGCATGATCATGGTCCTTGACCTGGAGGGCATGTTCTCCAAGGACGAAGCGGATATCCTCAAAGACGCCCGTTAGCCCTTCAAAATTCTCTTGCGCCTCAATAAATAATTGTTATTATACGTACAATTAATGACTGAGGCTTATCCATGTTAAGCTCTATCCAGGGCTTTCTTCAACGTTTGGCGGGATTCCCACTTCAAGGCTCATTGCGACATAAAGCCTTTCAGGTGATCTCCATTTATCGTTCTTTGGATCAGGCGTCCGGTCTTTTTAAGGTTCAATCCGGGCTTCATTGCCCGTCTCATTGTGGCGCGTGTTGTTTTAGTTCAACAGTTGAGTGCAGTGAACTGGAAATGTTGCCGTTGGCTTTTGAACTTGTGCGTTTGTCTCAGGCCGATGAGTGGTACGCTCGGGCGGGGTTAAACGATAGTGTAGGCCGCTGTGCTTTTTATACATCACAGGACGGTAATGGTCGGTGTCATTTTTATGCCTATCGTCCTTTGGTGTGTCGCTTATTTGGTTATGCCGGGAATAATGATAAATATGGCCGATTACGTTTGATCACATGCAGGGTGCTAAAAGAAGACTATTCGGATCAGACAGAAGCTGTATTGGAAAAGGTTTATAAGGGGGAGTTGATCCCGCCGGTCATGTCTGATCTGGTGATGCGGGTTTCATCGGTGGACCCTTGGATGTCACGGGAGATCCAGCCGATTAATTTGGCGTTCAGGAAAGCGCTTGAACGGGTGTTGTTAAACAATAAGTTTGTCCGTTAAAGGAAATGAGAGTCTATGCCGTCTTACCATATGATCGATAATAAAATTATTATTCAGATGCATGAGAATATCTGCGATACAGCAGCCGAGATCCTTGATAGTGATCTTTTTAATGGGATCGTGACCGCCGCTTTTCAGAAATTGAGCCGGAGGAATTCTATTTTACTGGATGTATTCAGCCGTAGGGATGTTGGCCCGCAAGAGATCCGGGAGTTTATTGAAACATTAAAACTTTTGATCAAGATGCCGACCGCGCAGGCCCGGCAGGCTTCAGCTTCAGCCGATACTCTATTGAGAAATGTTTCTCATTTTAATGATCTTATTGAATATTTATATAATTTCTGGCGCAGTTTTGACCGGTTTATTATTACGGATCAGAAGCAGTGTCAGGACTGTGATAAGAAACCTTATCGCACTTTTAATTTAACGATCGGTCATTTGACCAATCTGATCCGTGGAATGTACCGGGATATCCAGGAAAATGTTACCGGTCAACATCCGCGCATTTATCGTCAGGTAGCGGCGGGCGGTGAAGTCGCGACGATCGCTGTCAAGCAATCCGTTCCTCTGCCGCCAGAATATGCCGAGTTGAACAAGATCCCTATGATCCGTCAGATGCTTCTTTATCCTCCGTTGATCCTTCAGCCGTCAATGAATAAACGGACCGGGCGGATCGAGCCGGTAGGAGAAAGCCCTATCAAAGGTTTAACTTTTCATTCAGCTGACTGGTTATGCTATCCGGCGAAAGTAGGAGAGCTTGTTATTTTGGTATATTTTCATAATGCTTATGCCGAGTTAGGGCATTCGTTGTGTAATTTGTTTGAGATGGCAAGTGATGAAGATCTGAAGCGTCAGCCTGATGGGGTGTATGCTTATGGCGTTCCGCCGGAATCATTAGATCGGTTCAAGAGCGGGCAGGTGTTTTATGATGATCAGCAGAATAATATTCTTGTTGCGGCGATCCCTTTGAAGTTGGAGTTCGGATATTTTGGTTATGTAAAGAAAATGATCCTGACGTTACATAACGTGATTATGATGAAGCGCGGGCGGCTGCCTTTTCATGGGGCGATGGTGCGTTTGATCCTGAAAGGGGATATTGACCGCAATCTTTTATTTATTGGTGATACCGGGGCGGGAAAATCCGAGACGCTTGAAGCCCTGCGCGGGATCGGGGGAGATGTTATTCAGGATCTCATTATTATTGCCGACGACATGGGGTCTATTCAGTTGGAGAGTAATGGAGATGTGCTTGGTTATGGAACCGAGATCGGGGCATTCTTGCGCCTGGATGACCTTCAGCCTGGATATGCTCTGGGCCAGATTGATCGTGCGATCATTATGAGCGCGAATCAGGTGAATGCCCGGATCATTATCCCTGTGACGACTTTTGAGAATATCATTAAGGGGCAAAAGATCGATTTTGTCTTGTACGCCAACAATTATGACGGTATCGACGATGATCATCCGATCCTTGAAAGATTCAAGACTCCGGAGGCGGCTATGGCTGTTTTTCGTGAAGGAACGGCGATGAGCAAAGGGACCACAACGTCAACGGGGTTGAATCATTCGTATTATGCGAATGTATTCGGACCGGCTCAGTTCAAGGAAATGCATGAACCTTTGGCGAAGAAGTATTTCGAAGCTTTTTTTAACAAGAATATTTTCGTAGGGCAGATGCGCAGTCGTTTGGGTCTTGAAGGTTGGGAGCGTAAAGGCCCTGAGGAAGCGGCCAAAGAACTTTTACGTGTTATTCAGAACAAGGTTTGATCAAGGAATGATCATTTGAAAAAAAAAGCGGCTATTTTTTGTTGTTGTATTATTGTTTTGGCTGTTGGTAGTATTTGTTTTAATAATGGTTTTCCTCGATGGAGCTGGCAGGGCCATAGACGGCCAGTGGATATTAACTTTCATTTTGATCCTGATTCAGTCAATGAATGTGTTGTCAAAGCGGGTGGACGGACGATAGAGATGAAACGCGTCTCAGGCCGTTGGCTGGCCGCTCATCTTTTTGATGGCATTCCGATAGATCAATCTTTTATCCCGAATTATCTTTCTTCTTTAAAACAGGTTAAACTGACAGAATTTTCTGACAGTGTTCATTTTGATCCAGCCTTCGGCTTACAGGTTAAGGCGGATGTGGAAATGATCCTTTCTGGTGAAGGAACGGTACAGGAACATCTTGTTTTTTCCTTCAAGGATGTTGAGCCTGGAAAAGTTTTTATTTATCGGCAGGGGGTTCCGGGAGTATTTCTTTGTGATGAGAATATTTTGCATTCTTTCGGTGTCGGAGCTGGCCGTTTAAATGGGTTAAGCGTGGATCCCTGGCTGGACAAGAGGCCTGCGGATATCGACGTTTCAGCTGTGGCGGCACTCATTATTCGGGAGAAGGGAAAGGTTCATGCAAACCTTAGAAGAGATGCTGTTGACCATAGGTGGCATTTTGCGAAAGGATATTTGTATGCGGTTGATATTCAGCGTGTGCAGAGTTATGTGCAGATGGTCAATGGCTTGCAGGGGATAGAGCTTGTTCCGGCACAGGACGTAGCGTGGACGCCTAAAGATTGGACGTTGACACTGACGTTTAATAATGGCACGGCGACCGTATTACGGCGGGTTCAGGACGATCAGGAGAATTTTTATTTGCATGCCGAAGGGCGCCCTTTTGCGGTCAAGGTTTCTGCGAATCATTTTCATGCGTTTGATCATAATGACGGATCTTTCTTTGCGGATAATCCTTTGGGGATTGATCATGGCCTTCTGAGGGATATCCGGTTTAATCGAGTGAAGGCGAAGGTCAAGGGCCTGGTCTCTCGGGAAGCAGAAGGCAGTATCTGGAAGAATTCCAGGAAAGAAGTTGTGGGACTTGATGCTATTGTTGAGTTTATTGAGGCTGTTAAGAACCTTCGGTTGAAGACGGTTGTTCAGCCATTGAAGCGAACTGCGGAAATAATGAGCGTTGCTTTTCGTCAAGGGAATATCTGGCGCGAACTTCGTTTGCGTGATTCTTTAATCTTACCGGATAAGGACGTCTGCTATCCGGTTTCTTTTGATCAAGACCCGAAAACCTATTGTTTGGATTCTGTTCATGCCGGCAGGCTGGTGGCGGGTATATCTGCTTTAGTGCCAGCAAAGCCGCAAGCTGAGCTCCCGTAATGATTGTAAATGCGCGCGGCGGCGTGTTACGCTCAGGGGATACTGGAGGTTCTTATCAAGACGGTGAAGCAGCAGGTTTTATTGGCTTGTGT
Organism: Candidatus Elulimicrobium sp.; assembly: GCA_020720365.1. Taxonomy (GTDB): domain Bacteria; phylum Omnitrophota; class Gorgyraeia; order Zapsychrales; family Fredricksoniimonadaceae. The sequence continues at coordinate 54,911 of DYOU01000007.1, forward strand.
GGAGCAAAGGATCAGGCAGAGTTGATATGTTATTCCTGAAATTTATTCTTGCTTTTTGCAGCTTGTCGTATGAATTGATCCTGGCGCAGGGACTGGCGGCTTTTTTGGATAATACAGTATTGCGTTATTCAACGACGATTGGGCTGTATATGTTCATGATGGGGTTGGGTTCATTGGCGTCGGTGAAGACGGATATACGTCGTCCGGCGATCTCGCTCTGGCAGACGGAGATCCTTCTGACATTAACAGGTGCGGCTGGAGTTGCCAGTTTTTTTATTTTTTCTGGCTGGGAAGCAGACATCTGGTTAATGATGACCTGGTCCTATTTTCTGGTAGCCTTGATCGGTTTTCTGACCGGACTGGAGTTGCCGCTCATGTTGATGATGGCGACTGGGGACGAGAGGGGTCACCAACGGGTTATTTCAAGAGAGAGCCTGATCGCGGTTGATTATATAGGCTCTTTTGCGGCAGCGCTTGTTTTTGTGATCTGCTTTTACCCCTGGGCGGGGTTGATCCGCTCGGTGATGGCGGTTGCCTTTCTTAACGCTTTGGCAGCGGTATTTATTTCCAGCCGTTGGCGTGAAGATTTCGGGGAAGAAAAGCATATGGTCTGTCTGGCGTCACTGGTACTTTCTGGTGGAGCCTTCGCCTTATTATTGTTAAGCGGTTCATTGGAAACGTTGTTATTGATGGTCTATGCGGGGTAAACGTTGAATGGATAGTAAAGAGCACTCTTTTGGTCAGCATTATCTGGTGGAATTTATCGATTGTCCGGCGGATAAATTGTGTTATGTGGCTGATATCGAGCGATGCCTGCTTGAAGCGGCCCGTTTGAGCGGAGCTACGATATTGGAGTCGTTCTTTCATCAATTTGAACCGCAAGGTGTGACAGGGGTTATTTTTATTGCGGAGTCACATTTTTCGATCCATACCTGGCCGGAATCGGGGTATGCCGCCTTTGATGTGTTGACCTGCGGTCATTCCATGATCCCTTCAAAAGCCATCGAGTATTTAAAACAGGAGTTACAGCCTTTGCGTGTGGAGGAGAGGGTTTTTACGCGCGGGTTTAACAGGTTAAAGTGAATGCGTATAATTTATATTTTTAGTTTTATGTTAGCCTTCTGCGCATTGTTATATGAGTTGTTGATAGCGCGTGTAGTGTCATTGTGGGCGGTCAACAATGGCATTTGGTATGCGATGGCTGTGGGGATCTTTATTGGAGGGATGGGGGTTGGCGCATGGTTGAGCAACCGATGGGGTAAGGAAGATCAGATTTGGCAGAAGCTGCTGAGTGTTGAATGTTGGCTGTCTATTGTTGGTGGATTTTCGGTTCTTGGGATTTATTCAGTAGCATTAGTTTCGCTCTTTTGGGAGGTACAGGGGCATGTCATTGCGGCGAAGATGCTTTTCTTCGGGGGGGCTTTTATAACGGCTTCAGCCGTTGGTATTTGTGCTGGTATGGAATTGCCTTTATTGTTGGCCATGGCCGATAAAACGGCAGGAGGGTCGTCTCATAAAAGGGTGGCGAAGGTGCTATTGATGGATTATGCCGGGGCATTGGCGGCGGGGTTAATTTTTGCTCTATGGATCATCCCTGTGATGAGCGTTATGTCGGCCGTGATCCTGGTAGGGATATTGAATGCCGCTGTCGCGGGGGGCGTGGCCTATTATTACGGGGGTGTATCAGATAGAATGAAAGCTGGTCTTTTGCTGTTGGGCCTCAGTATTTTTCTGGTTTTATCTCCCTGGTTGGATGAGTATTTTATAGCGAAGTATTACTTTAGTTTTCAAGATGAGGTTTCTTTCGGTAGTTTTTTTAAGCCAAAGGATTATCCTGGAAGAGTTGAACGGATCCGATCGGCGTATCAGCAGATCGATCTTGTTACGGCGGATGATATTGGCCCGGAAGCCAGGGGGCTGTCGGCGGCATATATCCAACCTGTGGTTGACGATAACAAGGGGCTGGAAGGGACGGTCCTGTTCTTGAATAATGATTTCCAGTTCGCTGTTTCTTTTGAACGTATTTATCATGAAGCGTTTGTGCATATTCCCATGTCTGTTCTGGAGGTTTTGCCGGGCAGGGTATTGATCCTGGGGGGAGGGGATGGATTGTTGTTGAGAGAGGTCTTGAAATATCCTGAAGTACGAGAAGTGGTATTGGTGGATATTGACCCTAAAGTGATCGATATGTTCAGAAACAAGAAGTCGTTGGCCCAATTGAATGATCATGCGTTCCAGGATCCTCGCGTGCGCGTGATCGTTGCAGATGCGTATCAGTATGCACGTCGGTCCAGCGAGATGTTTGATATGGTTTTTTGTGATTTTCCGAATCCAGATGATTACGACCTTGCCAAACTTTACAGCCGTGAGTTTTATGTCTTTGTCCGCTCACGCCTTAAAGAGAATGGCCTATTAGTGATCGATGCCCCAGGACTTGAAAGTGTGGAACAGGGGCGTGAGGCTGAACGCACAATAGGAAAGGTACTTGGGAGTACTCTTTATGCGTCAGGCTTTAAAGCGATCAGGCCTTTCTTTTCGCGCCTTGAGGAGAATAATCCGACAGCCTTGAAAGCTTTAGGTGAAGATGCCTCTATGCTAAGGGGTTATCTGGAAGGATTACGATCGGGCTTCATTATGGCGTGCGTCAACCAGTGTTCTTTTACAGCAAAACCGTTGCAGGTCCAGGGCCTTCGGGTGATGAATGATGAGAGAGTTAGGCTCGGGCTGAATGAGGGGGACTCTTTAATGGGGCTTATTGAAGGATCATCGGTGAACTCAATTGTGCGTCCATTATTTCCTTTGAAG
>DYOU01000032.1 GCA_020720365.1 Candidatus Elulimicrobium sp.
ACTAACGATGAGTTGATTTTTGAGCCTTTTTAAGGCTATTTTCGTAATTTCTTGCGAAGACAGGAAGAATGTCACGCAATATTTATTACATTTTATTACAATTAGAACGCATATACCTCAGGTCACAAGCTTTATCGAAAAATATTAGCAATAGGCTGGGAATTTCCTTCCAAAAATCCCAAAGAACTGGCGAATAAAGCGACCTGTACAGGGCTCATTTTATATGGAGACATAGAGAAAGTCAAGCAATTTTTGAGGGATTTGTTAAAAGTCGAGAAAATTGTCCTCTTATGTCCACTCATGTCATAAAATGAACAGTTTTACTTCTCTTATCTGGGCGGATGAACCAGTAGCCAGCACAGGACAAAATCCTTCTACTGAGCTCACCTTGGACAGTTATAAGAAAAATCGTCTGGCGAAATTCCAGCCAAAACCCCAAAAAAACTGATGGATGAACCAAGTATCCGGCACAAGCCAGCACAGCCCCAGTGAATGGAAAAGGTTTGTGGGCTGGTAAAGATTGGCAGAAATTTCTGTTTAAATTCCCCAAAAAAACGACGGATGATTCAAGTAGCCAGCACAGGCTATTTTTCAGCCAAAGCCAGCCCCACTGAAAATCTGTGAGATGAGGCAATTACCGAGCCTGCGCTTGCCCAGCAGAAAATTCCTTTTGCAAAGCGCGAATAGTTTCCACAAGAAACGCAATCAAACCTGACGCAACGATCCACGCAGACCCGTACATCAAAGCATACAGCCACCATAAATCATTGGATGTTGAAGACATACTGTTAATCCACTTTTCAAGGAGATTGCCTGTCGCTTTCCAAGCCAGCAAAATGGACCACATAAAAACGATGGATCCCCACCCCATAAATCTCAAGGAAGCGCTATTTTTATACGCATACCAAAAGTTTACAAAGCCCATTAGCGGAAAAAGGACAAACAGCAAACTGCTAAAGAATAAGCCAACACCTGGCAGGGAATACATTGCGATCGAAATTACAAACAGCGCTTGAAATGCCAGCCAAACAAGAATTTTGGATAAATGGTTACGATTTGTACAAGCCAGCCAGACGGCGCTCAACAAACCCAACGGCACAAATGCACAACAATAAGACAATGCAAACAGCAAAAGCCCCGATTCGCCCAAGTCGGGGTTAAGCCAACCGATAATGAGCGCAAAAACAGCAAACAGCGCCAAAAAGACAATGGAGAAGATGTTGAATATTTTTGCCAATTTAGTCATCTGCATACTCCACCCAAAGCCAGGGATGCAGGACACTTTCTCTCTGATAACGTTGTTGATCCTGAACAAAGAACCATATTCCCCCACCCGCCAGCGTCAACATGCCCAAAACGGCAAAAGCACCAGAAGCACCCATGAACGTGGAAAAATCACCTTTTAGCAAAGCCATACCAAGCGGCATGACCAGGGTCAGCAGAACAAATAAAACTCCAAAAGTCAGGCTGAAAACAACCCGCTTAAAGCGCTGGCTATCCCTAATAAAAGACTGCCATTGCAAAGTCCGTTTAATAAGAAAAAGCAATCCCGTGACCGAAACAATTTGTACAACAAAGATAATTGGGATCTGCAACAAGTTAATGACAGACGCTTCAACGAGGAAACCAAGCAGGTCAATTCCTATCGGGTCAGTTCCAGCATAGCGGGCAACCGATGAAATTGCCGACCGCAAAACATCCATCAACAAATCTGGCTGAATAAAATAAAGTCCCCACATTAATGCAAGCGTGAAAAGCATCCAAGCCGTGCGTATTCCAAAAATCACAAATAAAACGCGCAAAGCATCCTTCCAGGCGCTTTTTCCCATCATAAGCTGGGGAAGCAAAAAATACACCAAAGCCGCAGTGACAACCAAGGTTGTAAAAGTCATTGGGTTTTTGCCAACCACAGGCAGGGAAATTGGCGTTGCCAAAAATACTTCAAGTGAAAGCGCCAAGAATCCCAGAAACCAGGCAATTTGCTTCCATGTGTAAAAAATACTTTCAGGGGCTTTTAGCGCCTCAAATCTTTTGGAAAAATCTGCCCAGAAAACGCCTGTCAAAAATATGCCAAATCGATTCGTAATTTTTTGAGTTATTTCTTTTAAGGATGGCGTAGCAATTACAGGGGCTGCCTGCAAAGGAACCTGATTTGCGCGGCGAATAAACTCTACAAATGGTTTAACGCTTTTTTGAACGGCAATTACCCCCGCATCCGCATAGAATTCCCTCACGCGCCACAAAAGCGGGCGATAAAACCTCCACAAGATCCCCGCCACAACAATATAAGGCAGGCTAATGTTGGATATAAAATTTAACACCCACATAAAATTAATACCTTCCGCTTTAACGCGCAGGGCTTCCATCTCTGCGGCAGAAGGAAACATGGAGGGAAGAATTTGTTCCATTGTTGGGCGGACATCAACGGGCATGTGTTGAATCAAATCAGTTATTGAAAATTGAAAAAATGCATCCTTCACCAAAACGAGCAGGAATCCCCACCCACCCAGAAATATCAATACCCATATCATCAAATTGAAGCTGACTTTAAAGAGTTCGGCAAGGTAGCCCAATTGCCAGTAATCCCCATTTTTAAAGTGAAATAATTCATGTAATATCTGCACTTCAGCCAATTTTGCTTTTCGCGGGTTTGCTAAAAGTTCTTGCAGGTTTTTTGCTTTGCTTGCACGGAACACAATATACCAGCGACGAAAAGAACCCATTTCATAAATTTCGTCACAATCAGCCCCTATCAGAATTTGCGGAACGTGCTTCAACTCGATTTTTTTTGCCAGCGCATCAATTGATGCGCGCAACTCCTTGAATTCCTGACCATCAGGAAGAGGGTCCAGTCCGAATTTGCGCGTCTCTCGCTCAGGGCGTATTATGAATTCCCGCAAAGGCAACAGGAGCAAGATAAGCGCCAAGGGCCATAAGGGAATAATATGTCCCCCCGTCAGTCCGATCAAAATGGCTCCCAGCAAAGCAGCCGCAATAAGCCAAAACAGAATAGCAGTCTGGCTGGGCAGAGCAAACAAGTCAATGCGGGATTTTTGCATCTTATTCAGATAACCCCAATTTTCGTTTAACTACAATTTTTGTCGTCTGCTTGATGACTTTTTCTTTTGACTTTGACTTTGTGGATTTGACTTGCGTGCTGATTATGGTGTACTGTTCCTCGACAAACTGGTCAACCTTGGCAGACAACTGCGGCTTCTTTTCCTGATGTTCTTCTAGCCATTTCTTATATTTCTCAAACCCCAACTCAATCAATTCTTCAAAGAATTTTTTCAGCACCGCCACCACCAAAGGGATTACAACCAGGGCAACCAAATCCACGTTACCAAAACCTCCGCTGATTTTTGCGTCGGTATTTGCGGTTGTAATCAAACCGTCCTCGTAGTCTTCAATTAGCCCATCCATTAATTCTTCCGCGCCGACTTTCTCCTCTGGCACAACCGAAAGAATAATTTCCTGGCTAATGGCACGGATCGCTTCAAGATTGGCAGGGTCAGAATAGGGTTGAAATTGGTTTTCCATGAATGATCTCCTAAAAAATTTTATCTTCACTTTTTTTCAATTGTCCGCTTTGCCAAAGCCAGCAATGCCAGCACAACGGCAATTCCAGCAGCGACAATTTTCACCGTATAGTCTTCAAGCGCGTCGGGATGCTGGCGCAGCCAAAGGGTGGTCAAAAGTCCAGCAGCCGCGCAAAACAAAGCCAAAGATTTTTTGACCGAACGGTCGTCCGTATCAAATATCTGCGACAGAGAGATATATAAAGCCAGCATGACAAGGACGCCGACTGCCAATGCGGAGACATAGGTTGAGTCCATTACTTAATAGCTATTGAGCTGGCTTATAGTACCCAGGAATTATTACTTGCGTCAAAGTTACACTCGCACTAGCATTGGGCTTATCCTCCAACTTATATACAATACCTCCCGCTGCTTTAGATCCAAAAGAGCAACCGCTATCGCTGTCAGGGGTTGGGCGCAGAACATATGCTTTCGCAATATCATTAGGGAGAAGGAATTGTTCCCAAGGATTCATATTTTTTAGGAATTTAGGAAGATTCGCCAACGACACATAACCTATCGCCAACCCCATTTCTTTGCTGTCTTTGTCTGTATCTAAAGACCACAGACTCGCCGCACATTTAGTCAATTCATTTAGTACTACCTTATTTTCGTCTTGCGGAATTGTTGTGCCATCTACAGTTTGTATTGATGGGTATTGATTAAATGTTCCAGTTTTTTCGCTTTTTATCTGTTGAGCGACAACTACGTTTTGCACAAGAACGTGGCGAAAAGGGGTACCATTTTCAGCAGAAACTCCCTCTAATTGCATTTCCAATATCGCGCCGCCGTCGGCGATTGTGAAAGTATCTGGAATAGTAATATCCTCACCTGGCTGGTGTGGAGTGGGGTCGTCGCCAAGCATAAAATTCATACCGTTCGGCACGTCGTTTAAGAATATATGCGTAATTCCAGGCACAAGCACGGTTTTTCCTCCAAAAGAAATAGCGGGCTTTACCGTCATTGACATTGTTTCCAAATTAGGCTCTGCAATTTTGACATTAGTGATTGCGTTGATTTCAGGATTGCTGGAAAAGGTTGCCTTGACTTGGAATGCGCCAACGAAAGACGAAGCAGGGATTATGACTTTATTCTCTCTAATTTCCAGCATCCTTTGAGGCTCAAATGGTGTTCCGTCTGATTTTAGTAATTCGCCTATAATATCGGTTGAGGTTTGAGTTCCAACCAGCGTAAATTCCAATGCAATTTCTTCAGAAAATTGGTACATCTCAGGCGGCACAAGGCTAAGAGCAATTGATGGCTGTGGGGGGGCAACTACGTCACCGCTACCTTCGGCAGGCTGCTTCGGGAGTTCTGGGGTTGCAGGAACTGTTCCCTCAGAAAAAGGCAAAATATTAAGTACCAAACCAAGCACCAAAATAAAGGTAATGGATTGAATTAATATCAACCAGAAATTACTCTGTTTAGGCGGATTAATCACAACAGGCGATTTACGGGGCGGCATCGGCGCAGTTGACATCTTTTTATCTCCTGATTATTGTAAAATTAGAGGTATCACTAGACATGTACATAGGTCGTTTATTGATTCAGTGTGTTTGCTGTAAGTGTTAGCGGATTTTTCTTTGATATATCTGGTGCGGGCTGGGAGGTTTCATCTAATTTAAGCATAAACGCTTGTCCTTTTTCCAACTGTTCCGCGAGCCACGGTTTCATGTCCTCAAAATATTTATGCCATTCACTTGTGTCGTGGGCAATGGACTTCTCTGCCTTCTTCCTGTTTTTACCTGAAAGATCAGATTCTAAGTTTTCAAGATTGGATGCGATCTTCCCAAGAGACTCAATAAGAGATTCTTCTAAAGCAGTGGAATTATCATTGGATTTCAATGCAAAAATTTCAGATGGAATATCACGCAGGTCAAGCAATGCGGCAACCAACGTAGATATGTTTTTTTCATCAGCCCATTCATTTGCGCAATTTACTGATTGGTCAATTTTCTTCCAAAATCCCTCCACTTCATGCAAAAGTTTTACTGCTCGTTCCCAAGCCAAAAGCCTTTGTTTCCAAATATACACGTCAGATTGATAAATCCTGCGCAAAAGCGGATTTTTTTCATCCATCAGTTTTGTTTCCAGAGCACTGATTGTCTTGCGAAATTCATCCTGATTAGATTCTTTGAAAGCCTTCTCTATTGAATCAAAATTCGACTGATAATCTTCCGCCACAACAGGTTCAGGTTGATTAAGAAATCTTTGCTCGGCTTTGGCGTAGAGACGATTGATGATTTGCGAGATTGGAATATCTTGGTGCATTTTATATAACCAAGTAAAATTTTCACTTTCAGGAGACTGTCCTTCTACAAGGATTTTTTTGATTTTTCTCAACTTATCAGGATCGTCAATTTTCTTTAAATATTCTGTTTCTATATTCAATTGATTAGCCCATGCAGAAAAATTTTTGTTTTCATCCTCTGCAACGACATCCTTGGCTTGCAACAAAAAGATTGAAAACTCTGAATAATAAGATATTGGATCATCCCATATTTTATTGTCAAGATTTAGTAACGCTAAATTCCAAGACTCTAACTTCTCCCAAACCGCTTCGTATATCCTCAATTTCCTTTTTTCCTGCCGCACTTCCCCCCTTTTTTCACCTAGATCCTTAACGGATTTGTTCGCATGTTCAACAGCCTCACTCGCCTCGCGGAAAATTGCAAACGGGTCGTAAACATTTATATGAGCCTCTTTCGCAATCTCATAGGCTCCATTCCAGTCTTTTGCTTTCAGCGCCGCATCAATTTCATCGTATGCTTTCAGGCGTTTTTCTATTTGCGACTTAATTTTTTCAATTTCACCCAATATTTCCTTACTAGGTTCATTGGCAGGGGTTGTGTCATTAAGCATGGTTTTCATCCTTTTGAAAAGACATGAATTTACAAGATTCATAAAGTTTACGCACGTTTTCATAACCAATAGAAGACAAATTCCCTTGTTCTGCCAATTTTTGCGTCTTGGCAAAGGCATCCCTGACATACTTAAGTTGGATTTGACTGACATCCGTCTGTAAATGGCTTGGAATTGTCTGTAGGGATAAATAATTTGCAGCGGTCAGCCTAGACTCAACACCTTCCAGCCCAGGCTGAAAGGGTAGTTCACGCAACCAATCCAGCACCTGGTTAGACTTCAATCCCAATCCGCGCCAAATATCCTCATAACTCAACAATTTACACAAGACGCCAATTATTTGAGTAACATCATTGTTACTTTTCACTTGGGAGAAAATAGAAGGTAAATCTTTTATATCACTCAAAATAGATTGAAATTTTGTTTTCCACTCACCATCTCTGCTGGAATCTTGAATGCGATAGCGAAGATACTTATATGCCATTACGCCTTGAGTTGCAAATTCAGCAGTTTCTTGCAAAATGCCAAACTTCGATTCTGCGGTAACTTTCCCCACAATATCTTTCTCATATTTTTCCAAATTACCCAAAACAGCCTGTTTCAAAACATCAGCATATTCACTATTCAGTGAGTTGATTTCATCAAGCAGTTCCCGCACATTAGTCAAAACTTGCTGCGCCTGAGCGTATTTTCCGCTAATTTCTAATTTATGAAATTCGGACCAAGCCCTGCGAAGTTCCAATTCTTTCAGGAAAACCTCAAGGTTTGACTTCTCAGGCAACAATGCTTTAGGAAAGTTGTCCAGTTGCTTCTGCCAAAACTGTAACGCATCCTCATTAGAAGACGGTTCTCTAAAATTCGACAGCCAATCAGAATAGGTCTTCGCGGGTTCGCGAAAAGTGTCTGGCTGTGAGGCGGCAGTCTGTAGAAGGACTCGCCATCTTTCCAATAAAAGTCTCAAGCCAGCGTCTGCCGCTCGCATCCCATTATGTAAGCGGTTCGCGGCATCCAAGCCCGCCTGATAGTGTCCGCGCAACAACGCAATTTGGGCGTAATATGTAAATCTTTTGGGGCGGTCTTGAATAAACTGAATGAGTTTTCCACGATCCTCCTGGTACACATCGCCACCCAACCGCCAAGCCAAGTCAATTTGGATTAATGCGTCCAAGTCATTGTCAGTAAAATTTATATAAGAATCCTCTTTCTGTTTGCTCTTCAACAAAGATTGGATGGCATCCTCCAATATTTTTATTTCATCCCAAGATTTACGCGCCACCATTGCCAGAGTCGAAGCATCTTTTTCGCGCCAGTCCAATAATTTACCGATATAGGTTTCTATTTTACTTTCACTATCATCAGTATATTGTCCCTGCAATAAACTTTTTAATAGAACCCGAGCCCCAATGCTTAGGTCACCCCAATATTCATCATCCAGCACATTCAAATTTACAGCCGCATATCTTCCTGTAAGAAACTGATGCCACATGGAGCCAAACAGGTAATAATCCTGTTGAATATCTTCTGGCAATGGATTTTCTTTTTCTTTAACGACGTTCCAATCCAACACCACAAGGCGGTCTTCATGCCAACGCACATCGGGGGTTTTACGATCAGGGCAGGTATAGCCAGCCTGATGTAACGTGCGCAACATCTGGATATATTGACGGGCAGCCTCCAAATACCTTGCTTCCAGTTCGATTGAAGTTTTGGAATCCTTAAACACACGCGATACAATTTTTTCATCTGGGATGTAGTCCATCACGAGTATATCTGTGCCGTCTTCTCTCTCCACTTTTTCCATAATTGGAAACGGCGAAGGCTTGCTCGGGTGTAATTCTTCCCATTTTTTATTTAGATTGATCAAGGTTTGAAATTCAAGCAAGAATTTCTTTCTTAAATCATCTGTCAGGTTTGGCGCGCGAACTTTTACCGCCTTGACGGGGGTTTTTCTTTTGTCGCCATCTTTCCAAGCAGGAAAAACAGTCCCAATCAAACCAGAGGCAAGATATGGACCAAGTATGTATTTTTCGCCTTTAACAGTTATGCTTTCTTCAAACATAAGACTCCTCTCAACGCTTACACATTTTTCATGCGTTTCAACAATTCTTCACGAACAACCAGCGCCACAATGGATGCAAAGTCTTCAGCATCTGGCGTTCTGGTGGATAATATCAACGCCGCCAGTTCATGTGCGCGCCAATCGCCCGTTGTCCAGCGCCGCCATAAATTTATATCAACTTTTGCCAAAGCAGTTTGAATTTCCTTTACTTGCTCAGGCGTAACCTGGGTCGCAAAATTGCTCAATCCCAACACGTAGGGCGAAAACTCTCTGGAAAGATTTCCCTCTTCAGGGATATCCACTTCGATGGTTTGTATTTCTGGCGCAGATAGTAGTATTTTATTGCCTTCATGACGAACCCAGCCTGAGGCAAACGCCAAGGCATAAAGGCGGGCAGGCAGACCAGCGTCAAGCGCAGTCAAGATGACGGGAGTGAAAATCCGCGAAGCCTGACGCAATTCCTTCTGCAAACGTCTCTCCAGCACAATGGCAATTTTCTCGGCGCGAAAGACCGCTGTCGGTTCAGCGCGCGGGTCTGGCGAACTTCCAGGTAATAACCCGTACCAACGCGAATAAACCTGTTTCGCATCCCGCACAGAATCAACAGCGTCAAGCGGGATAACGTCCATCGTTTGCATTATCGTCAGCGCGTACGGGTCTGTTGTTTCAAGCGGAATTAGTTTTCGCTCCGCAACAAGGCTTTGGCGAACAGCGGATTCCAGTCTTTGAGAGTCAGAAGCGGCATTGACCCCCATTGTTAAAGAAGATTTCGCCTGAGACGCCATTTGTTCCGAAAATGATAAAAGTGGTTTGGAACACTGCAATGCCTGCATCGCAACCTGATCAATTTGCCCCTGCTCTGCCAATCTTTTTTGCAGCCAAACAGCAAGCGTCTCTTTTTCCAGCAAATTCCTGCCTGCGTATGCGGCAAGCGTAATCAATTCGCCCAAAAAGGCTTTTTTTTCTACTTCATCACTCAAAGTAAAAGTGTCCCAAGCTTTTAATGAAAGCGAAAAACCTTTTTCTTTTTGAATCCATTGCAAGCGCGAAAAGGCGTCATCCATATAAACAGGGTCAGAAAAATATATCTGATACCATGAGGCAATTTCAGGCTCGGAAAGAATGCTCTCGCGTGTCAGGATGGTATCCTGCTCAAGTAAAGTCTCGCTGGACTTTTGCTGTAACTTTTCCGCGAGTTCGATCAAACCATCCTTGGCATCTTCAACGCCGCCATATACTTTTGATAGATTCAGCAGAGCCGCTTTCAATGCCTTTTCGGATTGAAGCGTTACCTGAATATATTGCTTTACGAGGTTTTCATAAGATGGGGAAGACGAAAAAATTGCCTCCGCGTCTTTTAAAAACTCCACCAGCAGGTTTAGGAATTGTAGAACATAGCCTGCTTTCCCAGTGCGCGCAACCCGCACAGGGCTGGTTTTCAAGCCGTTTAACATGACCGTAATTGCAGCGTTAAGATATTTTTCATAAAGACGGGACTCTTCTGAAACATTCGTAATCGAACTACTCTTAATCGCATCCAAAGCGGAACGCCCCTCAGCGATGATTTGCCCCACCTGCGCCAGCGCTGACGGACAAGGCGGGGTTTCATACCCCGCATAACCCAGCAAAAACAGGCGCACATGTCGTTCAATGTCTTTTTCCGTTTCTTCCTTATTTTGGGACGCATCCAATTTCAAACCAGAATTTGTATTTCCAGTCAGGAATACTTTTAGCAACGAGACAGCCCATTGCGCTTTCAACAGATCAAAAACATCCCGCACTGGCAAATGATAACGATAAACACCCATGCTACCAACAACAGCCCTGCCACGCGCCCATTGCTCGGCAGTCACATCGCCTTGAATGGAGCGCCGATATTGAGTTAGCGCCCCAGCCTGCGCGGCTTTGTCAAGCGAAAAGGCGATGGCGTCTGCCATGGAGGGGAATACGCTCAATTCGGGCTGATACCAGCCCGCTTTTTGACTTTCATTTCTGGGGGAGATATTCGGCAAATGGTCAAATAAATAAATTTCATCCAATAAGCGCCAGTGAATTTTTCCAAAAAGTACCTTGTCGCCAGGATTCTCGTTGCTGTAAACCATACGGAATGGAAAGCCCTGCGCGAGTTGAAAGCGTTCAATTTCCCGCAAAGTTGCAAATGTATTTGCCTGAAGGACATCCTGTCTGGAAGTAACACGATTAAAGACGCCGTCAGTTGCCAGATAGGCTTCAATGCTGACGCTTTTCGCGCCCAATGACCAGCCCGCTTGTTTTGCGAGGTATGCCAAATCCGCTATGACGGCGCTCCCGAAGCCTCCAGCAAGAGAACCAACAATAATAACGCGCAACGCGCTTCCATCAAGAGCGGCAGAGGCTGCCGCATGGAGTAAGCGCCAAATTCGAGAGCCTTCCCCCATCCGCCTGGCCAGACGAACATAAATTGTTTTGAGAGATTCCGCATCCGCAGCATAGAAATAATCGGGACTGCCGTTCCATGTTGAGGAAACGCCTTTGAGAAGATTTTCGTTGGCATCCCCAATACCAATTGAAACAACTCTTATGTTTTTACTCTTAACTTGCCCCGCTTGTTTTAATGCAAGTTCGATATCGCCTTCGCCGTCTGACAACAAAATAACAACCCGCGCCCTATCAGCAACTTCGCCAAAAATGTCTTCAGCAGAGGACAAAGCGCTATGAACATTGGTTTGACCACCCGCCTCAAGGGATTGGATAGATTCTGTTGCGACGGCGAATAAATTAGAAAGAGGAGTCAGAACCTCAGGTTCTTCATGGAACGATACAACAGCCACACGGTCAACCGCACTGTCCATTTGGGATATAAATAAACCAGCGGCATCCTGTGCGGCTTTTAGTTTTGATATTTCAGGCTGTTCCTTTGAAAACGGCGCTCCCATGCTTTCAGATCGATCTATTAATAAAACAATATCCACACCCGTATTGGGGATTCCTTTTTTTATATCCTGCACCAACATGGCACGTGAAAGAGGTCTGCGTTGGCGGGTTCCATTTGCCAGATTTAATTCATCAGAACCAATACGCTTGCTGTAGTCTTCAGCGGGAAACCAACTTGCCAAGTCAGGGTCAAATTCTGGATGAAGCCTTATCTGCTCGTTGAGTTCGCTTAAATCCTCACCCAATTCCACAATATCTTCTTTTTCCAGGGAAACACCAGCAAAAGATACGGGAACCTGTTGACCATCCAAGAGTTCATAATCAGAGGTGTCCAAAAGCGTTAGACGCACTTTTTCATTAATTTTGCCTGCTCCCGCGTCCAATAAGTTTTTCTTAAGATGTGTTAAGACTTGCCGCCCTGTGCCTCCCAAACCAATGATCAGAGATGGCTGTGGCTGCCAAGAAGGAGCGGGACGCCAGCGAGGGACTTCATAAAGCGAAGACGGTAAGGCTGACTCTTGTATGGCTCGACGAGGATAAAGTTTGAGCGTAACAGTTGCATTACCATCAAGTTGAACCTGACGCTCTACTGCGTGATAGCCATTAGCCGAAGCCTTTACGCGAACCAATCCAGCTGGCAATTTCGTTTGAAAGTTATCTTTGTTACTCATCCAAGCCTCCACCTTTGCCCTGCATAAACTGTACAGCAGAATTATCGAGCGGCTGACCAGTTAGCCCGTCTATAACTTCTACACGAAGGGTATATTTGCGCTCCCTGCAGAACAGCCACATCAATATCAGCAGAAGAATTAATGGAATCAGCCAGGGCAATAAGGCAAACAGGCGCTCCAAAGCGCTGGATTTATCAGTATCAACCCAGACAGGATGGAATTCTTCATCCTGGGGAAGCGCTGCGCTTTCTATCTTGAAAACTGCCGAGCGATTACCTTGTTCATCGTATTGCAACTCGTAAGGCAGACCATTAATGCCGATGGGGGATACTAAAATATCGAATTGTCCATCACGCCGATTACTTGAAAAGCCCAGCCATTTGGAATCAGGAGACCATGTAGACCATGAATCAGCCTGTTCACTGTTGATACTCAGGCGGATTGATTTTTGGGCGCCCAACGCGGGAATAATATAAATATCTGCGGCGTCATCCGCATACGTATCTTGACCGTCTATGTGACGGGTAAAAGCCAGCCATTTTCCATCTGGGGAATAGGATGGGTAATAGTTAAACCCATCTCCGCTGGCGCCAGGTAAAGGCAGGGACAGACCACCAGAGGCAGGGATTGTATAAATATCACAAGGTTCGTCAATCTCAGCGGTATCTGGCGGCGGCGCAGTTTGTCTGGTACGCACAAAGGCGATGGTATTTCCGTCTGGAGACCAAGCAGGCATGGTTTCGACAATATTAGGGTCGCTTGCTCCAGACAATGGGAGTAAATCGCCTGAGGCGACATCCAAAATGTAAATATCAGCATCATTATAGGAAAGCGCTAAGCGGCTTCCATCTGGCGACCAGGAAACATAAGACGCTGTGACAGGCGGCATGGAGATACCATTTCCGTTATGCTGAATGACAGCGACCTCACCATTTTGTTCATTTCGGATGCCAACAACAAGTTTGTTGGACGAGACTTCATGGCAGGCTACGCAGTTTGAGCCTTGATTCAAAGACTTTACAGGAGACGAGACATCCCCGTCAAATTTGGTTTGGTAAACGCCGACATCGCCTGCCTGTGTAATTTTCCAAAAATAAAGGTCATTACTGTAGCAAAGTTCGCCCATTAACGCTTTGGCAATCAAGGCAGATAGGATCAACAACAATAACATCAACAGCAACGCCAGTAACTTACAAAGAATGGGCTTGGATAATAGTTTGCGAATAGACACTTTTCCCGGAGGAGTCAACGCAAAAAGTGACAGGATTAAAAGCAATAACACTGGAGCCAATATCCACCACGGAAAAGTTTGCCACCAGGAACAAACCGAAGGCACAGGCGGCGGGTCAGAAATTTGGGTGATTTTTATAGGCGGCGCATCTTCAATCCTTATTTCTTTTTCGTCTTGTTCGCATTCCAGAAACTTTGCCTCTGTTAATTTTCCTACCGCATATTCGCCAGCATCCCTGCCGCGTGCTTGAAATGTAAAAGCGGTATCCCCATCATCCAGAATAACCTGTGTCCAGGTAATTGTGTCGCCTACAAGCGTGCCCCCCTGACTAATCGAATCTGGCACGATTTGGAACTTGTAAATATCAACCTGAAAACGAACAGAAATATTCTTTGCCAGTCCATATTTACGAATGGCTTTTGCTATGGAAGCGTAAACATCTTTTAACTGACTTGGTTCGGGAGCGTAATAATATAGAGGGTTCCCGTCTACATTAAGCGACGCCATGCTTTTCATTGCATTTTCATCTACATCGGCGCCAAGTCCAACAGCAACAACCACCATTCCATCGGCTTTAGCGGTCTCCGCAGCATGAGCAATACTGCCTGGATCACTTTGTCCATCTGAAAGTACGATGATGACAGGAACTGCGTCTACGCGGCGGTCTGGTTTCAGGGCTTCATAGGCTACAGTTAAACCATCTGCAACATTTGTTCCCCCAGCCACTGCTATGGAATTTATAGCCTTATTAATCTCATCAGCATTATTGGAAAGCGGTTGAAGTACCTGGGCGCTATCATCAAACTGAACAATGCCCACCCTATCTACGGAAAAGTCCATCTCAGCCAAAAAAGAGGATGCCGCCAACTGGGCTTGTTCCAATTTGTTGTCGTCATCCATACTACCTGAATGGTCAATGACCTGATACACATCCACAGGCTTGATCACCACTGATTGCCCGCATTTGCTGCTATCGCCAGACAGGCGGATATTCACCGTGAAAAGTTGATCAAGCGGCGTTTCCTGGGGATCAGAGGAAACCGTCATGGTCACCAAGCCCGTTGACGTCGATATCGGCGTGGGAGGAGGAGTGACAGTACCTGCAAGCAAGGATAAATCAGGAGAAGACGATGCCCCTGCACCTTGTGCGCCAAATAGACCAACAGCGATAACCGCAAAAACAAATATTAATAACAGGCGGGCTAAACTGCCAAGGGATTGATACTTCATTGTTCCTCCTAAAATACAGCAGTTTTCGGCAGGGCTTTAAAAGCCCTGCCGAAAAGAATAAAATAAATTACAAAGGAGCGTCGTCTGCTGACCGACCACTTGAAGGCAGATCCTCTTTTGAAATTGCGCCCAAATCACGCAACCCGCGGATACGGTCTTTAAGCATTCGGCGCACTGCTTGCACTTCATCGTTCAACATCAACAAAAACACAGAGGAAATATCATAATCGTGCTGAAAATCAGGATCGCCAATCTTACTTACATAAAAAGGAAGAATCTCCTTTTCAAATCGCTCACGGTATTCGCTAATACGCTCAATACTGGCTAATTCTTTTAGCGCATCCTGTTTTTGCTTTTCGTCCTTAATTGCCTGTACTGAAGCAAGCAAATCCTGGTTATATGTTCCAAAACTCTGGTCTTGCAAACGGCGGGAAGCATCTTTCCTGCGCTCGGCATGAAGTGCCTTGGCAACCGCCGGATAATCAATCTCATGCACATAATCATCCCCATGTCCGACATCCCGACCAACAAAATTAAAGGTCATCGCCGCGTCTAGCATCAAGGCTTTGCGGGCAGGGTTGGTCAACCAAATTTCGTCAGGCTTTGTGGGGTTGCCAAATTCGTCGAATTCGCGTTCTGGCGGAATCAATAACTTCCAAACCAATTTATTTTCACTAGTCATTTCATCCCTCACCGATTCTCGCTTTACAAGACCATATACATAACACATAAGGAAAAGTTTTAATTGGGCAACATCCTCCATTTGCAACGCCACATCATCTGAGAAAAGCCGCATTTGTTGCTTCAATTCAGCAGGCAAACGCGATTCATATTCAGCGGCATGAACTTCAGCAGGGAAGATATGTAGAATGCGGCGGTCACCCTTCGCTGCCTGGTCGCCATCACCAAGGTAGGCTTTTTTGCCTTCATCATAGGCAGAAATTTTCTCCAACTCTAATAATTCCTGCGTAAAGATGACTGTGAATTTAAAGCGGTCTTCAGAATTGGTAAACTGCACAAAGCGATCCTCCTGACTAGAAGTATCGCTTGCAGACTGTGGTTCGCCGGAAACAGGGTCTGCCTGAACAGGCGCAGCATTGCCAATTCGCTGTCCGCTGCGTTGGGCAAGTTGCTGAATAACGTTGCGCAGGTAAGCGCGATGGCCCGCCTCTTCTTCGGTTTGGAAATAGGCGCGCAAGAAATTAGCAGGCAAGGGATTGCCGCCGTTGAAATTAAGCGACACACCGCCATGTTCGTAAATTAACTCGGCAATTTTCGTAGGGTCTTTATATACGGAATGACTGAGAAGATAGCCAATTACTGATTCACTGCGGCGCGCCGTTTCAAAAGGCTGACGACACATCCCAAGCCATAAAGATAAATTATTGTTAGTGGCTTGTTCCGCCAAGGCGCGGTTCTTTTCGTCCATGTCCAAGACCTTAAGGACAATTTCCAATTTTGGACGCCCGCCCTGCATTTTCGTGCGAGTCTCCCAAGTCAATGAACGCAGTAAAGATTCTACCCAACCACCTTCCTGGGTTGCCAGATACGCTTCGTAACGCTCTTTTTCATATTTTTCATCGCTCAAAACAAATCGGCAACGAATATCCTTTTCCGCGGCACGGTCGCTGTCTGCCTGTTTGCGTCCTCGCAGCAAATGGGCATACAATCCATCCTGTCCAATCGCGAGGGTTTGAATCCAGGTTTGAACGGCATCCCGTGCACTGGAAACATAATCAATCATGCGCGTTACAGTTTCCAGAATTACATCTTCCACCGCCTCAGTTTGCAAAATATCAACCAAGTGAGATTCAGCAAGCAGATAGGATTGCTGAGATTGGAAAGCCTCGCCAGCAGGTCCGCCAATCAATCCTTTTTTGGTGGAAAGAGTCTTCATACGCTGCAACGCCGCCTGAACATCTGCAATTGCGTTTCGGCGGCTCTCGCCTTTTTCGCGCCTGCCCTGCTGGACACGCTGTAAGGTTTCCTGGGCGCGAACCAGCAATTGGAACAACGCCTCCAAAAATTCTGCCAAATACCCAATCTTGCCGCCTCGCGCCTCCGCGCCAGGACGGTTTGGCGAACCGTTTAGCGTGAATTGAATGTAAGTATCCAGATAAAGATTGAAACGCGCCAGGTTATATTCTGCAATCTGAGAAAGGGAAGTGCGATAAACGCCCCCAGACCTTTGACCTGTGCGCGGGTCTTCATCACCCAATTGCCGCCCTTTGTAATTACGCACTTCGCTAAGCACCCGTTCAGAACCCAATGAAGGGTCTTCTTTGGGTTTCATCTGATCGGAAGCCTGTATCGTGCCTACTTTGCCATCTTTATCAAACAGGCGCATATTGATTGTATTTTCGACCCGCTGAATGAGGCGCTGCGTCTCTTTATCTTCGCCCTGCGGAGAAAATACGGGCTTCCATTCTTCAATGGTACGCCCGGACAACTCTTGAACAATAGCGCTGCCGGGTTTGGCAGTTGATTCTGCGATTCGAGCCAACTCGCCAAACAACAAGGTCGGTTCAGCCTGGGTTGTGACCACATTGCCATTTTCGTCCCGCGCCTGATAAATAACAGGCTTATTGGCGCGTAAGAACTTGGAAGCGGCAGTTCGCCCATCCTCGCCCGGATTTTCCTGATTTGCGTTGGTCAATAGCACGGAAGGAATCCCGCTGCGCGGATCCAACTTTGTCATATCGGGCATCACCAAACGATTAAGAACTTCAATGCCCAAGTTATGCGTCCACGTCTCTACAATTTGATAAATGGGAAATACGATGGTATAGGTTCCCACAGACCCAAATGTGGCGGTTTTTCTGGAA
>DYOU01000096.1 GCA_020720365.1 Candidatus Elulimicrobium sp.
AGTTTTTGTGACAAAACTTGACCCCTATTTACTATCGGACACAGACCTGCCCGATGCCCCATAAAGCTCCGGCGTCAGGTCTGACTGCCAGTATTCCTTGGTCTTCACATCCATGATCGTCAGCTTACCCGACCATCCGGCCCCGGTATCCAGATCCCAGACATTGCAGACATGCAACGGCTCTAGCGTGTGATAGAGCTCAGTCGTAGTATGCCCCACAAAGATCGCCTCATAAGGACCAAACTTACGCTCAGGCTTCGAGAAACGCCGCTTCCAGGCCGTTGTCAGCAGGGTCCTGTCCCAGGCAACAAATTCAAGTTTATGCTTTTCCAACTTGGCCATGGGATTATATCCGCCATGGACAAAGAACATTCCATCCAACTCAATCCAAGGCTTGCCGTTCTTTAAGAAGTCCACATGCGCCTGCGGCATCGGCCCGCCACCATAAGACGCCATGGTCTGACTTCCGCCCTGACTGGTCCAGATCTCCGGCGTCAGCCCCTTCAACGCCCAATCCAGGGCCCAAAGGTCATGGTTCCCGATAACAAGATCACAGTTCCTGACCTTGAGCAACTCATCAATGCACTGCCGAACCTCCGGAAATCCGTCACAGACATCCCCCAGGACGATGAGCCGATCATTCTCCCGGTCAAACCCTGAGCGTTCAAAACACTGAATGAGCGCCTTGTAAGCGCCATGTATGTCACCGATAGCAAAAGTCTTCACTTCTTTCGTCCTTTATCAAACTTCCCGCAGCCTGCTAAACCGCTCAAAAACATCCCATCTCAGATCACGGATATATTCATCAGGGCCGTTCTCCTGCTCTACCAGGAAAGGCCCCTGAGAACTCACATCTTTAAAATACTTTTGCAAATTCCGCTTAACAGAAGCCCCCTGCTTCTTATCCTTGATAAGAGCATTGACCTGAGCAATGAGTGCTTCCTTATCTGAAGAAAACCTCAGCATGTAGTACACGTAATAAAGGTCTTTCTTGAACTTCTCACCGTTCTCCCGCTGAACGAATGTAAGCAGTTTATGGAAGACGAACATCGAGGCGGTCGGGATCCGAATCTCCTGCTTGCCGATCTTGGCTGTTGTCACCGACTCAAGGAGCAGCCCGAAATTCTCGATCTCATTGATCTTGATCTCACGGCCAACGATCTTATTCACAACAGTCCTGGAGACGTTAGGGTCCGTTATGAACTCAACTTCGGCTTTTAGATCGCCCGCCAGATTCTTCACGATAGGCACAAAGGGGATCATCCTGTCCATTGATAGATGACGCTCACCATAACCCAGTCTTTGAACATACGACGCGACCGTATCTTTCCCAGTGAAGCCCGCGTCCCCGACGCCAAAGTCGATGTCCGAGGTCGTTACCGCGAGACTGGGCACATTCTTCCAAACATACTTGGCGTAAATATAAGGTACCCATCCGCCAACAAGGACAAGATAAGGAAGGAAATCGGCAAGATCTTCGAAGACCTTGGAAAGAAGTTCTTCTCCGGGAAATTTTTTAGGCAAAGCTCTTTCCCTCCTCTTTAAGCACTTTCAAAAGATATTGCGCGTGCTCCCTACCTCTTTGGGGGAAATTGTACAGATCCAGATAAAGCTGGAGATCTGAAACCACCTGATAACCCTTAATGGTCTGGTCATTGAAGAAGGCCCCATGCTTATAATACGGCTTGATCAGGCAGAAATTCCCGCCGTTCTTGAGCTCCTTAAGGCCAAGGGCCTGTCTCAAGTCCAATGACACCTCATTGAACTTCTCGCTCCTAAGGTAACAATAAACCGTCGATGTATTCACATAATTGGTGATGAGGTTCGCTCCGGTATGAAGCGTCAGGGCGTAGCCCTTTTCGAGTTTATTCGACTTAAAGAAATCCTTCAACCGGGGAAGCACATCTTCCTGGGGAGCGTAATAAAGATGCGTCTTGTTCAGTTCAAAACTGTAGGACTTGAGCCATTCCTCAAGCAGACCTTCCCTGTTCTGCAGAACGCTGTGCGCCAGTCGTCCCGAGCGGATACCACCAAGGAAGCCCTTTTTACGAAGAATGGATAACACTGCCGCCGCGCGCGCGCGTCCGACATCAGATTGACTCTCAAAGTCTCTGGCAACCCATTTTTGATCCCCCTTCGATAACATAGCGCGCATGACCAACGTCGCCTTATCGCTAAAAATAGTCTTCATCTCATACCTCGTTATTAAACTGTCTCGTCACACTAAATGTCCACTATTTAGTGGACATTCGATTACAGTGGACATTTTAACAATAATGCATCAGGAATCAATGGAAATAATACTTTTGGGCAAGAATACAATGTTCACTACTTGGTGAACATTAGGCTTCGGGTGAACATTAAGATCAATGATCTGGGCGAATTCGGAAAACGATAAGAATATTTTTCAATAACTCCAAAAACTTTCTCTACTACCTCTACTCGCCGCAACGCTTCATCATCTAATTTCTCGTTGGGAAATCACTTCCACGCCACTGCAGCCATGACGCCTTCCATGATGCTCAAGAGTCGTGGCCAGTGTTCATCCGAAGGTGCGCAAAAGTATACGCTTTTCATGACCCGGCTTGCCCTCGGATTTTCCTGTATTGTCGTCGTTTCGCTCTTTTTCTGCCATTTTAACCCCTCTTCATAGCAAGTCTTCCAAGGCTCATTCAACTCAAATTTCACGATCTCCTGATTCTGGATAGTGATCGACTTAAAGACAATCCGCATGAACGTCTTAATAAGATTGGACTTACCCCGATTCAGTGGACAGCTTCTGGTGAGAGAATTTTAGCATTCTCAAATTCTTGAGGACTCATGTAATCCAATGACGA
>DYOU01000033.1 GCA_020720365.1 Candidatus Elulimicrobium sp.
AGGGCGTATTTGATTACATCAAAGAAGAACCGAATCAAAAGACGGGCGATTTGACCCCGAAGAAATACTTCTCGGGTGGTATTTCAGATTTTGCAATGCAGAATCTGCCTTTGATCAAAACAGATAATGCACAGGCTTTAAAGCCTGCTGTAGGCAATATGTTCAAGGTTGATATAACGATGAGCCAGGCTGAAGATTCTGCCATGAGTTCTCAATTAAGAATACTTTTGGCATTTGGTATTGGTGTTGCGGGGTTGATTCCTCTTGTTACAAGCTATGAGAAGGAAGTGATGAGCTATTTGCCTTCAGTTATTGAACAGCGAGTGAAGATTTCAAGTGGCGGTGCTGGGGGAACAATTAAAACATTGGATTCGACAGTTGATGAGGATGTTATTGTATCGTTTCTTATAGCGGCACACCAAGGAGATTTAATTCAAGTTAAAAATATATTACGTCAAGGTATTGATGCCAATGCCCGAGATGCCCAGGGGAATACGGCGTTAATGATAGCTACAGCAATAGGGCGTGAAGAAGTTGTAAAACTCCTTATTGAAAATGGAGCGCGAATTAATGATCGTCCTCGTTACGGATTGACGGCGCTTATGTTGGCTGTTCAAGCCAACGAGGAAAGAATTGTACGATCTTTGATTGAAATGGGCGCAGAAATTAATATTAAAGATAATATGGGAGTTACGGCGTTACATGCCGCTGCTTTAAATGGGCATGAGAAGATTGTGGAACTTCTTCTTGATAAAGGGGCGGAGATTGACACTCAGGATAATCAGGGTTCAAATGCGTTGATATCCGCTTGTGTCATGAAACACGAGAAAGTGATCAAACTTCTTGTAGATAAGGGAGCCAACATTAACATTAAGGCTAACGATGGTGGTTCGGCATTGAGTAGTGCTGTTTTATTGAAAGATGAGAAAATTGTCAATATTTTTCTTACTCACGGGGCAGAAGTTAATATTTTAGATAATAAACGAAACACACCACTAATGATTGCTTCTCTGGTTGGTAATGAAAAAATTATAGAAAACCTTGTAGCGCACGGAGCCGATTTAAATTTGCAGAATTTTGATGGTGCGACAGCATTGATGGGTGCCGCTATAAAAGGTGATGAAAAGATGGTTGGATACTTGCTCGATCTGGGGGCTGCGGTTGATCTGAAATGGGAAGAAGGAGATACGGCGTTGATGCTGGCTTCTACAGTAGGTAATGAACGTATAGTCGAACTTCTTGGGAGTAAGGGCGGTGCTCTTGATACTGTTAATAACAATGGGGTCACCGGATTGATGATGGCTGCTCATGGAGGACATGAGGGTATTGTTGAATTCTTCTTAAATAATGGTGTGCCGGTGAATGTACGCGATATTAATGGGTTTACGGCTTTAATTTATGCGGCTGAAAACGGTTATATGAATATCGTTGAGTTGCTTCTTAAAAAAAATGCAGAAATAAATCTTAAAAGTCAAGAAGGTACATCAGCTTTTCTTCTTGCTTGTTTGAATGGTCATGCGGATTTGGTTTCATTGCTTGTGAGCAATGGAGCTGATATTAATGTTCAGGATTTTCAGGGCTTAACGCCATTGATAGCTGCTGCAATGAAAGGACATACGGAAGTTGTATCGATTCTTGTGGCGCGGGGGGTGAATTTAAATAGCAAGCTTAAGCAGGGGTATACGGCTTTAGATGTGGCTAGAATAAATAAGAATGCAGACGTTGTAAGATTGTTGGAAGCCGCTGGAGCAAAATCCGGTAAGGGTGGTAGGCCTGAGACTGGTACTAGTGACCCAATCATAGCATCTGCCATATCCTTCAATATCCCCGACGCAGCGATGACGGTTCCATTTACTGTTAACTGGTATATAAAAGAATTAAAAAGTTCGAATGTTTCTACTCAATTGAATGCGATTAATGTGTTAGTACATAGATATTTAAATGGTTCAGATAAGAAGAATCAGATTAAGAATGCTTTGTTTTCTCAATGGCTTGACCCGAATGAGAAAGTTTTCATGTCAGTGAGAATGTGGCTAAGAAAGTTTGGATTTTCCAAAGATGATGTCATTGATTATCTGATTAAGAATAATGAATGGAATAAATTGGCATCGTTCGGTTCTGTTGTGATCCCCAAGTTGGAACGTGAATTGAGAAGCATGGAATTAAGAGAGAATTTTGTTAGATTTAACACTATAAGTGATTGGCTTCATCGGTCGGGATCATTGGCAGGGGATCATCTTTATGAGTATTTTCCTGTAGTAACTGATGAAGATCAGAGTGGTCCCATGGCAAATAGAGGGGAGCATTGGAGACGGGTTAAACGTTCTGATTCCGTTGAAAGTAATTCTCAGGTACTATCTTCTGCTTTATCCGCCAATCTTCCCGATGCAGCGATGTTGAACGCTATGATGGAATGGGTTAATAGTCAATCTGTATGGACTGTTATGGGCACAGCAGGTTTTGGGCTTCTGGCAATGAAGGCAAGTTATGACCTGTTGTTTATGTACAGAATTAAACGCAAGTTAATGGGATTAAATTTCTTTAAAGAAAGTGTACGTGAATTTCAAATTTATAGTCCTGTAGGGCGAATTCGGATAATAAATATATGGATTAATAGTGCTATTAATCCTTTTGAAGACAGGTTTTCGATAATTCAGGCGCATCGGGCAGCATTCCTTCTACGACGTGTTAGTCAGTCGGATATGTACGTTGCTGAATACTTGCAAGAGACTTTACATCGTCTTCCGACTGAATATGCTCAACGTTTACGGATGCGGTTAACATTGAGTTCTATGTATGATCATACAGATATGGCACAAATCCAGGATATTCTTGCAGCCGATCAGTTAATTGTAGATAGAACGGACAAAGCCGCTATTGCGGTCCAGCGAAAGGGCCCAGTGTATAAAGTGCAGGATGCCCTTACCAGGACACCCAAAGCCAATGCCTCTATTCAGAAGAGGGCACAAGAAGATCAATTGATGGGGATCATTGATCCGGTCACATTATCATCAGAAGGATTGGCGTTGTCAAAACAGCCTGGTACGGGCGGTATCGATATCAAAAGAATTAATATTGATAAGACAGGTTCAACGAGGATCAAACTTAATGATGATGCTATTCGTAACGTTCTTCAGAATGGTTTCAATGGATTCAGACCTATGATCCTTAATGTTACGCCGATTCAAAGTCCTTTAATAATGTTCAGTATGATAGAATAGAAAGTAAATGATTTAATTTTTATAAGGAGATAATATGTTTCAATCATATCTTGATCAGCTTTTCAGAAAAAGTTTATGTTTATTGTTGATTCTTTTACTGGTCTTCGGACATGGTTTGAGTTATGCCCAGAGTACTTTTGTAACGTCTCTTCCTGAACCAGGGCGAATGGTCACACCTTCAGCTATGTTTGTTCCTTTGCTTGTGAAAGGATTGATTGTTCATCCTGATAAACCGCTGGCGGTGGATTTTATTGTCGATTCAGGCGATGAATCATCCGATCGGTTCTTTATCAAGGAGCAGACTTCGCGTATAGCCAAGTATTTTTTGGCAGCGCTGACAATTCCCGCCGATGAGTTATGGGTAAACCTCTCGCCATTCGAGCAAGACAGGATCATTGAGAATGATCTGGGTGTGACGGTACTCGGCAGGGATATGCTTGCGCAAGACTATCTTCTTAAGCAGTTAACAGCATCTTTGATCTATCCTGAAAAAGGGTTGGGTCAGGAGTTTTGGACCAAAGTTTATGGGGAAGCTCAGGCAAGATTTGGTACAACTGACATCCCTGTGGATACGTTTAATAAAATATGGATCACTCCCGAGAAGGCTGAGGTCTTCGAAAAGGGGAATGCTGTTTACGTGACACAAGCCAGATTAAAGGTCATGTTGGACACGGATTATATAGCTCTTAAACGGGCTGATACAAGCACCACCGTTACAATGAGTAGCGCAACCGTAGGGGAGGATCCTGTGTCCGCCCGCAATGAAATGACCAAACAAATTTTACGCGAGATCATCCTTCCGGCTATTGAGAAAGAAATCAATGAAGGCGAGAATTTCGCGCCTATTCGTCAGGTCTATTATGCGGCAATTCTCGCTAAATGGTATCGTGAACTTATTCATGATACGCTTTTATCTAATGCTTACGTAGGTAAAAATCAGGTGGCAGGTGTTACGACAGAAGAAAAGCGTCTGAAAGAAGAAATTTATCAACGGTATATTGCTGCTTTCAAGAAGGGTGTTTTTGATTATATTAAGGATGAGCCGAATCCCGCTAATGGGGCAGCCCTGCAAAGGAAATATTTTTCCGGTGGTATTGCTGATTTTGCAATGGAGGGGATGCCTTTAGTGCGGACAACTGATCTGGAACGCATTCCTGGAGTGGTTGGAATGGCATACAAGGTCGATCTGGAGATGAGTGTTTCATCAGATGCGGCGATGTTAGATTGGTTGGCCAGAAGAACAAAAGCTGATGTCCAGTTATTGGAACGTTCATGGAAAAGATCCATCTTATTAGTGAAACTTATGGGAATGACCGGCGAAAAGAACGCTTCCATCAAGTTATTGAATGATAAGAGCCTGAGTTGGGTCGCTTCTGCTAATATTGAGAAGAAAGTCACGGGTTTAAAGGTATTAAGGTTCTTGTTCAAGATGGGGTACATCCAAATGGATAAATCCTTAGCTGATGCCGTTGACAAGATGCTTCTTTATGATGAGTCTCCTGTTGTAAAGTTAGCGGCTG
Organism: Candidatus Elulimicrobium sp.; assembly: GCA_020720365.1. Lineage (GTDB taxonomy): Bacteria > Omnitrophota > Gorgyraeia > Zapsychrales > Fredricksoniimonadaceae. Next base: position 4,742 of record DYOU01000033.1, read on the forward strand.
TTGAGTTTTATGAGCGTATTCGGTCTATCTCTGACTCGATGCGTTTTCTGAAGCCAAATGATGTTAAAAGAGTGAACGCTCTTCAGGATGCGTTTACGAGTCAGAAATTGAATGCCCCTGTTGATTATGTTAGAGTCGGTGTATTTGAAGATATTAAACAGGCTTTAGTGGGTGTAGATTCTTATAAAGATGTTATTGACGCGGTGATCAAACAAGTAGACTCGATTGATGCGGCTCAGGGTGGGCTGATGGATCTTCTTGAGATCGCGTTTATGCAAGATGCTTTCTCGGGATTATCTGTTCAAGTTCGTCCGTATGCTGTTCCGGGGGCTTCCAGGCTATTTTGGGGACGAGCCTTCGACTTTGGCACGGAAGTTTCCCTGGGGGCAACAGTCTTAGTGTGGTTCACCAGCCGGCGTTCTTTTCAAATGCCACCGGGAAAGTTTGATCGTTTTGTGCTTGGCGGGGTGGATAAGCGTATTGCCCAAATGACAAAGGTTCTTGAAACGACGACAGACCGATGGGAAACTATTAGGGCAGCTGCTTTTATAGCATCGCAACCTGCCGCCAAGAACGCGCTTGTTGTTTTATCGTCAGCAACAAAACCTAAGGCAGATAGGCTCGTCGCTGTTTATGCACAAGAGTGCCTGATCAATATCGCTAGTCTACACAGAAATGTTGTTATTCGCAATAATGCAAGAACATTGTTGCAGGCGTTGGCTACGGATGGTGTGTCAGAGGTTGAATTACCTGTTCAAATATCTCAGCTAGAACGAGTTGATCAGGCTCAGACAGGTGGAGTTGACATTAAGGATATTTATATCATCAGGAAGGTTGACGGTGTGAAGCTGCGATTTAATGATCAAGTCGTACGTGATGTGTTAAAAGATAATTTTAGTGGGTTTACTCCAGTGATCATGAATATTACACCTGTGCTGAAACCGTCAACCTTATTGGGAGCGCAATAACGAGGCAATCAGCCTACCTATTGATCAGGTTCAGGTCTAATTATTAAAAACCCGTTGTCTGGTTTATTCCAGTAGCGGGTTTTCTTCTTTAAATAAGAGGGCCTTGAGCAGATTACATTCTTTGACTTTATATTTGAATAATCCAAGTTGAGGATATAATTAATGTAATATCTATCTTATAATGGAGAGCATAGGGACAACAGGCAGTTCAACAAGCCCTCGGCATTAATAGAAATATATGGATAAGATCAAGCATAAAGACCCCTTACACGGCGTTACTCTCGAAACAATTCTGATACAATTGGTTGAGAAGTATGGGTGGGAAAACATGTCCCGGAAGATCCGGATAAATTGTTTTTCAGTTGACCCCAGTATAAGATCGAGCCTGGTTTTTCTGAGAAGGACTCCCTGGGCGAGAGAAAAGGTTGAGAAATTATATATAATGATGAAAGGCCGGTCGCTGTCATGAAGAATAGAGTGTATGGTGTATTGTTGCTGGTGCTTATGTTGTCCTCCATTGCATATATTTATGCTTTTTGGCATTTTAAGTCTGTTGACAAAGTTAAGAGTGTGTATGCCGGGATGTTAAAAAACGTTTTTGATGATATTTATCCGTCAAGGGCAGCGCGAACCTCCAGGCTTGAAGGTGCCGATGAATGGATAACATTCAATGAACCTTTCGATAAGGTCGATCAGAATATGGTGACGTTCCATTTTTATAAGGGAAGATTGAAAGACTGGCGTTTGGATGACCGTGCAGAGGTTATAGAGGAATATCTGGGAGAATTCTGTTCTCAAGGTATTGTTCAAGGGATGCCCAAAATCCATACGGCTCTTAAGAATGTTTTAAGAGGAATGAGTCTGAAAGATTTCTTGCAGGTAACCGATCGGCAGCGGCCGGTTCTTTTTACCGAATATTATTATACCGGTACGGCTCGCTTCGCGAATACGTCAGAGATTATTGCTTCAGAAGATGATGCCCCGGCTTTTGAGAAGGGCATAACGATCATTAAGTTAGGAGATGCATTGAATGAAGCCGAAACATCTGCGCCGATTGAGGGGGTTTTGGCGCATGAGTTAGCCCATCGGGTTTTAGATCATGTGAAGAAAGGCCGTGTGACGTGTACTGAAGAGCGGGAAGCTAATGCCCTGATTAAACAGTGGGGATTTGCGGACCAATTTGCCAAGGCGAGTAAATTGTTTGGCCGTAAGGCAGGAGACCCTGCGTCTTGTCAGGAAGAACAAAAAAGCAACTAAATATTTATATATTGAAGTGCGTATATAATCAGAGGATGTATTTGTAGATTAAAGAATTATAAAAGATTTTAATCACTCGGTTTAAACAAGGCTGTCGAACCCTGACTTTCCCCAAGGGGAAGCTTTCGGTCTTGACTCAACGATATCGAGGAAAACCGATCATAGCAGGTCAGGGGGATGAGGGAGTCGATCTTGGGACTTCAACTTTTACACCTGATAACGGGTTAACATATTCGAATGATTTCCGGATGGCGGTTTTAAGACGGGAAGACTTATTTCTAAAGCAAGAAGAATTGCGGTTAGCCGCAGCGTTGGACAGTAAGATACTCAAGCTTTTTGGCCGCTCCTTGAAATTACGTCAGTTTTCAGCTGGCGGGTGCAATGCTTGTGAATCAGATATTAATGTTTTGAATACTCCCGTGTTTGATCTTAGCCGCTTTGGTATACAATTTGTGGCGTCGCCTCGTCATGCGGATGGCATAGTGATAACAGGTCCTGTCACGCGCAATATGAGGGAAGCTCTTTTAGAGGTATCTTCGCGGAAAGCCCTGAAGTTTCCCAGGGAGTAGATACACTGATCCCTGTTGATCTCTATATCCCTGGATGCCCTCCGCACCCCTTGACGATCCTCGATGGCTTCTTAAGATTAACGAACAGGATCAATAAACCCTGAACAGATTTTTTTAGGGCGTTAATTTCTTTTATTCCATAAGGATTTATAGGATTCATCTGCATTTTGTGGTAATTTACATCATTGATTTTCAGGTACCAGGATTGAATGTATATGATGAACGTTGTATTTAGAGTTTTAGTCTCGATCTTCTTGTTGTATCCGCTGATAGGATGGTCTGAGGGTGTGCCGCGGCATGGTGTTTTTGTGACTGTTATTCAAACGCCGCAGGTATTGGCCAGTCGTCAGGCGATCTTGGACCTTGTTGCTTACGCGAAACAAACAGGGACCGACACATTATTGGTACAAGTTTATCGGGCAGATCAGGCGTGGTTCCTTTCAAAAGTGGGGGATTCAGAACCCTATATCGCTTCTTTAAAATCGGTGGGAGAAGATCCTTTTGCTTTATTGATTGAGAAAGCGCACGCGGAAAGTATTAAAGTTCATGCCTGGGTTAACTTACTAAGCCTCAGTGCAAATTCAAGGGCGCCTCTTTTAAAGAAGTACGGCGCTTCTATTTTGACGCGCAGCAAGAAGAAAAAACTTGTACTGGATGATTACAAGATCGATGGACAATTCTTTCTTGAACCTGGGGATCCAAGAGTTCGCTCTGAGTTAACGATAATGGTTGAAGAATTGGTGCGCGCTTATCCTGATATGGATGGGATCCAGTTTGATTATATTCGTTACCCGGATGAAAAGCCGCATTACGGATATTCCAGAATGAATGTGGACCGGTTTAAACAGGCACATAAGACGGATACGATCATTGATAACAGCCAGGTTTGGAAAGATTGGAAACGTGCACAGGTGACGGCACTCCTGCGAGCCCTTATTGGCCGGGTCAAGGAGTTGCGCCCTAATTTGGTTATCTCTACGACGGGCTGTTCGCCATACACACGTGCTTTCGAAGAAGCCTTTCAGGATTGGCCTTTATGGGTGAATAGCGGCCTGGTTGATTTTGTTACGGTAATGACCTATTCTCCGGATCCAGTAGAATTTAGAAAATTGGTTCAGGATGCCCGCAGTAAAGTTTCCGATGTATCCAAAATTAATTTTGCAGTTGGGGCGTATCAGCAGGTCAATTCTCCGGAAAGATTTATTGAACAGTTCCAATTCTGTCAGGATGATGGGCGTGGATCATGCATTATTTTTCATTACGGCAGTATTATATCTTCGCCCGTTATGAGGGAGTTCCTGAATAAATGAATTTGAATAAACCGCTACATAAGCCCGGTGGAATCCATGAAATGGCGTTGATCGCTCTTCCTATGGTCATTTCACATGGTTGCGACACAATCATGATCTTTACAGATCGCTTGTTTCTATCCAAACTCGGCCCCGAACAGATGAATGCGTCAATGGGGGGAGGGCTCACAGTCTTCATGATGATCTCTTTTCTGATCGGGATCATTGGTTATTCTACAGCGCTGGTGGCGCAGTATTTGGGCGCCGGGAGAAAAAATTTATGTGCTGTTGTCCTGACTCAGGCAGTTATCATTGCTTTCATTGGATATATCCCTGTGCTTTTCTGCAAGCCTTTGGCGTATAGTCTTTTTGAATTAATGGGGGTTCCTCAAGCACAAATGGCGCCTCAAAAGCTGTATTTTGATATTTTGTTATTTGGAGTCATCATTAGCCTTGTCAGGACAAGTGTCGCCTCATTCTTCTCGGGGATAGGCCGTACCGGAATGGTCATGCTGGCTTCGGTAACTGCCATGACGGTGAATGTTGTCCTGAATTATATCCTGATTTTTGGTAAGTGTGGAATGCCGGCCATGGGGATAGCCGGTGCTGCTTATGGGACGATCATTGGGGGGCTAAGCGGGTTAGTTGTTTTGCTCTGTGCGTATTTCAATAAAAAGAATTTTAATGAGTTTTCCTTAGGGGCGTCTTTCCGGTTTAATGCGGATGCGATGGGAAAATTGTTTCGTTTAGGCTCACCAACTGGGCTTGAGCTTTTCTTTAATATGCTGGCGTTCAATGCGGTCGTCCTCATTTTTCATTCTCAAGGGTTAGTCACAGCAACAGCCGCGACGATTGTTTTTAACTGGGATCTTGTTTCTTTTGTACCGTTGATCGGTGTTGAGATCGGTGTTATAAGCCTTGTAGGAAGGTATATGGGGGCGGGCGACCCGGATACAGCGCATCGTGCGACGATGTCAGGTTTTAAGATCGGGTTGATCTATTCAGCCTTTATTTTGGTGCTGTTCAGTTGTTTTCCGCAATATTTGGTCAGTTTCTTTCGGCCGTCCGGGCCTGGAGAGATTTTTGTTAGTGCAGCTCCATTGGCGGTCACAATGATCCGTATGGCGGCGGTCTACGTTTTAGTTGAAGCGATGTTTGTTGTCTTTATCGGAGCGCTTCGAGGGGCTGGAGACACTTTTTGGGCGATGCTTATTTCAGTTTCATTGCATTGGGTTATGGTTTTTGTTCTTCTTATTATGTTCAATTTCTTTCATCTTTCCGCTACTTTTGCCTGGGGAGCTGTGGTGTTTCTTTTCTTTATATTTTCATTTATCGGGGTTTTTCGGTATCGCTCTGGGCAATGGAGGAATATCCGGGTTATTGATCCTCCTCAAGCGTCGCTGGTGATAGATTCATTTCATGAAAGAGAAGTTTGAGCAGTATTTTTCTCGTCGGATATGTAAATATTTAGTAAAATAACTGGAGATAATTGTTGCATTTTCTGTCAAATGGTTTATAATTTAATCAACTAGCGTACCAGGTGATTGTCTTTGGTGCGATTTGGGCCGAAAAGGCCCAAGAAATTAGCGGGAGGTAAAGCCCGGTAGTTTATAGGAACAAACAACGTCTTTAATTCATGATCAAATGAGTTAAAGGCGTTTTTTGTTTGTGTGCAACTTCTTCAGGATGAAATAATGATGAAACATTTTATTCTTGTTGTTTTCTTTTTCACATTTCTTTTTTTCTTCTCGTTAGCATTCTCTTCTATCGCTGGGGGCCATGTCAGTTCAAGTGATCAGCAATACATCTTGCCTTATGATGGTATTAATAGAAATTATCTTGTTCATTTACCTCCAGTATATATGAATGATCATTCATTGCCCTTGGTTTTGGCATTTCATGGTGGTGGTGGGAATGCGGCTGCGAGTGTGAATTATTTTAAACTGAACGAGAAGGCGGATCAGGAAGGTTTTATTGTTGTTTATCCGGAAGGGACTGGGCGCAGGGTTTTGGGGAAGTTATTTGCTACTTGGAATGCAGGTCGTTGCTGTGGTTCCGCGCAAAAGAATAATGTGGATGATGTTGGGTTTATTGCTGAATTGATCAATGTATTAGAAAGAGATTATAACATCGATAAGAAGAGAATTTTTGCAACGGGAATGTCAAATGGCGCTCTCATGGTGTATCGCTTAGCGTGTGAAATGTCTGATCGGATTGCGGCTATTGCTCCTAGCGGAGGCCAGGATGCTTTTGATGGATGTCGTCCTTCCAGGGCTGTGTCTGTTATTCATTTTCATGGAACGCAAGATCGTTGTTCCCTTTATGAAGGTGGAAGTTGCGGCGGGTGTGGAGCAGAGATTATTCATGGAATGGGGTTGCCTTCGCGCAGAGAGCCTTTGTGGCAATGTCGTTCTGTTCCGGAATATTTAAGAGAGTGGAGTATGTTTAATAACTGTCAAGGAGATCCACAGATAACCTTTCAAAAGGGCGCTGTTAGTTGTGAGACGTACAGCAGTCGAACAGGTTCCTTCGCTGAAGTAACATTATGTTCGGTTGAAGGGATGGGGCATACATGGCTTGGCAGTACAACATATGGTAATAAAGCTTGTGACGCCAGGCCTAAAGGGGCTTTCTGCCGTGCTTGGCGAAGAATTGTTGGTCGTTTAAATGCTGATGCAAGTGCCAATGACCTTATGTGGGAATTCTTTCAGAAACATCCACTGCCTTAATCAATAATGGAACAAATATGGATAATCTCTTACATGGAGGGATTGCTTTCTTAACACCATTCGTGTTGGCGTTTATTATATATCCGATCGCTAAACGTTTTAACAAGGACTGGATCAGTCTCTTAACGGGCGCTCTTTTTCTTTCTTTGGTTGTTATGATCGTTAAGGAGATCACTGATCAGTACATTTCCCGGGCTGATATTATTGCTGATCTGGCTGGGATCTTCTTGGGCTTATTTGTTTTGGCGGGGATCTTCTTTTTAGGCAATGCTGCTGTTAATAAAGAAGGGCGTTTGTTATTGAGATGGAGAAGTAAAGTACAAAAGAGATCTCTTCCTAGCCTTATATTCAGAAAACGAGAAGCTTCTTTAAGGGAAGTTTTATTTGTGGGGGTTAAACTATCTCAGTCTGGGGCCCGATTTTATCGTGAGATGGCCTATAATGTGGATGATCTAGCCACAAAGGAGCTTTGCTGGGATCTGGCAAAAGCTGAGGAATGTAAGGCCGCGCGTTTAGCCGATACTCTTAATACTTGGCTGCCACGACCGTTATCGCCGCAGATGGTTGAATGGTCGCAAACTTTTATTTACAAGAATAACTTATATATTACAAAGTTTACTTCACATTCTTCAAAGAAGGAAATTCTTACATATGCAGTTACTTGTAAAGATAAAATGAGACGTTTTTATAGTCACTTCAAGAGTTCTTTTCCGGAGTTATGGAAAAGAATGCATTTGGATTATCTTATTCAGGAAGAAATGAATCATAAAGAAGAGTTGCGGAGTGTATTAAAGAGAGGGGTCAAGTAATTCATAAATAGAAATATTTCTATTTACAAAGTGCATTATCTTTGTTATCATTTTTAATATGGTTAGGGACATTTCTGCATATTTAACGATTTTAAGGTCTGCCGGTTTCAAGCTTACCCCCAAACGCAAATCGGTAATCAACCTTTTCCTAAAGGAAAAACGTACGTTGGTTCCTCAAGAAGTCCACGAGAAGGTCAAGCGCGTTATAAGTCCGTTGGGCTTACCGACGATCTATCGTATTCTTGAAGAGCTTTCATCTATCGGAGTGTTGGTGTCTGTTGTTTCTGATGAAAGACTTCTTTCATACGCCTTATGTTCGAGGCCGCAGGAACATCATCATCATTTTATTTGCCGGGGCTGTAAGAGGATCGAGGAAGTAGATTATTGCGGCCTTGAGGATGCCGAAAAAGCTATTCAAGAAAAACTGGGTTGCCGGATAGATTCTCACCTTTTTCAGGTGGAAGGGATCTGTTCAAATTGTTTAAACAAGAAGGGATAAGGATATGTTAAAGCGGTTATTGAGTTTATTGAGTGCGGCGGTATTAGCACTGGTTTTAGTTGTCCCGTTGGCATCGGCTGATCAGCAGTTGAAGGTTTTCGCTACGATCTTTCCCTTGTATGATTTTGCCCGAGAAGTCGGTGGAGACAAGGTTGATCTGAGCATGCTTTTACCGCCCGGAGTTGAGGCGCATACCTTTGAGCCAAAGCCGCAGGATATTGTCAGGCTCAACAAGGCCGATGTGTTTCTTTATACAGGCGAGTTCATGGAGCCGTGGGCAACGAATGTACTCAAGGGCGTCACCAACAAGGGGCTTATTGCGGTCGATACTAGCACGGGGATCACTTTGATGAATGAGGCCGAGCATGGACATACTCACGGGAAAGAAGGCGCCGTTTTTGAATGGGCCGGAGTTTTTGAACTTGAAGCAGGGGAATATGTCTGGTCATTTGCCAAGGTGGGCGGGGAGTATGCTGATCTGTCTATGAAGATGGTGATCGTGACAGTGGATGATGCCAGTGTTCACGGCATTGAAGAGAATGAAGGCGCGGCAGGCGGATATTTCTCCGGTGAAGTCAAAGAGGTCAAGGAAGGCGCTACTCTTGAACCGATGAAGGGGGCATATCAATTGGCCTTTGATCACTCCAAACCGGTCTCGGCGTTTCGTGTAAAGATCGCACAGAAGGGTTCTTATGTGGTGTTCACCGAGCATATGCCAACGGAGTTTGAGGCGGGTGAGCATTTCCTGAAGAATGCCAAAGGGGAGAATGTTGAAGCCAAGGCTGAAGAACCGGAAGCTGAACATCATCACCACGGCGGAAAAGACCCCCACATTTGGCTTGATCTGGTGTTAGCTCAAACCATGGTCGATACGATCGCACAGTCATTTGCTCAAAAAGATCCAACCAACAGCTCTTTCTATCAGGCGAATGCGGAAAGCTACAAGGCCAGGCTGAAAGACCTGGATGCTCGTTACGCGGCGACTTTATCCACATGTCAGATCAGGACGATCATTTATGCCGGGCATTTTGCGTTCGGGTATTTCGCAAAGCGTTACAAGTTGGATCATGTTTCTCCGTATAAAGGTTTTTCACCTGATGCAGAACCTGCTCCCAAAAGCATTAAGGAGATCATTGATAAGATCAAGTCCGTTGGATCTAACACGATCTATTATGAGGAGTTGATCGACCCCAAGGTGGCACGTATGATCGCTGGCGAAACGGGTGCGCGTTTAGAATTGCTTAACGGCGCGCATAATGTTGCGAAGGATCAAATGACGAATCTTTCTTATTTGAAAATCATGGAAGCCAATTTGCTTAAACTGAAGGACGGGCTGAAGTGTCAGTGATCCCTCTGGAAGTTGAAAAGCTCCGCGTAACATATCAGGGTGCTGAGGTCTTAAGCCAGATTGAGCTAAAGGTCGATAAGGGTGATTACATCGGTATTGTAGGGCCGAACGGGTCGGGAAAGACGACGTTGGTCCGTGCTGTGCTTGGCCTTGTGCCGCTGGCCTCCGGACGGGTTGTTCTTTTTGGTAAGGATCAACACGAGTTTAAAGATTGGAAGAAGATCGGCTATCTTCCACAGCGCATTACCTATTTGGATCAGCGATTTCCGGCCAATGTGGATGAGGTTGTGGCAGCCGGACTTATTGCTTCTCGGCCCTATCCCAAAAAAATGACGTTCGCAGACAGGGATCGTGTAGGCGATATACTAAAGGATCTCGGGATCGCGGATCTTCGCGGCCGCATGATCGGGCGCTTGTCCGGCGGACAACAGCAGCGTGTGCTTTTGGCCAGGGCCTTGGTTCATGCCCCGGAATTGCTCCTTCTGGACGAACCCACGACCGCGCTTGATCCGGGAACGCGGGAAATGTTCTATGCGTTTCTTCAAAAGATTAATAAAACACAAAAGACGACTATTCTTTTTGTTTCGCATGATCCGGTCACAATGGGAAAGTATGCCAGCAAGCTTTTGTATCTGGACAAGAAGGTCGTATTCTTCGGAACATTCGATGATTTTTGTCTTTCACCAGACATGACGCGTTATTTTGGTGAAGGACAGCATCTTATCTGTCACAGGCATGGTTAACTATGTTCACTGATATTCAGGAAGCTTTACAGTTTGCTTTTATTCAAAGAGCGCTTATTGCCGGGTGTTTCGTAGCACTTTGTTGCGCGTTTTTGGGTGTTTTTCTGGTTCTCAAGCGTTTTGCCCTGATCGGGGATGGGCTGGCGCATATCAGTTTTGCAACGATCGCCATCGGACTTCTTGTCCATGTAACTCCGATCTTTGTCTCATTACCTTTGGTTGTTTTGGCGGCTTTGCTGATCTTGCGTCTGACAGACAAGTCTTTGATGTTCGGGGATGCCGCCATCGGCCTTCTTTCAGCGATGGGCGTGGCCGTTGGTGTCCTTATTGCAAGCGTGGCCGGGGGATTTAATGTAGATCTTTTCAGTTATCTCTTCGGGAATATCCTTTCTGTAAGTCAGATGGAAGTTGTGCTTTCCGTCGTCCTTTCACTGCTGATCATGGGAGCTGTGAAATTCTTTTATCATGATCTTTTTGCGGTAACTTTTGATCAGGATCATGCACAGGTGTCAGGGATCAGGGTTGGGCTTGTTAATAAGGTTTTGATCATTCTGACAGCGTTGACCGTGGTGCTAGGAATTAAGGTAGTCGGTACTATGCTTGTTTCGAGCCTGATCATTTTTCCGGCTGTAAGCGCACTTTTTGTAGCGAGAAATTTCAAGTCAGCCATCTTGCTGGCAACGCTTTTTTCGGTTGTTTCGGTTATTATCGGAATATTTATATCTTATGTTTGGAATCTTCCTTCCGGCGCCACGATCGTTTGCGTGAATTTCTTTATCTTTCTTGGAGTATTTCTTTTTCGAGGGAAGAGATGAAGATCAAACTTCCGGATAAGGCTTCTTTACAGCTTGGGGCTATCGCTTCTTCTGCTTATTTGATGTCTGCGGTCTGTCCTTTTTGCGGACGGCCTGCGATGGGATGTGGTGTGGGTGTCGGAGGAGCATTGCTGGTAGGGGGAGGCATGGTTGCTTTAAGGCAAGCCGGCTGTTTCTTAAGTTCTAAGAAGAAAGCCAACAAATAAACACAAACAGCGTATATACGTGGGGTGGTGTGAAGTTATGGGCACAATCCAACAAGACTCAATTGATTTAAATGGTTTTTGGGATGGGCTTATTAAAAGGGTTAATTTATTTTTGGGCAAGTTGGTCTTAAAGAATGCTCCTTGGTGGTGTTATTTCATAATTGATGAATTCTTGTTTTTTCTTCTTTTTGTACTGGGGGCTTGTATTATCGGAGGCATTGTTGTTTTCATGAATACAGATACCGGATTAAAGCTTCTTGAACAGTCGGCTTTTGAAAAGGACTCAGGTGTTCTTCCTGTCAGACGGGCAACTTTATCGGAAATAATTAAGATAAGTGAAATATTATTTTTGTTTGTGGGGTATCCCATCGTTTCTATTTGTAGGCTTTTCTCTTGGACCGTGGCCAGATTCATTGACCGAAACGACAAGGTCAAAGGTTATACGGGTATTCATGACAGGTAAATATTAAGGAATAGATGTTATTTATTTCGTCCGTTCCAAATCTCCTAATTCTTACCACTAAGTGAGCATAATTCGTTATCACTGGATTTGCTAATCTCTTGCCACTTGAAGCAACCCCAATGGAGTGAAACGACGATTAAAACATTATTTTTAGCAACAAGGCATCAACGATCCTTGGATGTTCCGGTTTTTTTGTCATTTATGATCCTGCGTATTTTAAGAATGGGAAGGCAGTTTGGGGTGTGAGATTATACGTCAGTAATGATTTTGAAAAGAGTGATAATCGGTTAGGTAAATAAGTTCAGTAATGGCATAATAATTCAAATGCCAGTTTTCTTTAATGGGGAGAAGCAAGATGTCTTCACAATTTACTAAATTTGTTATTATTTTAATAATAATTGTTCTTTTCATTGCGGGAATTGAAGTCTTTTATGTTTCTAAAGTTTCTATGATTGGCGGCCCTTATATACCGCGAGCTCAGTACAGTGCGTCTGATATTGTTAGTGACGCGACAAGAGGTTACGCGGGTCCGCCAGGGATATCCATCAAAGCGAAAAGGATTCAAAAGGGGGATGTTAAGTATGATGTTACTTATACAAGTAAAGAATTTGGGTTAAGGGTTGTTCCTCATGATATC
>DYOU01000097.1 GCA_020720365.1 Candidatus Elulimicrobium sp.
ATTCAAGTATTTTTTGCGCGTTGACAATTGCGGCGTTGATCTTTAGCCGATTGCGGATAATTCCCGCATCTGCGAGCAGGCGGGCGCGATCTTGTTCGGTATATTTTGCGATTTTCTCGATCTCAAACTGATCGTAGGCTGCGCGAAAATTATCGGCTTTTTTCAGAATTGTGATCCACGAAAGCCCGGCCTGGTTGATCTCCAATACAAGCCGCTCAAAGAGTTCGTTGTCACTCTTAAGAGGGAACCCATATTGGGTGTCGTGATAACTTTTATTAAACGTATCTTCGGGGTGAGTGTTGCAGTAGTCGCAGTAGGTGATCATGCGGGTATTGTAATCTGAATTTGGGACGCAAGATGGCGTAACGTTTTATGCAAATTGTTCCAAATTAATTGCCACCAATGGCAGGGCTTCGTCTACAAACCTATCTAGGGCGGGGCGTTTTTTTCTGTGGCTGTAATGTGATGCCAGCCCGTAAATCGCGGATGTGGCAACGGTCGCGGGAAGTTCGGTGGAGATTTTTGAGTTTCGTAGCCAGTAAGACAACAGGTCGAAAACCTGTTTCTTGACGGTTGTTTCCACGAAAGATTCAAATTGGTTGTGCGGTTGGACGCAATCGGTGTGCAGGCGGGCAAGAAATTCACATACAACAAGAATCAAGTTTCGCAAGTTGTCAGTGTTGTAGGTGCAGATATTCAGGGTTCGCTTGTCAATTTCCTGCATGAACATTTGATTTATGGAATAGTCAAGCAGGGTGTATTTATCTTGAAAGTGCGCGTAAAACGTGGCGCGGTTGATTTGCGCTTTGTCGGTTATGTCCTGCACTGAGATGCTCTCGAAGTTTTTTTCGGCGAGGAGATTTTCAAAGGATTGCAAGATCAATCCCCGGGTGCGCTTGACGCGCGGATCAAGTTTTTCATCAAGGCTGGGTAACATTTTCGCTCCGCTATCGCATGACAAATGGTCTGCAACGTATGTTGTTTATGCGACAACTGTATCAAATAATTCAACGAGAGTCAAGATAATTGTCTTGTCTCCAATGATTCCAGAGATTTTTCTTTAATCATAACCAGCGCGGACTGCCCTATTTTTAAATTATTATGGGGTAAACTTGTTGGAAAGAAAATTACTTGAATGTAGTATGAAAGGAGAATGTTGTATATGGTTACAAAGATATTTCAGTTAAATAGAATTCTGATTTTGCTGTTGGCGGGCGCGCTGCTTTCCAGTTGTGGCGCGAAAAAATCGCAACTCGATTTTGTTGTGCTTCCAAAGGAAAATCGCCCTAATGTTATTTTTATTTATACAGATGATTTGGATTCAAAATTAAATACCATTGATTACATGAAAAATTTGCAGGATTTGATGATTGCTCATGGTACGGCCATGGGCGATTTTCTTATTACAAATCCGCTTTGCTGTCCTTCGCGTACCACCATTTTGCGCGGACAGTATACCCACAACCATCAAGTTTATAACAACACGCCTCCCAATGGAGGGTTTGTAAAATTCAATGAAATGGGCATTGGAGATTCAACGCTTGGCATGTGGTTGCAGGCGGCAGGGTATCGAACAGCATTAATGGGGAAATATTTGAATGGCTTTCCTTTTCCCACAGACAGGTTGTATATTCCCCCAGGATGGTCTGAGTGGGTGAGCCATGCGAAACAAATTCCTTATGCCCAGTATGATTATGTCTTAAATGAAAATGGTTCTTTGGTTGCCTATTCTCCAGATCAGGTGAATTATTTTACAGACGTTTTAAGTCGCAAGGCAAATGATTTTATTCAGCGCGCCGCGGCAGATGACGTTCCTTTCTTTATATATCTTGCGCCGGTGGCTCCGCATGTTCCAGCCACGCCGGCTGTAAGGCATATGGATTTGTTCCCGACAGCGACCATTCCTATCACGCCATCATTTAATGAGGCTGATGTATCTGATAAGCCAGGAGATATGCAATTCAATCCGCTGTTAACGGAAGAAAATATTGCGACCATGAATCAAAAATACCGCCAGCGCATACTTTCGATGCAGGCGGTTGATGAAATGATTGCTGAGTTAATAAAAACGTTGGAGCAAAGCGGGCAACTTGAAAACACATATATCGTTTTCTCCTCTGATAATGGGTTTCATTTAGGGCAACATAGGCTCTATCAAGGCAAGGGAACTTTGTACGAAGAGGATATTGCGGTGCCGCTTATTGTTCGCGGCCCTGGTATTCCTGAAGGACGTTCTGTATCTGGCTTGCTGGCTGGGAATATTGATATTGCATCCACCATTGCCGAGTGGGCGGGGGTTACGCCTCCCTCGTTTGTGGATGGAAGATCCCTGGCGGGTGTCCTGGCGGGTGATCCGGTTAAGGCTGACTGGCGGCAGGCTTATCTTTTGGAAATTTACCCTGAAGATAATCATCCGGAGGCGTATGAGCCTCCTGTCATTGCAAGCGCCAATATCCTTCAATCAATGCTAAAGTTTCCGCCTGCTGTGACTGATCCAATTGATCCCCTTTATAGCGGACTTAGAACAAATCAATATTTATATATGGAACATGGCAATGGCGCGGTGGAACTATATGACTTAATAAAAGACCCGTACGAGTTGGAGAATATTTCTGGCAGCGCCGATCAAAACCTTCTTGAACAGTTTTCCGCATGGCTAAAAGACATGTCCACATGCAGTGGCGCCGCCTGTTCGCAGATCGATTCCAGACAATTACTGCCTTAGAGAGTGTTTCTTAAAGTCCTTTTACCACAGAGATCACGAAGATCACTGAGAAAAAACTATTAAAAATCTCCGTGACCTCTGCGCGCGCTGCGGCTAAATCTTT
>DYOU01000098.1 GCA_020720365.1 Candidatus Elulimicrobium sp.
GTCTTCGGCTTTCGTTCCACAGCGACATCGTCAGGCCGTGATCGAAGACTTCCGCATAGGCGGGCGTCTCTCCGCCTCCGACGGGAATGCCCCCCAACTTAAGCAAAAGAAAAGAGTAATTCAATCTCAATCCGCCGTGCCTGTCCATTTCTACGGCCTTTAAAAAATATTCATTTTTTTTTCGCAAATGATTTGCAATCCTTTTTATAGGTTGTATTATATGCGATTTCGCATATAACACAAGGAGAACTCGGTATGAAGCTGAAAAAGATGGAAATGGCGCGGAAACGGTATCTGAGGGAGCTGCGCGGAATGCGGGAGTGGATTTCCGGTTCGCTGATCGTCACCGCCCGCAAGCAGGGCGGCGGCATCAGCCCTTTCCGCTATTTGTCCCGCAGCATTGGAGGAAAGAACCGGATTACCTATGTGTCTAAAAAACACATGGGGGTGTTCGAGAAGCAGTTGAAAAACGGCAAACGCGCCGAATGGCTTTTAAGGGAAATTTCGGAGCTGACCGTCAAGATTGTCAAATCGGCACACGGAAACGCCGAAGGAGGAAAATGAACGAAATCCCAAAGAGGTTCGAAACGTTTTTTACGGTTTTTTGCGGCAACCGTGATTTTCTAAAAAGAAATGATTTTACAAGGGATCGTGATTTGACCTTGAAAACTCTTTTGTATTCCTTCATTGTGGATGCCTCCTCCGGATTCAGATTCGGAACTCTCCGGCTTTTGCAGTTTATGTGGCTTGAAAATTGCTTTCCTGGCAGGCATGAAGGGCCGCCGTCGGAAGAGGCATATCGTAGGGCCTGCCTGAAGATTCCGCTTGAGATGGTCATTGAGGCCGCGACTGAAAGTCACAGGCAGGCCCGTTCGGACAAGGATGAACTTTACAACGGCATGCGCGTTACAATTGTCGACGGAAGCAGATGCATTATTCCCAGGACTAATGAAACCATTGAAGCTTGCGGACTTGGGAGCGGCACAGCAGGGGACGCATATTATCCGCAGATACAGCTTGAGGGATTCCTGGATCTTGCATCCGGGACATTTTCGGATATGAATTTCGACAACGGCGTTCCCCGTGAACGCCAACTGATGATTGGCCATGCGGAGAAAAACAAGGAATTTACGTTGTATATTTCCGATGCGGGCTTCAATGGAATGGCTCATATATTCATGCTCGCCAGGACAGGACACAATGTGCTGATGGAACTGAAGATGGGAAAACTCGCCGAGGACTTCAGGAAAAGCCGTAAACGCTCGGAGATAATTGAAGTGACATTGACCAGAGTGCATTTATTGAACTATCCGGAACACGGGCATCTTGCAGGAACAAAATTCAAGGTCAGGCTTGTCCGCACAATAGGAACCAACAAGCTCCGTTCCAGAGTGCTGATAACCACACTGCTGGATGAAAAACTCTACGAATGGTTCGACCTGGCCAGGCTCTATCTGCAACGATGGCGCATTGAACTGGCTTTCAGACATTTGAAAAGCCAGATTCGAATTGAGCACATTAAAAAAACCTCCCTGCCGCGTATACGGCAACTTCTTTGGGCGGCCATCATTTTTTATAATCTGGCCGCAAGTATACGCAACAAACTGAAACGGCCAAAACTATTTCCTGAACAGGAAAAAGTAAAAATATTCTGCTTTTCGTTCATACTCGATATGTCCAAGCATTTCCTGTCTGCGGCGATATTCCCACAATGGGGTCAAAAACTGCGCTTGCAACGATGCGTGAAAGCCATGCGAGATTGTTGGTTCTTATATGAACCGTGGAGGATCAGACCGAAAATCTGTCAGTTTCCGTCATCGGTTTTCACCCGGTGCAAATCGACTCAGCGGGAGGAGGAATTCAGAAGATGCGAAGCGGTGAAGGAAGACATGGTTTTGCTCGGAATAGCTTACGGAATGATTTCTCCAAAAAGAGAGAAAGCTGCTTAAGTTGGGGGGCATTCGGGGCACAGGTATGCTAGCGTGTTCTATGACCTTGGCACAGGACGGGTGATAGGTCTCGTCGAGGGAAGGGACAAGATGGCGGCAAGACGTTTCCTCAGAAATTGGGGCAAGGAGAAAAGAGCTTCGGTCAGGGCTGTGTGCATGGACATGTGGGATCCCTTCATCACGTCTGTCAGACACTACCTGCCGTCCGCCGACATAGGGTTTGACAAATTCCACATATTCAAGTACCTGAACCTCGCGGTTGACGAGGTGAGGAAGGCGGAGCAGTCCATTGCCGAAGCCGACGGATATCAGACGCTCAAGGGCAGCAGATGGCTTTGGTTCAAAAAGGATCTTACGCACAGACAAAAGGAGACTCTCGAACAGATTATGGAGTTGAACAAGAATATGGACAAGGCCTATATCCTCAAGGAGGATTTCGAACGGTTTTATGCCTGCGAGACGGTCGAGGAAGCCGAAGAATTCATGAAGGATTGGGTTAAAAGATGCAAGTCGTCCAAGCTTTACCCGTTTGTCCGTTTCTCCGACAGGCTCCGCAAATGGAATGACGGAATTTTCTCCTTTTTCAACCATAGAATCACGAATGGCATGGCAGAAGGCATAAACAATAAAATCAAGGTTATTAAAAGACGAAGCTATGGATTTCATGATTTCGAATACTTCACCTTGAAAGTCCTAAAGCATACCGGCTTCATTCCTGATATGACTTTGTTTACCCACAACTTTCAAGAATGATCCCGCAAAAGAGGAAGACCAAGAAAAGTGCAAGAATAAACTCTTAAATACTTTATAATAAAGGATATATTTGTACTGG
>DYOU01000099.1 GCA_020720365.1 Candidatus Elulimicrobium sp.
AATAGAGCCGGATTCAACAAGCCCTTTTAAAAGCGCGCCCAGCCATGTGCCCGAGGCCCCGCTATCGCTATCAGAAAGTACCGTATTGCTAAGCCACAGGATTTTCATTTTTCTTCATTCTTCGCAAAAAACAATTTATCAATACAATTCTTGGGAAGAAAATATCGTTTGGTACGTTCCAAACTTCTTTTCCCAAACCTTGGAATGAAAAAAGCCGTTAAACGATAATAATGTTATCGCGATAAGCGCAAACATCACCGCGTATCGAACAATCACATTTTTCATATTTGCAAAGACCATGGGCAAGACGACAATCGTAACAGGCTGGAAATACATGGTGCACCGGCCTAATGCCATAATTATGATACTTACGGGTAAAAGCAAGTAACTCACAACAGCCAACTTAAAAACTATTGCATTCTCTCTGGTTTGATACTGTTCGTACCAAAGTATCAGGATAAACAATAGCGTATAAAACAGCAGTCCCATTCCGGTGCCAATTTCAGCGCCGATCTGGGCATTATAAACAGCATATCGCTCAAAATAGGTGGCAATAAAATTAGCAACTGGTTCTCTAAATACCTCTCCCATAAAAATAATGGCGATGTAACTGGCTAAAAGACCGGCGGCAGTCGCTTTGTTTATTTTCCAGTTAAACATCCCGAGCAGAAAAACCGGCAGCAGAATCAACGCGCTAAGATGGATTAACGCGGCAAGACCAATACAGATAAAATATCCAATGGCATTCTTTTTATAGAGGAAATCAACAGCTAATAAAAACAATGAGATCGCCACGGACTGCCGCATGGCGGAGGCATGGACCAACATGAAATAAGGATTAAATACATACAAAAAAACCGCCAGCCAGTAATAGGCGGAAGGAACATACCTTTTAATAAAACGGTAATAGACAACACAGTTAAACAAGGCCAAAACCGCTGTCATGGCAAAAAAGCCCTTAGCCCCCAATGGCCTGAACAGATAACACAGGAATGTCCAACCCGGCTCGAAATGAGTTGTTTTGCTATAGCTGGTAAAATCGCTGAAACTCAACCTCATAAAGTCTTTAAGGTATGCTTGGTAATCGTTCCCGTAGTCATACCGCAACGCCAGGAAGACAAAAAGCAGGCCAAACGATATCTTCAGCAAGAACTCCCAATTCTTGAACCGGGCAAAAAAAGCTAAAAAAACCACTACAATATTTAATGTTGCAACCGTAATCATAGACTCACTAATTCCCGCGACTCACTGTTCAATAGATTCAAGGCGACAACCACTATAAACGAGACCGTAACCGTCTGATACCGTATTTAACCATCCGCTTCGGCAGGGCCAACAACTGCCGCCAGGCAGGCGGGGACAGCATGTATTTCTTCATCACCTTGTTGAACGGCAACCGTTCCAGGTCTTGAAAAAATGCGGTCCGAAGTACCGCCGGCGGGACGGAACCACAGATACAGGTATTCGAGTGGATTGCCGCATCCAGGTCGGCTTGATGAATAACAAGGAAATCCTGACATGCCTCCAAGGCCCTTTGCCCTTTCTCGGTTTGAACAAGAATCAAAGAAGTCCCCTTATCATTATCCCACTCGGGATGATGCTGACCGACCCCCCAAAAGTCACCAAGCGTAATATCTGCAACTCGCGGCAGACGGGAGAAATGACACGCATGGCAAGAAGGCCTTAAATCGATATTTTGTAAAAAACCGATCATGTAGGGTTCTTCCGTAAAAACCTTGCAATACTCCGTATTATTCTCAAAGGACCAGGCCACAGAAAATTTCTTCCACCCCTGATCCTTCCGCCTGAAAACAACCTGTGTCACTTTTGCCCCGTGACGACGCTCCATTTCCGCCAGATACAAGGCAAAAACCTTTGGGGATGGAACACCATGGCAAACAAGGTCACACGTCAGGAGATTCTCATCATCTTTCCCGAGATATGAGTACAAACCGGCAACCTGGCATGGCGTACCGGAAAAAAGAACACGCCGGCCCAGTTTCAAAAAATCTTTTACCTCTTGGTAAGAACTCCCAATGCTGCTTTGCAGATATTTCGAACCCCGAAGCTTTATACTTTCAGCTTCGTTAGAAACTGCTTGATGACTTAAAATCATGGAATCATCAAACGCAGCCCCAAAAACAACCCCGTTCTGATTCAGCGTTGATACCATCAAGGCATTAAAGACCCCGCCGGACGAACTTTCTGTCCGAATTTCCGTATCTTTATTCCAAACCGCAAAAGCAAGAGGTGCTTCACCCGGGCAAGGATCATTTGACATCGGGCAGACTTTATTACAAATACCGCAGTCAACACAAGCAGTTATATCAACTTGTGGATAAGAAAAGCCCTCCCTGTCGGCCACCATGGTAATGCAGCCAACCGGGCAGGCATTTTGGCAGGCGTGGCACCCGCAACAATCTTCAGCTCTTTCAATTTGTATCATCATCTATCCTTTTGCCCCACGGACTTTACCAACCATTCTCCGCAAAGGATCAATAACAAGCTGTTTCTCATAGCGGTTCATTCCTATCAAATACATACTCACGCTGTAAGCCACCGTATAAAATATGACATTGACTATAAAACCAGGCAGTTGGACCGCTGGGTATACTCGCAAAACCAGAATAGCCAACCCAAACGGACATAAAACCGCGGGTAATATTTTAGCAATTTCCCACCAGAATTTCCCTATATCCAACTTCAAATAGCCACGATAATAAATATTCATAATCACAACCTGCCCAACCATTAACGAAATCCCCGTC
>DYOU01000100.1 GCA_020720365.1 Candidatus Elulimicrobium sp.
GGCTTCGATGAGTGGCAGGCCGAAGCCTTCGCCGTAGGATGCGGCGATAAGGCAGTTACTGACGGCGTAGACCTTTTCTAGATAGTCATCACTGATACCTTCGAGCCAGAAGAGACGTTTGTTCATTTCCGGGTGTGCGCGCAATCTGATAACAAGGTCATCGCACTTCCACCCTTGCTTACCGACGATGACCAAATTGGCATCAACATCGAATTGCCAGAGTTGTTCGAAGGCGTCAATTACCTGCACATAGCCTTTTCTCGGTTCCAGAGTGCCGACCATAAGGAAACTTTTTCTCCGGCACAATTGATCAACGACAGAAAAGGATTCATCAGGCAAGACTATTCCGGATTTTGAGTTTTCAATATCAGCGCCAAGATGGAACCAATCAATGCGACAGGGCCCAAGCCCTTCTCGATTCTGCTGACCCATGAATGATGCTAAATCGTCGGCGACAGCTTTAGATATACAAATCAACCCGTCACTACAGGAAACAATGTCCAACCATCGGCTAAACCCCTCAGGGACACCAATATTTGTGTAATGTGGTAATTGCAGCGGCAGAAGGTCATATAGAATAAATTTAACCAATACGCCATGATTTCGTAAGACCTGATAGAATCCCTGATGTTTAGTGATAGTATCAGGATGAACTAAATCAAGCCCAATAAAAACATCTCCAGGCCCAAATTCAATATAATCGTCAGTATCAGTTTGTATAACTTTCCCCATGAATTCATTAACAAAGGCTCTCGCATATTTGTAACCATGATCAACTGCTGCATAAATTGGCGCGACCGACATCCCTTGCGGAGGATTACTAAGCCAGTGGTGCAAAATATTTCGTACAACCCGTTGAATACCAGTTTTACTATCATGTCGGATCAGCTCTGAAATATCTACAAACAATTGAGACGGGGAGATTTCACGTAGATTCTGAGCAATAGCGACTGCCGTTCCTAATAAATCTTGATCATCATATGTCGATGTCAGAGTCGCAATCATATTGATTAAACGACTTGTTCGCTCCTTATTTGCAGGCTTTTTTTCAATTTGTTTTGATATGTTGGCTGGATTATATCGAGATTCAATAGCATCAATAGCTATTCTCGCCGTTTTGTCCCACGAGAATTTATTCGCTTGATGCAGACTATGTTCTTCGAGATTCCTTCGATAGAAGTCATCAGTGAGAACACGCTCGACTTTCTGGCTGATGGCTTCCACATTAAAGGGGTCGAACATGGCTTCTGGCAGGCCAATGACTTCTGGTAAACTGCTGGTATTAGCACAGATCACGGCACGACCACATTGCATTGCTTCAAGCACAGGTAAACCAAACCCTTCATGCCATGATGGGAAGACAAACGCCTTACACAAATTGTAAAGTCTATTAATTTCTTCGTCAGTAACATAACCTGTAATTACAACCTCATTTTTCATTAAACCGCACAACTTGGCATAACGCTTAAACTCTTTCTCATGTTCGAATGATAGCCCTCCGACGAAGCACAACTGATGAGAAGCACGTATCGTATTAGATAACTTAGAATAGGCTTCGATTAGACGTTTATGATTCTTGCGCCAATCAGTTGCGCTCAAATACATGAGGTATGGTTTAGTTATCTCAAAACGTTCAAGCAATTCTTCCTTCTCAACCAATGACAATTGTTCTATATGAAATCTATCATCAGACGCAGTAGAAATGTTAATAATTTTATCCGAGGGGATTTTAAGATGTTCAATTGCTTCAATCATTGAAGATTCGGATATAGATAGCAATAAATCAGCACGCTTGCACTGTTCAAGTTTATTTTCATACCAGCGAGCAACACGCTTATCTGCGAGATAAGTTTCTGGATATAAGTAGGGTATTAAATCATAAAAAATAAGAACGACTGGAGTAGCGGAATCAAATTTCCCTATACTCGCGATAAAGTCATCCCCGTACCCCTCAAATATCGTCGTAATTAAGACTATGTCTGGACAAAGATTCTCAACAAAAGATTCCCTAAGAAGTTCGGCCGTTTTTTGGCGTAATAAATTATCATCTAATATTTCACTTACAGGACCTTGGGCCTCCCATACACGAATATTTATCTGTGCAATAAGACCGTTGAACTCGGCCCTTAACGGTTCTATAGTGTCTTTGAACAAACCATTCAGGACTAAAAAGTATTCGTGATTGCGATGATTGCGCAACAGGGTTATTACAAGCGAGACGGTATACCGCCCGATACCCCGAAAGCGGCTTCCAGTCTGCGCCCCCTGCATGTCGATGACGATGCGCATCAGTTGCTCGCCTGCTGGTGACGTTCGATGGCAGCTTTCAGATCGGTGTAAATCTGACGGGCGCGGGGGGTGAGGCTTGCTTGGTCAATGGGAACGACAGGGGCTACAGGAAAAATACTCTGCTGCAAGGATGAAACACCAAGCAAGGTGAAGACGTACCGGCGAACACTCGGAAACCGCTGAAGTGCTGCACGCAAAAAAGAATGCAAACGAGGGCGGCATTTTACATACAGAGCGGCATGTTGTGCCAATAACCTTATTGTTGGCTTTAGCTGGGTGAGGGATAGTCTTGTAATCCACTGCCCCACAACTCTTACCGGCGCCGTTACGCGCCAGGATGTGCTGGCGTAGACAGCACGTAGCTGCAACAAAACTTGTTCAGATGCAGCTGCCGCTTGCTGAGCCTTCTGCTCTGCCTGCTGAGCCTTCTGCTCCACTTGATGCTG
>DYOU01000034.1:0-2335 GCA_020720365.1 Candidatus Elulimicrobium sp.
ATTCCTATTATTATTCTTCTGCTCATTCTGTCGGCTTCCACTTTCTATGGGTTCATGAACCGTCATTGGCACGGATCTGACCTCTTTTTCTTTCTTTTTTTTGTTGCTCTTGCCCGTATTATTCTCATGATCATCGGCCTTTATTTTTCTTTTGACCAACCGCAACAACGCCGACATATCCGCTTCCGGTATCAACTGGATTGTATCTTTAACGGAACAGGACCTGTCCCGGTGAGAACAGCAAATATATCTGAAGGAGGTGTCTGTCTGAACGCACTGATCGACGGACAACCGTCTTCCGGTACTCTTTCTATTCCCGCGCTTAACATTGACCAGATCCCGGTTACTTCCGGTATCCACCGTTCCAACGGCATGACAGTACTGGAATTCCATTCATTACCTCTTACGGCTTACCGTCGGCTGGTTGAATTCATGTACTGCAATCCTCAACAATGGAATGAACAACCCGATATCGATAAACAAGTCTTGAAGTCTTTATCCGGATCATTAAATTTCGACGGAATATTCAAACATCATCGTAAATCAGCACTGCAATCCCTGATCGTAACCGCGCTCCTTCTGATCTCAATAACTTCATTCGCAGCAGGTTCTAATGATACTGCCAACAACACCCATCCGATCACAGGGACAATCTCAACTTCTCCCGAACTGAAGAATTTACTGCATCAAATGAACGAAAAGAATGCTTCTTTAAACGCCCTGATGATGAACATCCGCCGTCTCACAGCTTCATCAGCAACAATTCGTGCCCAACTATCCCCTTCAATACAACTTGACGCATCTTCAGGGGCATCAGGCGGACAAGCGCTGGAGAAAAATGCCTATTGGGACCATTGGATCTCTGTTCCTGTATCCTATGAAATTGACATCTGGAAAAGATTAAGTCATCGTCAATCCGCCGCGCAACGGATAACTGCCGCCACTGAATATGAATTTGACTCCCTCAAGATCACACTGACAATAGCCATGATAGAACATTATTATCTGATCCTTTCTCAGAAGAGAATAGAAACACTGCTTTATACCGCTCGTCATTACGCAAAAGAAATAATCAAGACTCTTTACCTAAAACTTGAAGCCGGACTTATTCGGGAAGATGATCTGGTTCATTACCAGAAACCTCTTAATGATCTGGAAGCATTGATCGCTACCGCCAGAAATCGTTCCAGGAATGCCGAGATCGCGCTCAGCGTTCTCAATGGAGATAAACCACGATCCGGATGGTTGAACAACCCCTGGTCTCCCCCATCATGGATCATGCAATCGCCCGCCTCCGTAAGCGAGAGTACTATTGAACAACGTCCTGACCTGCTCCGGATCAATGCGCTTATTGAAGCGTCTGGATACTCACTCCAGGAAATACACGCGCAATCCCGGCCGACAGTCACCCTGACAGGAGACATTCACTCTGGCGGAGAACGCTTAACCGGATTATCCCGAAAAGAAAGCCAGGGATGGGGAGGGTTCATCCAGGTAAGCATGCCTCTATTGGATGGCGGCAAAAATACCGCCGAACGTGAAGTTCAACAATTCACTCAATATGAACTTGGCGAACAATACAAACAGACTTATCTTACTGCCATTGCAGAATCTGCTGATGCCGCCAATCAGATCTCTCTTGAAATCCAGACATTATCTGCCTTAATCGCGCAAAGAAACATTGTTTTGAATCATTTGAAATCAACCGAAGAACGGCATCGGGCAGGATTAACAGATGCACTCGAAACACTGATCACCAATAAAGAATTGGCTTTACTGGAAACAGAGATCGTTCTTTCTCAACAAAAACTAATAACCCGGCATATTCAATTCCTGCGCGCAACCGGAAACCGAGAAATACTCCAATAACTATTTTTCTCCGGCCGTCTTCAACGATAATACATAGAACGTCATCCCAAGCGCGATCAGGATCATAAAGCTTCTTCCCAAAAGCCCATGAACAAAAAGTAATGCGGAAACGCACCCAAAATGCCTAAAGCGACAAAAATAAAACCAACGATCAATACCAACGTTCTTTGAAAAATTTACAAACGGGATTAAATCAGTCCGCTGGTAAGGCTTCAATGATGAAGCCACCCATCAAGAACTGATCCGGTTGGATATTTTCGCTGCTGCGGCCGTAGACTCACTTTTGAGGACAACCTGAACCCATGCAGTATTCTCCTTCTGGATCATTGATTCAATTCTCGTAATAAACATTTTCTCAGGGTCGTCGCTCTTGTCGTAAGGGCTCATTCCTAAATCAAACAATACCTTTTCTTTTTTCAAAGTTTCACTGGTTGCCCGATAATTTTGCCAAAGTTTTTCAAACTTA
>DYOU01000034.1:2435-16179 GCA_020720365.1 Candidatus Elulimicrobium sp.
AAGGATAATAATCACTACTTGATAACTTTTAGCCCATTTCTGATTATGCATGGATTTTGTATCATGCCACACAACTTCCGGCTCAAATCTTTCTTTAATATACTCATCAATAGTCTTAACCGCCATAATATCCGCTCCTTTCATAAGTTTATATTATTGCTTCATCATCGCCATTTTTTGTTTTAGACCGTTAAAATAACCTGACTCCCAAAGCGGCCATTTCGACTCGGATGAATTCTTTGAAACAACTAAAATCTTTACTATACAACTTTCTTACCTGTAATATGAGCTCCATACTTTCTTCTTCAGCGAAATGATAGACCGTGAATTTAACAAGTTCATCAACAACCCGATTGATCTGCTCCGTATCTCTGCCGCGCATCGCCCGATTGACATCGTTGATCAACTGAAAGATCTTCTTGTGATGCCCATCCATTTCATTGATCGCGACACTATACCCCTCGTTCCAGGGGAATAATTCTACCTGTTCCATATTCTTCGCCACTTTAAATTGCCCCACTAATTGACGCAACACTTCCGACTGAGATGCCATCTGCTCGGATGAAGCCGTCAACTGCGACGCTGCGGAAACATTCGATTCTGTGATCTATGCGATTCATCAGCTGGAAGCGTTACACTTTCTATATTGAGATCATCAAGATCAATACCTCCATATTTACCCGACTCTTGCGCTTGATCAGAAACTTTCTTCTCTTTTAAAGAACTCGCAACTTTAACATGCTATATCTGCTCAGGACCAATGATCCGATCTTTGTTATCGGATCCTCTGATGATCACAACACCGGAATTATTTCTTTCCGGTAATTGTGCAACGAGGCCCGATACAAGACTGTTCTTACCTCCCTGTTCATAAGAATGATGGAAAATTGTTATTTCATCTAACGCACTGATCGACATCTTATTAATTATCTCCCAAACAGTACCGTCTTTTCCAACCTCCATATACTCTTTCTTGCCCCACTCATTCTTCTCAATAGCAAAATTGAACATCAAAGGATTTTCAGGTTGAATCGAAAGGCCTTTTAGAAGCGTTGGCGTAAAAGCTACGCTAGAGAGAAGGATGCTACCTGGAGCAGCGAGAGGTGTCTCCTGGGCATAAAGATACTCAGCTGGTATGACCAACCACATAAACAGCTCCACAATACCCGGATGAAGCTTGACCCCCCGTGGCCGCCGACAATCGTCTTGACTAAGGCATCCTCTAGCCCCAATGGCCTTTCAAAGCCTCTGCTACTGCTTGAGCACAACCCACGCGATCTACCCCTTGCCCCACGAAATACTTCCTTGCTATAAAGCTTTCCTATTTCTGCTTAAGAACTGCTTTCATAATGGCTTCTTTAGCGATCTTCTTCATGCAGAAGAACCAATCATGACAGGTCATCTCCTCCTTACCCTCCATCCTGTCTTTGGCAACGCCGCAAGAGCCGGCTGGTGGAACGATCACATCATCACCCGGACGCCAATCCGCCGGCATAGCTACCGAAAATGTATCAGCAGCCTGAAGAGCAACGATAACACGATACAACTCATCAAAATTGCGGCCCAGGCTAAGCGGATAATAAATAATCGCCCGGATAACACCTTTGGGGTCAATAAAGAAGACTGCTCTTACCGCTTTGGTAGAACTCTCACCAGGCTGAATCATCCCGTATTTCCTGGCGACTTCCATAGTAATATCCTCGATCAAAGGGAACTTTACTTCTACATTCTTCATCCCCTTGTATTCAATTTTCTCCTTGATCGTCCTTAACCACGCAATATGACTGTACAAACCATCGACTGAAAGGCCCACAAGCTTGCAGTTCGCATCCGCGAATTGCTGCTCCATACTGGCAAAGGTCATGAACTCCGATGTGCAAACTGGTGTGAAATCCGCCGGATGACTGAACAGGATCACCCAACTGCCAGCGTATTGTTTCGGAAAATGGATCTCTCCTTGTGTTGTTACCGCCTTAAAGGCAGGCGCCAGCTCGCCAATCCTCGGCATTGATATATTATCCTGCTGAATTGTTTCCATAAGATTCTTCCTTTTGTTAACTCGTTATTATTTCTTTGCCCTGATCACAACAAACGATCCATCCCCTTTCCCCTCCTTTAAGGGATCGACTCTGTCCATTTTGTGAATATCCCCAAAAAGTGTTTGCACGCAATCAAACTGTTTAAACCCTGATCGTGTCATTATGTCAATAACCTCATCCGGAGAATAAAACTTTGCCGATGAATAAAACCTGCTCCTTGATTTCCTTCTCTGATATTCCATCCCAAGCGCGCTATTCTTATCTACAAGCCCTACGATCATAACGCCTTCAGGCTTAAGGATCCGCCGCGCCTCGCCAAACGCTGTCAATGCGTCATCCAGAAAACAGACTGTTGTGACCATTAACCCGAAATCAAAAGTCTTATCACCGAAAGGCAGATCCTCAGCCTTAGCATTAAAAACCTGGATCCCTCGCCCCTGTGCCAATGCCCGCATCCCGGTGGAAGGATCAATACCAACCTTGATCCCCAAGGGCGCGGCAAAACGTCCGCTCCCCACTCCGATCTCAATACCGTCGCCAACCAAAGGAAGACGGGATCTTACAGCGGTCAATTCCGATTGATAGGCCCAGGGGTACCGGTCAAACCACGACTCATACTCTTCCACATACTTTGCGAACGCTTCAATATTTGACATTTTTCGCCAGAATATCCTGATAAATCCTGTTAAGCTTCTTTCTATAACCACGCTGAAACTCGATCACATGAGACTTGCCCATAAAGACCGGATGATGCGTCGCTACGATCAACTGACACTTCAAACGGGACACCTCACGAAACCCCTTGGCGATCCGCAGCATCCACTCCATATCCTGCCCCGACTCCGGCTCATCGAGAAGAAGGGTATCTCCATGACTTAACGGGATAAACGCAAGCACATCACGCATACTCTCCCCGTGCGAAGCGAACATGGCCCGGCAACGAAGCAGGGAGTTCCCCTTTGCATTCTTCCGATGCGGATTCATAAGCTCTCCGTTAAAATAATGATACTTTGTGGACTTGTCTTCAATTCTTATACAATCCGGACATGAATGGATCGCGCGCAATAAACTGCTTTTTCCAGACCCGTTGGGCCCAAGCACAAGATTCATTCCGGACACAAAGTCTACCGCTTTAATCTTGTGAACAAAACGCTGATGATTAAAACACAACTCAATTCGCTTTAACATTGTCGGACCAGGTTTATAATCAAAGCCACATCAAAAGACCGCCGTCCATCACCTTGACCTTCGTAAAACCTTCTCCTTTGAGAATGAGTGCCGCCTCGTAACCTCGAAGAGATATTTTGCAAAAAGCAATGATCTCCTTGTCCTTGGGCAGTTCCGTCCAACGTTTACGCAAAGCTCCCAGTGGGATATTGACGGCTCCGGGGAAAGGCAATGCCTGTACTTCACCTGGAGACCGAACATCCAGAAGAACCATATCAGCCTTACAGTCGATCATGGCTTTAACCTCTGCCGGTGTTATGCCTTCAAAAAGGCCGTCCATCTTGTTCCGCGCAATATCACAAGCCGTAATAATATTATCCATCGCCGGAGAATAAGGCGGCGCGTACGCCAGATCCAGATGAGCCACATCATCAATCGTCATTTTGGCTGTTATCGCGGTCACGGCAATATCCACTCTCTTGTCTCCCTCACCGGGTCCTACAACCTGAATCCCAAGAAGCCGACGGGATTTCTTATCCGCGATCAACTTCATCATGATCGTCTTGGCTTCCGGATAATAATGCGCTTTGTCCGGTGCCGGGCTTAAAACTGTAACAACATCAAACCCCGCCTTACGAGCCTGCTCCTCGCCAAGACCCGTCCTTGCCACAGTATAATCAAAAACCTTGACAATAGCCGTCCCCAAAACTCCGGGAAAGACATCGCTCCCTCCGCAAACATTAACCGCTGCCACACGGCCTTCTTTATTCGCTGTGGAACCTAAAGGAATAAAACAAGGTTCGCCGGTT
The DNA here is from genome assembly GCA_020720365.1 of Candidatus Elulimicrobium sp. GTDB lineage: Bacteria > Omnitrophota > Gorgyraeia > Zapsychrales > Fredricksoniimonadaceae. The sequence continues at coordinate 6,451 of DYOU01000034.1, forward strand.
ATCAGATTACAACCCTCAGTACAGTCTCCCGCGGCATAAATATCCGGATCGCTGGTCTGCATCGAAGGCAAAACCTTGATCCCGCCCGTTTTCCCGATATCAAGACCCGCATCCCTGGCAATACCAGAATTTGGTCTCACACCAACAGCCACAATGACCATTTCGCAAGGAATATCCCCTTTATCAGTACGAACAGAAGTCACTTGCCCTTCCCCTTGGAATGATTGCACCGAGGTTGAACAACGTACTTTTACTCCCTTGGACTCCAGATATTTCATCACATGAATAACCAGATCAGCATCCATCATGGGAAGAATGTAAGGTAACCTCTCAACAATAGTGATCCTCGCGCCATGACGCACCAGCGCTTCTGTCATTTCCAACCCGATCAAACCTCCGCCAATGATCACCACATCCTTGGCCTTGTTCTGTGCCAACGCCATACGGATCGCTTCTGCATCTTCAACCTTATGAACAGAAAATACATTGTTCAGATCAATGCCAGGCAATGGCGGACGGATCAAGGACGACCCTGTCGCAAACACAAGCTTGTCGTACGATAAAACCTTCTCTTGTAAAGTACGAAGATCCCGAACTGTGACCGTCTTGGCCTTTCTGTCGACCGAGATCGCTTCCGTCTTGTTTAAAACATTCAAATTCTTTACATTTTGAAAGAACACGGGATCGCGCACAACGCCAACGGCCGTACACATCAGCTCTTTCTGCTCTTTCACTTCACCCGCAATGTAATAAGGCAACCCGCATCCGGCGTAAGATAAAAACTCACCCTTCTCAACAAGCGTTACATCAGCATGTGGACACAAACGATTAATTTTGGCTCCGACCTTGGGACCCGCTGCAACACCTCCAATGATCACAACTTTCATACGTTAACCTCTTTGTTATTTGTTTTTTAAGGAATCTCCGACAAGATTGACTTGATATAATCACTGGCACTAATTCCCGCGACACAGCCTTCCCCAACAGCCTTGGCCAACTGAAAAGGCGAGCCGCAAACATCTCCGGCAGCATACAAGCCTTCAATGTTCGTTTCCTGTTTCTTGTTCGTATCAATATAACGGAATTGTTCTTGATCCAAAGATATCCCCAGCGGATTAAAGAGCTCCAGCGCCCCTTTGGCGCCTAATTCAATAAAAACACCATCCACATCAATACAGGTGTTATTGTCCAATAAAAGACCCGCAACCCTGTTGTGCTGACCAACAATCTCTTTAACCCATCTATGATCCACCCTGATAACATGCGCTTCATCAAGATGCGACTCCAAATTACGAGAAACTTCCAACGCCTTGGAAACAAGAAAAACCTCCTTGGCATAATGCGTCAAAATCAAAGCCCCGCTCACCGCAGCGCTTCCATTACCTACAACTGCGACCCTTTTATCCTTGAAGAAACCTGCGTCACAATCAACGCAATAACTGACCCCCATTCCATGATATTCGCTCTCACCTTTAACACCAAGCTTTGTGATCGCGATACCTGTGGCAATAACACTGGCAACAGCTTCTATTCTTTCACCACTCGTCAAATCAAAAACAAACGAACGTTGATCATTTCTCTCAACCTTAATGACGTCTTGTTCAAGGAACACAACGCCAAATTTCTCGCATTGCTTGCGCCCCTTCTCCAAAAGACTTTTTCCATCGCTAAAAAGCTCCATACAACAATAATTCTCGACCTTGGCCTTTTTAAGGCTGCTATCATGAATATTTCCCACAACAACTGTACCAACTTTACGACGGGAAGCATGAATAGCCGCCTGAAGCCCGGCAGGACCAGAACCAATAATCAGCAGCTCTGTCTTCATAGAAGTCACCTATTTCTTAAACATCTGGTCCAAAATAGCGATAACCTGTTTCTCACTCTGAATACTACTCGTAGCTTTAACAGCCTTCCCGTCTCGAAAGTAAACCGTGAACGGCAACCCCATGAACGAAGCGCAATCAGAAAGGCCTTTTATGAAATCGGCCGCGGAAATATCAAAGTCCATGTCCCTGAAAGCAACGTAAGGATATTGATCTTGCAATTTTTCCATCACACGATACACAGGGATACACATAGGCCCCATGCGTCCGCAACAAACCATAACATTCTGACTATTCTTCAAAAGATCATTAATTTCTTCAAGACTGCTCAGGTGCTTTAATTTTGTATTTAACATAATCTCTCCACAATTAAAAGTCAACTACTTCTACTTCTATAATTTCCGATAATCAGACAGAATTTATAATATTGCTAAACGGTGAACGGGGGAATCCCTATCTTTCCTGCAGTCTCTATCTTATACTTCCCTTCCAGGTCAGAAAGCCTGACTGGACAGATTTCATCACATCACCTTCACGCATACGGGAATAATTGTTCACATAAAACCGCTTAAACTCTTTGACCGCCGCAGCTCCTGTGCAATGAAGCGGCACAACATGAGCAACACCAAACTTTAAAAGCCCATCGATAATTTGCTTAATACGATCAATCTCCATATCTTTAAGATGGAATCCCCCCATAACAACATTGATATTCTGATGAAAATAATCTCTGACCGCGCGTAAAATATCCAACAATTGAGGATGCGCACAACCCGTGATAACCCCAAGACGCTTTCCGTCTTTAATAACCAAAGATTGTTCATACAACACTCCACGCGTGGACCCGCCTGCCAGCTCTCCTGTCGTATAAACACCTTCACGGATCATCATCGGCCCTTTGACTTCAACCAGCTTTACTCCAAACGAACAAATCTTCTCTTTGAGCTCTTTATTAAAATGCGAACCTACATAAACCGTTAAAGTTTTATATTTATCGATCACATACCATAGCCCGGCAATATGATCCCAATCATCATGAGAAATGACGATATAACGAATATGCGAAAGATCAATCCTGAATTTCTTAACATTACGCGCAAAGACTTCAACATCACCAAAAGTATCGAAAAGAACGTCATTCCCGACCAAAAATGAAATCCCCCAGCGTTTGATCTTGCGCTGCCGTGCAGTTGAACCATTCGCGATCAGTTGGATCTTCATAACCCTTCCTCTCAAATTCTCTTTAAAACAATATCTCCCAATTGAGCTCCGGCATGACGCGCAATGACCGGACATTTAACCTTAAAAAGAAAAAAGATCCCCCTGGGAGCTTCAGTCAGAGCTTCGTAATTCCCCTGACCTTTACTGATCACCATATCAGCTCGCTTAAAAATCTTCAAGAATTCTTCCGAACAATACGCAAGCACGGTCCCCGGCGCATCAACTCCGCTAGATATAACCCGGGAGATCTTGTCTATTCCGCAGAAAACCGCATCTTCCATGGTAGCATCATTCAGGATCGGCTTATCCCGAACGGCAACGATCACCTCTCTCCCTATGCCGATCTCTTCGATCAAAATCCGATCAAAAACAATTTCTCCAGCATTATCAGCCAAATAGAGGATTGTCCTGGCTTCAGCCAGATCTTTTCTGAAAAGATCATACTCAAATACAGTTTTTTGTCCAACCGAGAAACTTCCTGTCAAAATGGCCTGGATTTCTTGCTCAACATTAAGATTATTCTTCGCTGCGTAATCAATCACATTCCCTGCAATCGCTAATTCAACTGCTGTCAGCAAACTGTCTCCGGAAGAAGCTACCTTCTCTTTCAGCATCGGATAAAGTTCCATAGCCCGACGATTACTCTTATCCTTAACTATTTTATAAGGATCACAACCGGGGAACCTCCGTCTTATGACCGCCTGCATCTCTTTTACCATTTCAGGAGGCGTTGATCCAAGAGAGGTGCGGAGCACCAGCTTTGCGGCCTCATTCATCAATTCCCGATGAACAATCTCATCTCCGACCAATAAGCGCCCCTGCTCAAGGGTCAATCTTAAGAAGCACGGAATACAATCCAGATATGTTTTCATTTACAAAAATCCTCAATCTTGCTCACGATCTTTTCAAAAGCGATAAATGCCTCGGACTGGTTTCTTAATAACATCAATGGTTTTCCGCTATCTCCCAAAGCAACCAGTTCGGGATCAAGAGGGATACTCCCCAAGAAGCTCTCTCCGAGATCCTGAGCCGCTTTTTCACCTCCACCTTGTTTAAAAAGATCGATCCGGGTACAACAATGCGGACATATAAGCCCACTCATATTTTCAATAATCCCAATGACCGGAATATTCAATTCACGGGCAAACATAATACTTTTACGCGCATCAAGAACCGCCACATCCTGCGGAGTGGTCACAATAACAGCTTTGCTAATCCTTGGTAAAAGCTGACAAACACTTAAAGGCTCATCACCTGTTCCAGGAGGAGAGTCCACCACAAGATAATCCAGAACACCCCAATCCACCTCTCCCAAAAACTGCCGAATGACCGCAGCTTTCATCGGACCGCGCCAAATAAAAGGTGTATCAGCCGCCTTACCCAATAGCGCCAAACTTACTACTTTCAAATTAGAGGCTGCCATCACCGGAATCATATCTGTTCCGAACTGTTGTATAGTCTGATCTTCAATCCCCAGCATCTTCGCCACATTGGGACCATGAATATCAGTATCCAGAAGCCCCACGCTCTTTCCGGAAACAGCCAAAGCGCAGGCCAGATTAACGGCCACGGATGTTTTTCCAACACCCCCCTTGCCGCTCATCACAATGATCACCCGCTTGACCAATGTCATCTTCTCCTGAACTTTTCTTTCCTGTTCATTGACCTGATTATCGCTCTGACACCCCATAATCACCCTTTCTTAACAATGCGGATTCCAACACAAGCAATTTCATCACACCGATCTTTTCAAGCTCTCCCAAATCCTCACAATTTCATCCTTAAGGCTCTGACTTTCGCCCTCTATGATCGTCTTACCCGCAATAACAGTATCGATAATCACACGATCAAACGGTAACCGACCGGCTACCAGAACGCCATTCTCCTGACAAACCTTCTCAATCGCCTCTGTTACCGATGGATTAATATCCCATTTATTCACAACAAGTTGAACCGGGACTTTAAATTGTTTCCCAAGATCAACCACACGCATAGCATCATGCAGACCAGAACAGGTTGGCTCCGTAACCAGCAATACGGCATTAACCTCTGACAACGACGCCATCACAGGACAACCGATCCCAGGAGGACCATCAATGATCACCCAATCCCGCGATTCATTCCTGGCTATTTCCTTCGCGACTTGGCGTATCTGAGCCACAAGCTTTCCTGAATTCTCTTCCCCGGCACCAAGCCTGGCATGGACCATAGTTCCAAACCGCGTCTCCGATACGAACCATTCACCACATAAATTATCTTCCATCGTAATAGCGGCAACAGGACAAATCCGCGCGCAAAGCCCACAACCCTCACAGAAAGCACTCTCCATCAAAAGATCTTCTGTTATAGCCTCAAAACGACAAACCTTCCGGCATCTCCCGCAATGAATACATTTAGAAGGATCTATATGGGCCTTCTGTCCACTCCTGAACTCATGACGTTCCATGATCCGTGGCGTCAAAAGAAGATGCAGGTCTGCCGCATCAACATCACAATCGACCATAACCTTATTATCAACAAGCGCAGCTAATGCCCCGGTCATTACCGTTTTGCCTGTACCGCCTTTTCCACTAAGAACAACGATCTGCTTCATTCTTCACCTGACAAATATTTTTATATAAACAATTAAACAATTCCATCATCGCCGGGCTCTTATCAACAAGCGTCTCCCCCGTCGAATAATGCACGGCGATCTCACGATCAAAAGGGATCTTGGCCAGAATAGTGATCCCTTCTTTATGACAATAATCTTCCGCCGCATCATTCCCAAGACCAGCTCTGTTGATCACAACTCCGAAAGGGATCTTCATTTGACGAACAACATCAACTGCTAAAGTCAAGTCATGCAACCCGAATGGCGTTGGCTCAGTCACCAAGACACAAAAGTCAACTCCCCTGATAGCCGCTACGACAGGACATGACGTACCTGGAGGTGCATCAATGATCGTCACTATCGCGGGATCGATCAACCCCTTTACGCGACGAATGATCACAGGAGACAAAACCTCCCCGACATTCATCTTACCCTGAATGAACTCACTATTACCGAAAAAGCCCTTCTCAATAATTCCAATACACCTTTCCTCTTCATGGATCGCTCCAACAGGACACAACAGCGTACATGCGCCGCAGGCATGACATAAATGCGGAAAAAGAAGTGGTTGAGATTTCTTTTTCGGGTTTGGAATAACCGCGATGGCATGATACGCGCATACCTCGGCACATTTACCACAACCTACACATTTCTGCCCATCGAACACAGGAACAGAAACCGTGACAGGGATTTCTTTCTGAATATCCGGCTTCAAAAACAAATGCGCGTTGGGCTCCTCAACATCACAATCCAAAAAACTTACTGAATCTAACGCCAACGCCAGGTTGACCGCAACAGTAGTCTTCCCTGTACCGCCCTTACCACTGGCCACGGCAATGATCATTGCCCCATTCCTGACTTCGACAGGCTATCCGGAGCAACCATCCGATCCAGCTTTCCTGCTTCGTATGTCTCAACAGCCTCTTGAACCGTACCTTTCACTCCTGTGAAAATTGTCACTCCTGCCGCACTCAATGTCTTGAACGCATTAGGACCGACATGACCGGTTAGTACAATATCAACGCCCTTTGAAGCAACCAATTGAGCCGACTGGATACCTGCGCCACCAGATGACTCGATATTCGGATTAACAACACCTTCGACCTCTCTGGTCTGTAGCTCCAAGAACACAAAATACTGGCACCGCCCGAATCTGGGATCAACTTCTGAATCCTTTTTTGGACCTAACGCTGTAACACATACTTTCATAGCACTCTCTTTTCTATTAATTACCCATGATGACAAGAATGACCCTGATCACCGTGCCCTTTGCAAGGTTCAATCCCACCCAAAGAATCTTTAAGAAGGGCCTCAATAGCATCTTTCACTTTCCCTTCAAATCCAAAGATCCTGACTCCCTTCATGGCAAACTTTTGCTGAGCGCCCATCCCCATGCCTCCCGTTATAACATGAGTAATACCATGTACAAGGATAGCGTCAACAGCCTTGCATCCACCACCTCCATGCTGCTCCGGATTCGGTACGATCTTTGAACCAATAATAGTCTGTCCATCCGCGCCAATATCAACGATCAAAAAATTTGGACAATGCCCGTAATGTACTGAGACAGATCCATCCAACCCTTTTTCATCCTCCAAAACGATTCCAATTTTCATATTTTCAGCCTTCCTTTGTTTATTTCCATTAAACTAATAACCTTTTGCCTTAAGCACCTCAACCTCTGCCTGCAAACGGTCAAGCTTTACTTGTAATTCGGTTAGTTTCGAGACCTCGCCCTGCCCAAAAGATCTAAAAACCCTGGAAGATCTTCCGCATCCACGGCCCATACCAAAACCGCGTCCGCGAAACTCGTGACCCAGTCCCATATTGGCTCCTTTAGGCATTTCAACAGCACAACTACCTCTACCACCTCCAGACATTGATCCCTGCCCCAAAGGGCCTGTTCCATCCAATCCAGCCATAATTACACCCCCCCTTTATAAAAATGACTTCCATTAATAATTAAAAAATTAAACCTTATTTAGCTAAACAATCCGTGCACGTTCCATAAAACTGAATCAAATGATTATCGATCCTGAACCCATACTTCTCAGACAAACCTTTCTCCGTACTACGCAAAAGTTCAAGCTCATCATCAATAAAGTCAGTATAATCAATCACCCGTTTACACTCGGTACAAACAAGATGATGGTGATGATGCGCACCCTTGGGACCTTCCGTCAGTTCATACCGTGATTTACCGTCACCAAAATCAAACCTGAAAACCAATCCTGCATTCACCAACATATCCAACGTCCGATATATCGTCGTTAATCCGACATTCGGATATTTATCATGAATTCGAGTGTAAACATCTTCAGCACTTAAATGATCCTGCGTGACAGATAAAGCCTCAATAATAGCCTCACGACCAGAGGTAATACGATATCCGCAGTCTTTCACTTTCCCATGCCACCATTGTGCTCCACATCTTCTTTTACAGGACATACAAGAATCTCCTTAATGGAAACAATTTCCAATAATAAGATGCCTTCGGCAACCTGTCAATATAAATTTCCTCTCACCAACAACCATAACAGATATCTCTTGCCATTAATAAGCGTAGAGATGCCAGTTCACCCCTTATCAGGACCTCCGGATCTATCTCTGAACGGGATTACTCTCTGATTCAGCCCCAATACAGCCAAAAACATGACCATTTTTCCGATATTATTATGATTCAATTCTTTGATGCGTGATCAAGGCAGGCCCGCCAGCCCGCAGGAATCCTATGTGATTCGCCATCTTGGTTAAGTTGGACCCGGGATCAATTGCGTTACGACAAGGAGATCAAGAAACTAATGGTCGCTTACCCACCGCATCATGCATGATGGCGATATGCGCAGTAGGACAGCCAAAGCCAATAATGTTCAGTCTCAAAAACAACCGAGCAAGCTCTTTTAATCTGTGGAATAAGGTTTCTTGCGTCATAGGATCAAGCTTAGAATGTCACAACCTTATCGCTATCTTTAACGATATCGTACATATCCTTCATCGTGCTGATTGGACACATCTCCGATCCTTCCTGCTCCCGGGATTTGATACAGCTTCCACAGGCATAGATCTTGCCACCGGACTGCATAAATTTCTCAGTCTGCTCAACGGTGTTGAATTTATCCGTTCCTATTTTCTGATACTCAACTCCTTTGCCCATAAAGAAAATTTTGACCTCATCCTTCTGTCCGAGCGCGAAATTCGCATAGCGGATCGCGTTCCAGCAGGTCTCCGCGTCGTTACTTGAAATAATCACTCCAATCTTCATTTTGACCTCGATTTCTTATTAACAATGATCCGTTCTACACCGGAACCGCCCCTAAAACCTTCTCCATCAGTTGGACTAGCCGGGGTCAATGCTCAACCGAAAGTAAAAATGAAAATACGCTTATATCATTTTCATATCAATATCTTACAACCATTAAGCTATTATTTAAGATATTTCTGCAAAATATATTCTTTCAGATACTCTGCAATGATCCTATTGCCAGTCGTATTATAATGCGGATCAATCTTAAAAGATATGTTGGAAGCATTCGTAAGAACAAAAGAAGCATCTAAATAGTCAATATTTTCCTGCCTGAAAAAATCCTCAAGCCAGGGAATTGGTTTCTTAGAAATATTAACTACTAACAATCCTATTTGTGAATGTTGTGTTAAACACTTGAAATCATGGAATATTTTGAAACACGTTTGTTTAATTAACATTTCTTGATTATCGCTCGTTATTTTATATCGCTTGCCACTCCATTTCGCAAATGTCTCCTTCCATTCCCGCCGATCTCTTTCTTGCAGGTCATGCCACATTAGCCATACCTTGATTCTCGTACTGACTACTGCATAAAAATAACTGCGCATAAATAAATCGCTTTCGAGATTACGAAGAACAGCCCCAGTTCTCCATCCTGAGTGATCAGTTTCTGATCCAGTCTTTAATAAATGAGGGGCGCTCTTTATATTTTTATATATCGCCCTAACCAGATCTGTCGGAATGATCGAACAAACAACAAGATCAGGCTTGAGATCCAGTCCAGAGCGTTCTAAATACACATACATTTGATGAACCCCATATCCAGGGACTCCCGCATTGATGCT
>DYOU01000101.1 GCA_020720365.1 Candidatus Elulimicrobium sp.
AAGAATATGAATTAATCTTCATTTATAAACATTTGGGAAGATGACGCTGATAATGTGGCTGCTATTTGGTTTGAAAAAACCAGGTGGCGGTTTTTGTATTCTTGAGATAAAGTATTAAATAAATGACTAGTATTGTTATTCCTATAATCAATGAATTTGAGAATCTGTATTATCAAGCTGCACGATTCCGACAACTTGCTATTAACGTAGAAATAATCTTTATTGACGGCGGCAGTCAGGACTCCAGTCTCGAAATTGCTGCTAAATTGGGCCGTGTTATCCAATCTCCCAAGGGTCGCGCGATTCAGATGAACGCCGGGGCCAAAGCGGCCAGCGGTGATATCCTTCTTTTTCTTCATGCAGATTCCATGATCAAGCCCGAAGTGCTTGTTGCTGTGGAAAGGCTTATGAGTGACAAACGTATTGCAGGGGGCTGTCTTGATCAGCGCATTGATAGTCCACGGCGGATCTTTCGCTTTATTGAAGGTTTCGGGAATCTTCGTTCGCGTCTGACCGGTGTTTATTACGGCGACCAGGCGATCTTTGTGCGCAAGGAGGTATTTGAGGATATGGGAGGTTTCCCGGAAGTTCCTGTTATGGAAGACGTTCTTTTCACTAAAAAACTAAGACGGCAAGGGCGTACAGTTGTTCTGCCTCTGCCGGTCCAGGTATCAGCAAGACGTTGGGAGAAAATGGGCATTATAAGAACATGTCTGTTTTATTCCTGGCTGAACATTTTATTCTGGACAGGAGTGCCTTTAACCAAGATCCGGGCCATTTATGACGATCTAAGATAATTTTGCGTTTTGTAAGGTGGCTTACAGAACTTTTTTTGGGGTCGATGTATAACGTTGCCAGATGAAACGAAGAGCAACCAAACAAGGAGGTTCATCATGGCAAGGAATCATATTCGTTGGTATATGAGGCCGATCGCCCACTGTAAAGAGGGCTGCGGTATCAAGTCCCGGGCATGACGGTAAACTGTCCGCAGGAAAAGCCCCTTCATGGGGATGTTTGGATAACAACAGTTTCTGAAAGCGAAGAGTAGATCATGAACAAGCTCTGGTACTTAAAACGGTGTGATATTTTTCAAGACCTGAAACAGGATGCGATGCAGAAAATGAACATGATCGCGTCCGAGAAGACGGTCGCCCCGCGGCAGGTCATTTCAACCCCGGACGACACAACGGAACGCATGTTCATTCTGAAGAAAGGCAAGGTCAGGATTTACAAGCTGTCTCCTGACGGAAAAATGATCACATTGGCCATCCTCAAGGATGGGGATGTCTTCGGGGCTTTATCCATGATCAAGGGCGGTTCACCCAAGGTGTATGCCGAGGCGCTTGAGGAATCTTATGTTTGCGCGATCAAGCAGGAGGCGTTCTATCAAGTGGTTAAGGAAATGCCTGATGTGGCTTTCAAACTGATCGAGATGATCAACCAGAAGTTGCTGGATGCGCAGGATCATATTGAGGATCTTGTCTTCCGAGGTGTCCCGGCAAGGATCGCGAGTGTCATCATCAAACTGGCTGAACAGTTTGGTGTGGATGTGAAGACGGGGGTTCGTATTGACCTCAAGATCACGCATCAGGAGTTGGCTGATATGGTCGGGTCGACCCGGGAAACCGTGACTGTTGTGCTGAACAACTTCAAGAATGAAGGGCTGATCGACATCAGTGAGAAGCATGTGACGTTGCTTGACCGCCAGACGCTTTTAGAGTGGGCTGGTAAAGATCAAGCCTGATAACAGGAAGAACGTAAAGAATAATTGAGACTTAAAATCTAAGGAGTTCACCATGAAAACAATTAAGGTTTTCTTAGCAGCAATGATATTCATGTTCGGTCTTACGGTTTTAACACCCTTTGTGAGTACTGCAGGGGCGCAGATGAAGGGCATGGAGAGCGCTCAGCCCGCGCCGGTTGCGATCAAGGGGTTCTGCCCGGTGTGCATTATTAACAACATGTACATGGAGGGGAATGACAATTTTGTGACCGTCTACAAGGGGAAGACGTACAAATTTGTCGGATTCGATCAGCAGAAGATGTTCCTTAATGATCCGGAAAAGTTCCTGAAGGGTCTTGAGGCCAAGTATGAAGCGTTAAGTCAGAAGAACGAAAAGAAATAAGCCAATAACAATTCTTTTGCGCGGGGGGGCTTCTGGCCTTCGGGGCAGGAGCTCCCTGCGTGAAAAGAGGATAAGATCATGGAACACGTAGCGTTCAATTCTCAGCTTTATGCGGCTTTCTTCGGATATTTTATCCTAGGACTCGCAGTTAATCTCACGCCGTGTGTTTATCCGCTTCTGACCGTGACGGCCGCACTCTTTCGTCGCAAGGATCGGGAGGATGCTGCTATTGGAGCGTCCTTTTTTAAGGCGCTGTCGTACTTCCTTGGTGTTACGGTCATGTACAGCGTTTTGGGCTACTTTGCGGCTGTTACAGGTAAGATGTTCGGTTCTGTTCTGCAGAATCATTGGGTGCTTTTTGCCATAGCGGTCATGATGATTTCTTTGGGGCTTTCCATGTTCGGCCTGTTCAAGATCGAGATGCCGTCGTGGCTTTTGGCCCGTTTGGGAGGCTTGCGAAAAGTTAATCATGCGGGGCTTTTCCTGTCAGGGATGTTTGTGGCTGTTTTTGCCGCACCATGCATAGGGCC
>DYOU01000035.1 GCA_020720365.1 Candidatus Elulimicrobium sp.
AATATCGCACAAACGCCTGGAGCGCTTCAAATCGCACGAATATCAGTTCGAGTTCCTGTAAAAAGTTTTACCGGACAGCTGTGCCCATGAACGATCAAAGCGTAACATGCATGCAAAGATTTTTACCGATCAACTACACGATAACACCCATTTGCCAAAAACAACACTTAAAACGTCATGGCCAAAAACGCGCAGAAACAAAAAAAGTTGCATAATAAATTTACAACCCCTGTCTTTATGATTACACTAATTAAGTCGGAGAAATCAACATCACATTCTTATCTGAACTATAACTATGACAAAAAGAATCAAGATCCTAATTGTTGATGATAACGCCGTTACAATGGGAATGCTGCGCAGGATCTTGTGTAAAGAAAATATCATTGAAACCGCAACAACCGGCAGAGAAGGCCTTGCCAAAATACAAAGCTTCGTTCCAGACATTATTTTATTGGATCTTATGCTGCCAGACATTGACGGCTATCAACTATGCCGCACCCTGCGCGGCTCCCCGGAGCTCCATCAACCTGCGATCATCATCATCTCTGCTCGCTCGTCTAGAAAAGATAAACTGCACGCCTACCAAGCCGGTGCGGATGACTATATTATTAAACCCTTCTTTAATGAAGAACTGACTGCCAAAATCCTTGCCTATTCCAAACTCAAGCGGATCGAAAGTATCCATACAACCTATAAAGAAACATTGGTAACACTTTCCACCCAAACCCGCGAACTTATTCAATCACTGAATATCTTTACAACCTCTTTTCAGGACCCAACAACACTCCCCCTAGATGAGCAAGCCCACATCAACGCCATCATTCATTCAAAAAGTAAACTTCACACTCTGCTGGAGATAAACCGCTGATGAAACGAAAAATATTAATTGTTGATGATGATGCCCAGAACAGAGATATCCTCAAAGAAGCCTTTGAAGATGCTTATGAGTTAGCCGAAGCTATCGACGGCAATGAAGCTCTTGAACAATACATTTCTTTCAGCCCTGATATCATCCTGCTCGACATCATGATGCCTAACATGAACGGCAAAGAAGTCCTGCGGATCATCCGGCAAAGTGAGGAAAAAGCCGGACTCTACATCGGTAAAGGCGCCGTTCCGATCATTATGCTGACCGCCGCCCAAGAAGCCTGGTTCGAATCCTTCAAGAACGGCTGCGATTTATATATCGTCAAGCCGTTCGAAGCCATCAAACTGCGCACAAAAGTGGAAGAAGTATTGTCCCTCAACAAGGCTACCCCACATGCTTGATCACAAGCACAAGGTCCTTATCGTTGACGATTCACCCGACAATGTTGACATCCTGCAGGAGCTGCTTGAGGATCGTTTTGACTTGAGCCTCGCCATATCCGGTGAAGAATGCCTGGAAAAAATCTCTGCCTACAAACCGGATATCATTCTCCTCGACGTTATGATGCCCGGCATAGACGGCATTGACGTATGCAAACAACTGCGGGCTGCCGACACATCCAATACATTAAAAATAATCTTTATTTCAGCCAAAGCCCAGCTGAGCGATAAACTGATCGGATACTCAGCTGGTGCAGATGACTACATCATTAAACCATTTGAAAAAGATTTTGTTCTGGCAAAAATCCTGGTCTATTCACGCATCACATCGGCTGAACGCGCAGGCCAGCAAACAAAGACCGCAATCACCAACCTGGCCCACGGGATCATGGACCAACTAAAAACAATCAAAGAATCCTGCCAGCCTCTTCTCACTTCCCAATCGCTGCATGATACGCAATTAGCTGTATTAAAAGAAATTATTGCAACCATGGACAGCCTGTCTTTATGCCTGGAAAAGATCGAATTAAAGGAATAAATGGACGAGCCATTTCAGTCTATTGACATAATCCCGCAAGCCATCTTCAGCATTGACAGGAACCACACCGTTACCGCCTGGAACAAGGCTTGCGAGAAACTGACAGGGATATCCCGAGACGATATGCTCGGGACAAAAAAACACTGGTCGGCATTCTATACATTTGAACGCCCCCTCCTTTCAGATATGATCGTTGATAAAGCACCTTACAATCAAATATTGGAAGCCAATGCCCATAAAAACATTCGAGCTGAACTGACTAGAGAATCTCTTGAGAAAGAAGAATATTTCTCCGGTCTCGGTGGGAAAGGTAGCTGGATATCTTTCCTCGCAACACCGCTCAAAGACAAAGCCGGCGAAGTGATCGGAGCCATCGAGATCATCCAGGACATTACTCGAAAGAAATTCGATGAAGAAGAACTGAGAAATAATTCTGAAGAGCTGACTGTCATCTTTCAGAATTCTGGCGATGCTTTATGCCTGTTTGACATAAACTTTGATATCGTTAAAGTCAATCCCGCGATGGAAAAACTTTTTTCCCGGCCATCTCAGGAATTTATTGGAAAGAAATGCTACTCTGTTTTCAAGGCTGCCGAATGTGACACGAATGACTGCCCCTTGCGCATGATCCGTGCCGGAGCAGAAAATATCCAGGCTGAAGTCCTGCGCCAACGGAGCGATGGGGCCAGCGTCGCAGTTGAATGTATCTCAACACCGATCAAATACAATAATATCGTCATTGGTATGATTTCCTCCTATCGGAACATTACTGACAGGAAACTCGCCGAAGAGAAGATCAAAAACATATCCCTGGAACTAAAGAAGATTAATGAAGAACTTGAAATCCGGGTCATTGAACGCACCTCCGAGGCAATGCGGGAAAAGAAGAAAGCTGAAGATGCGAATAAAGCCAAAAGCATGTTTCTGGCCAACATGAGCCATGAACTCCGCACCCCTCTGCATGGCATTATTAACTTTGCAGATTTCGGAATAGAAAAATACTCTGATGCTCCTAAAGAAAAACTCCTCAAGTATTTCGAAAAGATCAAAAATAGCAGCAACGTCCTTCTCTCCCTCGTCAACGACCTCCTTGATCTTTCCAAGCTGGAATCAGGCAAAATGAGTTTTGACTTTAAAGAAAGCAGCATCACCGACTGCATCGGCCAGAGCATGGATGAGCTAGCCCCGCTCGCCATGCAAAAAGATATCTCTCTTTCTTTTCAGGAACCCCATAAGAACCCCTCCCTGCTTCTTGACGAACATAAGATATTACAAGTGCTGCGCAATCTGTTAAGCAATGCGATCAAATTCTCAAGCCTCAGCGGCGCCATTCAAGTACACCTGGAAGAAGATCAGGACTATATCAAGATCGCTGTCCTGGATAACGGGATTGGCATTCCTGAAACTGAAAGAGAAAGTATTTTTGATAAGTTTGTCCAGTCCACTAAAACAAGAAGCGGGGCGGGCGGAACAGGCCTTGGCCTTTCCATCTGTAAAGAGATCATCGAAGCTCATCAGGGGTCAATCTGGGCTGAAGCCAATCCGGCAGGAGGATCAATATTTTATTTTACTATTTCCAAATACCTGAAAGCCAAAACCGTTTCACCCAAAACACTGGCGAATTTCATGGCTTCCAAAACAATCAACACTTAAGACGACAGGTCCAGCGAATAGATCGCCTTCATGATCGTATCAGCAGCTACGGCTGAATCAGTGCCTGCAGAAAAATACACCGGCTTCCCAAAAGTAACTCTAACAGCCGTACGCCTAGGGATCTTTGAGCCTTTGGGAAGAACCCGCGCTGTCCCTTCAATATAGACCGGAACAACCGGAACCCCGGACTTCACCGCAAGAAAACCCACTCCCGGTTGCGGCTTTGTACCGCCGCGAGTCCCTTGAGGAAAAACAAGGATCGGCCAACCCAATTCCAACTGACGCAATGCCTCTTTCAACGCCCCCTTATCGGCAGAGGCCCGCTTGAGAGGAATGCCACCTCCCAACCGGATCAATGCGCCAAGAACAGGATGGCTGAACAACGAATCTTTAGCCAGGAAACGAATTTGTCGAGGCGAAACAACCGGTAGCAGAATCGGATCAATATTGCTTTCATGGTTAGACGCATAAATACAACCACCTTTACGCGGGATATTCTCTCGCCCGCTCACGCGGCAGGGGGACAGGCCCAAACAGGCAAGCGCCGCAAAACCAGTAACGGACCAATAATACATCGAACGAAAGAATTCAATGACCATGCAACTCCTTACTGAATGACTTTAATTATGTATCGTTGACTCATATTATAACATTACATGAAGCTCGCTACATACATAAACAAAGTTTACGCATATAAAGCGAAGGCATACCATTGGCTGCGAGTTCACGCCTATTTTTGCATCATATTAGAAAATGATAGGAGTGCTGTCTGAGCAGATGATGCTATGCCGTAGCCCCGGTTACAGTGTTTTTGCGAGATCGAGCGCGTAACTCAATAATTCTTTGGTACGCTTCAGGCTCTTGGACTCTGCATAAGCGCGAAGGATCGGCTCTGTGCCTGACGCTCTCACCATGATCCAGCTATCATCCTCAAGCTCAAGTTTTACACCATCATAATCCTTGACTGCTTTTACTTTCTTGCCAAGGACAGACTCAAGCTTCTTCACCGGTTCAAGGGTCTTGACCACACCCTTCATATGAATGCTGGTCTTGTCATAATAGTAACGACCGTACTTCTTTTCCATTTCATCAAGAATCTTGACCATGTTCTTCTTTTCATAAACCATCATTTCCAGAAGCAGTAAACCTGCCAAAATACCATCCCGTTCAGGGATATAATTCGGCAAGCCCATTCCACCCGCCTCTTCTCCGCCAACAATGATCTGGCCTGTCAGCATTAAATCCGAAATATACTTAAATCCAACCGGCGTTTCATACAACTTGATCCCATGCACCTTACACATATTATCAATCATCGTTGTGCCGCAAATCGTCTTCACGATCCCGCCCTTGATACCGCGATTCTTCCATAAATGAAGCGCTAACAATGCCAAGATCTTCTGAGGAGATACAAACTGCCCGTTAAGAACGAGCGCAATACGGTCCGCATCTCCGTCAAGAACCAATCCAAGATCATACTTGCCTTTTTTAGTAATCGAGATCAGTTCCGGCAAATACTGCGCCAAAGGCTCAGGACGGGTTCCTCCAAACCCAGGATTTATATCCGCACGCAGAAGCTCCAGACGGATCGACGTCCCTTTTAACGCCTCCTCCAAAAGCCTTCCGCCGGAACCATGCATAACATCCTGAATAACGCGGTACTTTGCTGTCTTGATCTTTTTAAGGTCAATATAACGACGCATAAAATTCAGGTAGTCTTTCTTGAAATCAAGAACCTTAACCTTCCCCTCAAGAACGGCTTTTTTATAATCAAGCGTCTTAACAGGCTCAATGCCAACATACCCTTCAACAGCATCCGTAATATTCTTTCCCGCACCGCCACCCTCAGCTGTCTTGATCTTAAAACCATTGTATTCCGGAGGATTATGGCTGGCCGTAATCACTACTCCCGCTACGCATTTATGGTCCCGTGTCGCCAGGCTAAGCGCCGGAGTCGGAAGCGAAGCGCTCGATAAAAGTACATCGATCCCATTGGCTGCCAGCACAGCGGCTACCGTCTCGGAGAAATCCTTCGACAAGAAACGATTGTCATAACCTACCGCCACACGCAGCGGCTCCCCCTCTATTGTCTTTGCGTCCTTGTTAACCCAGACCGCCAACGCCTGCGCCAAGATAGCCACATTCTCAAATGTGAATGTATCCGCAATAATGGCACGCCAGCCGTCAGTACCGAACTTGATTACATCCTTAGGATTTGCGATCATTGTCACCCCTTGATTAGAACAGGATACTCCTCGTCCCTGCGTTAATAATTAAGTTTTAGCCAAACGATGTTCTCTAATATAACCCAAAACACTTTCCGGAACAAGATACTGTATCGATTTCCCCTGCTGTAACCTTTTACGGATCTCTGTCGATGACATATCAATACCATGCATACTGATCGAATGATACTTGAACTTGGCCAGACCGCGCGAATACCCCGGACGATTAACGGAAACAAAGGCGCACAATCTCTTGATCTGATCGATATCTTTCCAGGTATGGATCTGATTGATCGCGTCACCACCGACAATGAAATATAACTTCACATCAGACGGATATAGATCGCGAAAATGCCGCACCGTATCTACCGAATACGAGCGCCCTCCCTTCTTCACTTCAAAATCAGAAACTTCAAACGAAGAATTATACGCTACCGCCAACCGCACCATCGCAATACGGTCTTCAACTGAGAAAAGCGTAGACGAACGTTTATGAGGAGGAACGCAACTGGGGATAAAAATAATCTTATCGAACCCCATCTCCTCCTGCGCTGTACGCGCCATCAGAAGATGCCCGATATGAACCGGATCAAATGTGCCGCCGAATAATGCGATCCTTGTCATTTGCGAACTTGCCCATTACCATATATTTGATATTTATACGACGTCAAGCCTTCCAGACCCATGGGTCCGCGGACATGCAGCTTGTCTGTTGAAATCCCCACTTCGGCTCCAAGACCGAATTCATACCCGTCAGTAAAACGCGTTGACGCATTCACATAAACACAGGAGGCATCAACCTCCTTAAGAAACGTCTCCGCTGCCTTCTTATCGTTCGTAATGATCGCATCCGAATGACGTGAACCATACCGGTTAATATGATCCACTGCCTGCGAAACTCCGTCAACGATCTTCACTGTCAAAATAAGGTCTAAATACTCTTCTGCCCAATCCTCAGGCAACGCCTTCTTCATATCTCCCACAAGACGGCAAGCTTCTTCATCCCCGCGCAGCTCAACAGCAGCCCCGCGAAATCTCGCCGCCATCGCTGGAAGGAATTTCCTGGCTACCTTCCTGTCCACTAACATCTTCTCCATCGCATTACACACACCCGGCCGCTGCACCTTGGCATTAAAACAAATCTCTTCAGCCATCTTGACATCCGCTTTCGCTCCTACATAAATATGGCACACCCCTTTATAATGCTTAACCACAGGGATCAGGGAATTCTCCGCCACAAACCGGATCAAACTCTCGCCACCACGCGGAATAATCACATCAACAAAACTATCAAGTTTTAACAACTCCACAACGGCCTGTCGATCAACCAAATCAATGAACTGCAATGCCTCCGCAGGGATCTTCGTCCCAACTAATGCACCCTTAAGAACTTTATATATAGCCTTATTGGAATTGACAGCCTCTTTACCGCCGCGAAGAATCACGGCATTCCCTGCCTTGAGACACAAGGCCGCGCAATCACTGGTGACATTAGGACGCGATTCATAAATAATCCCAACCACCCCGATCGGCACCCGAACTTTATCGATGCGCAAACCATTCGGCCGTTGACGAGATTCCAGGACCTCACCCACAGGGTCCCGCAGCTTAACAATATCCAGGATACCATCAGCCATCGCCCTCACTCGATCCGTATCCAGCATTAAACGATCCAACATGGCAACAGAAAGACCCGACCGCATCCCTGCGGAAATATCCAGGGCATTGGCCTTAATGATCGCAAGGCTCTGACTTAGAAGAGCCGCCGCCATCTTCTTCAACGCCGCTCCCTTGTCTTTCGCTGAAACAAGCGCAAGCTTCAGCGCGGCTGACTTAGCTTCCCTGGCTTGTTGAGTGATCACTTTATGGACATTCATAAGGCCTCAAGAAAAGAATACGAACGCATCCCTATTTTGCTGTTAATACAAGATCATCAATATGGATCAACTCACGCTTCGCCTTATTATCCGTCATCCGGGCCAATTCCGACACAGAATAATTACTGATCCCCCGGGCAATCTCCAGCCCCCGAAGATCTTCAACAAGGATCACGTCTCCCGCCTTGAAATTTCCCTCATAATACGCAACGCCCGGCAACAACAGGCTGGCAGTCCCCCTCATTAAAACCTTAAGAGCACCATCATCAATCTTTACTTTTCCATAAGGCTTTGCTACAAAAATAATCCAATGCTTGCGCATCAGAAGTTTTTCTTCTTTTTCAAAAAAATACGTCCCTAAGGGCTCCCGGTCTAGGACGATCCGACGGATCACATCTTTCTCCTGGCCGTTCGCAATAATGCTCGGGACATTCGCCGACGATGCTATCTTGACCGCGTTCACCTTGGCGATCATCCCGCCTCTCGAGACATTCTTGTCTTTCGCTCCCCCCGCAGCCCCCTCGATCTCCCGGGTGATCTCGCGTATCTCCTGAAACTTCTCTGTTAACTTTCCATTCTCTTTCTTGTATAGCCCATCTACGTCGGAAAGCATGACCAGAAGATCTGCATGAACAAGGCTTGCCACCAAAGCAGACAATTTATCATTATCGCCGAACCTGATCTCATCTGTGGAAATCGTATCATTCTCATTAATGATCGGCACAATGCCACGGCCAAGCAGTACATCCAGCGTATTGCGCGCATTGTTAAAGCGCGTCCGGTCCGCAAAGTCATCCCAGGTTAAAAGCAGCTGTGCGCAGATCCTCCGGCGCGACTTGAAATAATCACAATAGAGCCGCATCAACAAAGCCTGTCCGATTGACGCCGCTGCTTGAAGCGAAGGCGTATCCGACGGACGGACACGCTCCCCCATCTCTCCCAGCCCAAGGACCACTGCGCCTGAACTGACCAGGACAACCTCGATCCCTTTATCCCTAAGGTCACAGATCTGTGCCACCAAAGACTTCAGGGAAGCCTCATGCGGTTTCATCATATGAGTCGCCAGCAGGCTAGAGCCCACCTTGATCACGACCCGTTTTACTTTTTTTGGAAATTTACGTTCCATATCACCCTAGATACGATGTGCGGCAAATTGCTTCAAAATAACAATGATCTCATCCACTAAAGTTTCCAGCCCTTTCTTATCTAGAGCAGATACAGGAAAGACCTGAATATTCTTATATTTTCTCTTGAAACGTTTCAAATGCCGTTTCGCCTCGGGCAGATCCATCTTGTTGGCCACAACAATCCGATGTTTATGCGCCAACAGATCACTATACTGTTCCAATTCCGAAAGGATCGTTTCATAATCTTTCAAAGGATCCCGTTCTTCTGCTCCTGCCATATCAATGACCTGAACAAGAATATTCGTACGTTCCGCGTGTTTCAGGAATTGATATCCGAGACCCTTACCTAAATGAGCGCCCTCGATCAATCCTGGAAGATCTGCCATTACAAAACTGACTTCATCCGTTTCAACAATTCCCAGGACAGGCTGTTTTGTTGTAAAAGGATAATTAGCCACTTTAGAACGTACTTTGGAAACAGACGAGATCAGCGTTGATTTTCCCGCATTAGGAAAACCTACCAGACCGACATCAGCGATCACTTTCAATTCAAGGCGGATCTCCCGCTGAACGCCAATCTCCGGCGGGACAGCAAATTTGCGATGCATATTTCCGATACCCGCCCGCCCGCCCTGCGCCACAACCACTCGATCGCCTGGAGTACTCAAATCACGGATCAAAAGCCCCGTAGCATCATCCCAAATAACAGTTCCCAGGGGAACACGCAGAACACAATCCTCCCCGCAACGGCCTGTAGATCCCTTACTGGAACCAATATTTCCCTTCTTTGCCTGATAGTGCTGTTTAAACCGGAAATCAAGGAGTGTTTGAATATGCGGATCAGCCACAAAAATAACACTTCCACCGTCGCCTCCATTACCGCCATCAGGGCGAGGGTAGCGCATCCACAAGTCACGGTAATGACTTTCGCAACCTTTGCCGCCATTGCCGGCCTTAACTACTATTCGAGCGGAATCAACAAATGCCATAAGATTTAATGAATTCGAAAAAACAATT
Source organism: Candidatus Elulimicrobium sp. (assembly GCA_020720365.1). Classification (GTDB taxonomy): domain Bacteria; phylum Omnitrophota; class Gorgyraeia; order Zapsychrales; family Fredricksoniimonadaceae. Next base: position 9,746 of record DYOU01000035.1, read on the forward strand.
CGGGACATGTCAAGTTTACTGAAAAACAAGAAAACTCAACATGTCCCGGATATTAAACGGAGATCTTCGCGACTTTTAAAGCAGTCAGATCCTGACGATGCCCAACAGTCTTGCGTACATCCTTACGCTTGCGAAAGAAAAATGAAACGTCCTTATCATCGCGTAAATGACGAACAACCTCAAAAGAAACCTTAGCGCCTTTCAAATAAGGCGTTCCGATCTTGACATCATCCCCATTCACGATCAAAAGAACCTTATCAATATCAAGCGGCTGACCTGGCTCGATATCCATGCTAGGTGCATCAATAATATCACCCTCCGAAACCTTGAACTGGAAGGACCCGACATCAATAACTGCGTACATACGTGAAACCTCCTGAAGAATTTTTCCCTGTAAAAACTTTTAACTCCCTAACACTATGACAAGCCATCAGCCAGACGAGCTGCAGGGAGATCCCTAAATACTTTTAATATTTGCGATTATTATAGCCATTTTACTGTTTTAGTCAATTTTTACTTTGCCACGGCCATGACAATAAGGACATGAAGCAAACTTGATCGATTCCAGTGTTTTTCCCGCACGTTCACGGGTCATTTCTACAAGCCCCAAACTTGAGATCTTATTTACCTCTGTTTTAGACATGTCTTTAGCCAGCTCATTGCGAAGGAGGTCCAGAACCTTGCGCTTATGCTCTTCACGCATCATATCGATGAAATCAATAACAATGATACCGCCCAAATCCCTTAAACGCAGCTGCCGCGCGATCTCTGGTGCCGCCTCCATATTCACATTGAACGCGGCCTCCTCAGGAGATGCCTGCGTCTTGTACCGGCCACTATTCACATCCACGACCGTTACACCTTCCGTAGGCTCGATAACAACATAAGCCCCGGTCTTTAAATAAACTTTAATATCGTAGATCTTCTCAAGCTCTTCAGATATCTTATGAACTTCAAAGATATTCGTCTCCCCGCGATGCAAATGGATCTTCTTGAGAGCCTTCGGCCCCACCAACGTCTCAACATACTTTAAAAGCTTTTCATACTCTTCTTTGGAATCAATATGAACCGACGCCACATCTTCTCTTAAATGATCCCGCACAACCTTCCAAATAATATCCCCTTCTTTATAAGCAAGGAGCGGAGATTTCTTCTCACGCGCCACCTTAAGGACCTGCTGCCATTTATCATAAACAAATTTGGCATCATTGAGCAACTCTGCCTTATCCTGCCCAGCAGAAACAGTGCGGATAATAAAACCGCCCTCTTTAATATCACATTCCTTAATGATCTCACGAAGGCGATGCCGCTCTTCAGGCTGCTCGATCTTTTGGGATACGCCCAAATGGTTATCATAAGGCATATAAACCACAAAACGACCAGGAATAGAAACATGCGTTGTCAATCGCGCGCCCTTTGTCCCAAAAGGATCCTTCTCAACCTGAACCAATACTTCCTGGCCAACCTTAAGGGGAGATCCACCCTTACCATGACGTCCGGAAGATTTCTCAGCCGGAGCGTCTGTCTTGGCCTTACGGTTTAATAACCGGTCCAGCAAATTCGGTAAAAGTTCTGGTTTCTTATTGAAGTCTTCCAGATTAGAATGGTCCGCATCCGTCAGGTAAAGAAAGCCATTCTTATCCTGACCAACATTAACGAATGCCCCATTAATAGAGGGAAGGATTGATTCCACCTTACCCTTGTAAATATTCCCGAGGAAAGATTCGTAACGGTCAAGCTCAATATAAAAATCATCAAGCTTTTTATTATCAACGACCGCCACCCGCCGCTCCCCATCGGCGATATGGATTAAAATGTCTTTTGGCACAATACTCCTTAAAAAAATTTTTTACTTAAAAATCTTTAACTCTCAACTATTTCAGACAATCTGTCTCCCTGACAAAAGAATGAGAGTTGCCTAAGCAATTCTTATTTCACCGCAACCGGAACATCGTCCGCAGGAACAACGACTGTCATCTCTGCTGTAGCTGCCACAGCCTCCGGCAAAGTCGTCATATCTGGCGTAATAATATGCGGTGTCAAAAAGATCATCAGCTCTGTCTTCTGAATATTATCATCTTTATGCCTGAACAAAAGACCCAGAAGCGGAACATCACCAAGGATCGGAAACTTTTTTGTAATCTTAGTCTTCTTGTCACGAATTAATCCTGCGATCACCAGCGTCTCTCCATCACGGATCATGACATTCGTTTTCGCTGATTCCAACGTCAATATCGGAATGTCTGTCGTATTCCCGGATCCAAAATTGAACGGCACAGAAGATGACGAATCCATGATCTCTGGTTCAATATCAAGCGTCACAAGCCCTTTACCGTTAATATGCGGCGTTACTCTAAACGTTAAACCATACTCAATATATTCCCAGCCGGAAATGGTCAATTTATCCTGGGTATCACTGTACGTATACTTTGGTAAAGGATATTTATTGCCAACAACGATCTTGGCCGGTTGATTGTCCAGCGTCACGATCCTGGGATTGGATAAAACATTCGTATTCGTACGGCTGCGCAGTATGTCCAGCGTCATTGAAAGCGCCTCAACACCGAGCGTTCCGAATGTCATGGCATAAGCCGATGTCGTATCTATGGTCTGATCTCCAACTGCCTTAGGATTCATCCACTGTGTCGCCGGTAAATAGGAATCCGGTTTCGCCGACCAGGGGAAAGAATGCGTCCGGACAGGAAAAGTCGCGGAGCCGCCAATAGACGTAGGCCATTTGATCCCCAGCGTTTCCTGATTACTAAGGCCGGTCTCAATAATCCTCGCCTCGATCAAAACCTGAGGCGTGACAGTATCCAGCTTCATCACAACCTCTTTGATCAAACCAAGGTTACTTTCCACATCAGTCACAATGATCGCGTTCGTTCGCGCATCAAAATTGACACTCCCACGGACCGTTTTCATCTTATCGATCGATTTGAGAATGTCTTCCGCCTTGCTAAAATTCAATACGAAAGTTTCTGTCGCAATAGGCTCCTGGTCAGCCAACAGCTTGGCATCCTCACGGCGCTTCTTGAGATTTTCTACCGTCGTTACCATAATAACAGTGCCTTTTTGTTCATAACTATACCCGTAAGTCGAAAGGATAACCTCCAACGCCTTCTGCCAGGGGACATCCTTAAGCTGAATATTCACAAGCCCCACCACCTCCGGGCCCGCGATTATATTAATACCACTCTTGTAGGCCAGCACCTTTAAAACATTTTTGATATCAGCCTCGCGAAAATCCAGCGATACCGTGCCTGTTGGAGACATTTTAAGCTCCATTACAGCCTCAACCGAAACAGCTGGAGCTTTCTCTTCAGCCCATCCGACAGTCATACTCAACACCATAATCAATAATGCGAGAGGTAGAATCCTCACCATTTATTCCTCCTTCTTTAAACGAAGAATCGAAACTTGTCCATCCTTGACCAAGGACACCTTATCCTGTTCAATTGCCTCAACCAGGTACACACCGATCCGCTGTCCCTGCTCGACCACTGTTCCATTAATAATGGCGATCCCCCCATCACCGTCTGAAACAATGCCTTCCAGTGTCATTTCAGAAACTGAAAAATTCGTATCATAGGTAACGATCGCCCCTCCCGCCGTAACAAGGGGCCAGAACGGATCGCGCTGAGCATGTTCGTCGTATACAAATCCTTCATCCACTGACGGCTCTGCCACAACCTCCAGAGCGGTTAGTGCCACAGGAGCCCCTTCTGCCACGGACTGTGTCGCGATGAATAACCCCACAATAATAGCAACGAAAAACTGCATAAAATTATTTCTCCAAAATAAGGATCTTCATATTCATCTTGATATCCTGGCGCTGAGGATCTTTCTGATCCGCCTCCAGGGAAAGCTCATCAATCTGCCAAAACAAGCGATCCTGCTCCATGCGATTCAGGAACTTCCCGAACTGATGATACCCTGCCCGCAGGCGAACAGAAATATCCATCGAATAATACGCTCCGTCCTCATTCTTGATGAGCGGCGCCGCACTCAATTTCTGCGGCATCAGCTGAATAACATTAACACCCTGTTCATTGGCGATACTCGAGATCTTCTTTAATACCATCGGCACCTTATCCTTCCGGTGAACCATCAGATCAAAACTTTCCCGCCGATGCCGTGCGATCTCCAGCTGAGACTTGAACTGCGCCAAACGCTGTTTATTGGTGGTCAGATCAATAATATCCTTACTTAACTGAGAACTTTTCGCGTTCAGTGAATTCACAAGTTTCAGCTGAAACCGCATCAACGTAAAAATATCAAACACAACAATAACAATAATGATCCCGGTCAGGATCATATACAGATATTTGGCTTCCAACTCTTTCAGCTTATCAAGCATCCCGTTCATTTAGCCGCCTTTGAAGCACCTTTTTTAGCATCCTTCTTGACTTCTTTCTTCTTTTCCGCCCTCCTGGCCTTCATCGAAAAGTCTGCGATAGACAAGAGGGAATTCTCACGCTGAAGAATGGAATCCACATCAATGCTTACAAAACCCTTTTTCATGGCAGACTGATCCTTGATTGCGGCTACAAAATTATTCACAATGATCATTTCACTTTTATCTTTAGAGACCGCGCTGCCATTGATCGTCAACACACCTTTCTCAAACTTCATTTCACGGATCCAGACCCCTTTAGGAACACTATCGGAAACCTCATTCAACAACCTCGCCCAGTTGCCACCCTGTTCGGCCGTAATAATCCTTAACGCATTCATTTTTGTTTGTAATAATTTTGTTTCATTCGTAACCTCATCAAGCGCCTTTTTTTCTGGACCCAATGCCCCCCAACGCACTTCCAACATTGTATGCTGCGCCACCTTGACCAACGCCATAACAGCCCAAAAAATATGGAACGATACAAGAATTGCGGCGGCGGCTACCAAAAATCCAATGACCTCTTCACGGGGAATCGGACCAAACCCGTCCTGCCAGGGATTGCCGCGTTTCTTGCGCGTTTCTTGTGGAATAAAATTAATCTTGATCATATTCATTCAGTGCCAACCCCAAAGCGGTGATAAGCCGTGAACTGTTAAGCTTCAAACCATTTTGCACAACCGTTGAAGCCTGCGGCATCTTCTCGAATGGATCCCACACAGCCACAGGCATATCCATATTTTCCTTAAAAGACCGCTCCACCCCCGTAATGAGCGCCCCTTCTCCGGCAAGAAAGATATTAACAATAGCCAGATTCTTTTCTGTAATAAAATAATCAAATGACAATTTTATTTCGGTAATCAAGCCCGCTATAACCGCATCAATCGCCCTTTGCGCTGTTTCCTGCAGATCAACTCCGGGACTCAAAAGAACACGTGCTTCAGCCGGAGACACCCCTAATATATTCGCTGCACGCTTGTAGATCTCCTGCGTACCAATAAAAATATCACGATTAAATTTAGGGGATCCAGCAAAAATGATCATCAAATTTGTGCCTGACTCACCAATATCCACAACCGCACAAGCTTTGAATTCCTTTGCTCCTGTACCTTTCAAGAAACCAGCGGGCGGGAGAATCGCGAAGACATTCGCGATCGCCACAGAATTAAGAGATATAGCGAACGGGTCGAACCCGGAGTCTTTAAGCAGCTTGATCCGGCCATCTACCATATCTTTTTTGATCGCCGCAACCAGTACCGTCATCCTGCGATTCGCATCAAACGTATCGAGCACATGACAATCCGTATAGATCGAATCTTTAGGAAAAGGAAAATATTTATCCGCCTCGATGACGAAAGCCCGGCGAAGATCAACCGCTGACATCTTGGGCATATCTACATAACGCACCAAAGTACCTTTGCCTCCCAAAGCGGCGATAACAGGACGCGGCTTCTCTTGTAACCCGAAAGCAGAGCATACTTTACTTAAAGAAACATGGATCGATCTCTCATCCGGCTCTGCCACTGGCTCAACAGCCCAACGCACCAATTCCAGGATCCCGTTCTTACAGGAAACCTCTACGGCCTTACAAGAGAACGATCCAATATCCAAGCCAACCGTGCTAGCCTGGGCAGTCACAGGGAACATGCGCTTGATTAATTTAAAATAGTAATCTAATAAGATCCTCATAATATTAATAATACACTAAAACAGTTATAATTTGAATACAAAAAATATATT
>DYOU01000102.1 GCA_020720365.1 Candidatus Elulimicrobium sp.
GGCCGTTTTCATGGACATCGATTGACATAATATTTAAAAAGCAGACTCATATTAACCTAATAAGTTTTCTTAATAATTTAGAAATCAAATTTTAGGCAGACGGGTCATTTTGGAACTATCTGCACACTGAAACAGCGGTAATGTAAACCAAGCGAACCTTATTGCATATGCGATGTACCATGTTTATGTTGACAAATTTCAAGTAAATTGATATATTCTATGTGCTGGAAGATGCTTTTAGACTACTTTATTACATATTGGATGTGTTTATGCGCCCATTATCCGGGATAAATGAAAAAAATCGTCAGATCCTTGATGCCCTGAATCGTCTTGGCGAGAAAATATTTTCCATTGAAGATGCTGCAAAAGCCTTGCAACTGTCTTCGAAAGATGCCAGTTTTTATTTAGCCTATTTTGCACGCCGGGGTTGGTTGGCACGTGTCAAAAGAGGACTTTATATCTCCGTGCCGCTTGGCACGATCAATCCTCAAGAATATAAAGAAAAGCCATGGATTATTGCGGATCGAGTTTTCTCACCGTGTTATATCGGTGGCTGGAGCGCCGCAGAATATTGGGCGCTAACAGAGCAGATCTTTAACAGCGTCTTTGTTTTTACCGGCCGTGTTTTTCGTAAGAAAGAAATCACCGTTCAAGGGACGGATTTTGTCTTAAAACTTTCCCGCACCAGTCCGGGGCATACCAAGAATATCTGGTTTGAGAATACCAAGATTCAAGTTTCTGATCCCACGCAAACTGTCGTTGACATGCTCGACGACCCATCTTGCGCCGGAGGGATCCGGCATGTGGCTGATATTGTGAGGACTTATGTGGAGACGGAGCATTTTAATCAGAAGACCTTGTTTTCCTACTTGCAAGAAAAGGGTAATCGTACGGCGTACAAACGTCTTGGATTCATCGTTGAAATCCTGAACCTTGAACTTCCCGGGATCATTCATGAGTGCCAACAAAATATCAGCGCGGGATATTCTCCTCTTGATCCGCTGCTTAAAGGCAAACCGTCATTTAACCGTCGTTGGAACTTAAAAATTAATGTGGATCTTAAAAAGTGATTAATAATCAGGAACTAAAGAATTTGGTTACCGAGTGGAACTTGCGTGATGACGTGATCGAGAAGGATTATGTCATCGGTTGGGTTCTATGGGGAATCGGAACAGATCCCGACCTCGGCGTTCATTGGGCGTTCAAAGGAGGCACGTCGCTGAAGAAGTGCTTTATTGAAACGTGGAGATTTTCGGAAGACCTTGATTTTACGATCATTCCCGGTGGTCCCGATAAGCCGGACACTATTGAGCCGATTATCAAAAGAATCCTTGAGCGCGTTCATAATGAATCCGGCATCGACTTTTCTTTGCGACCACCGACCTACAAACATGCCGACAAATATCAATACACCGAAGGCAGTATCTATTATCGGGGACCGCGCAATGCGCCATCACCTGCCCGGATCAAACTAGATCTAAGTGGATCGGAAAAGATCGCGCGGCCAACTGTTTTACGCAACATTTCCCATCCGTACACGGATGCTTTACCGGAACCCGCACAAGTCCGGTGTTATGCCTTCGAGGAGGTCTTTGCTGAAAAACTTCGTGCCATGGGTGAACGTGGCCGCCCGCGCGACCTCTACGATATTGTTCTTCTTTTTCGTCGCAGAGACCTGCAAATGCACCCAGATCTGATCAAGTCGGTCCTTGAACAGAAATGTATTTCAAAGGGCATTTCTATTCCAACGCTGGACAGCATCCAGAACGCCGCGACCAAAGATGAGTTGATCGCTGAATGGGAAAACATGCTAGCGCATCAATTACAGGTGTTGCCGCAGTTCGAACAATTCTGGAATGAATTGCCGATGGTTTTTGATTGGTTAAACGGTATCTATAAGCCAGAAACATTGACCGATATTCCCGGATCAGAGTCCGTCTGGACGCCTCCCCCTACGATCTGGCGCTGGGGCGTTGGTGTACCACTGGAGGCTGTCAGGTTCGCGGCAGTCAATCATTTATGCGTTGAGTTGAAATATCATAAAGAAAACGGTGAACACACAACACCGGTTATTGAACCGTATTCCTTGCGCGAAACAAAAGATGGAAATCTGGTCATTTATGGGGTTAAAGCTGAGACCGGGGACGTCCGGGCGTATCGAGTGGATCGTATTCAAAGCATCAAAGTAACGACAAAAGTTTTTAAACCAAGATACCGCATTGAGTTTTCCTCCTCGGGAGGTATTCAGGCCGCACCGATAGAGCGAAGTCATGGCATAACAAGGACTCATCATCGGTCCCCCGGCAGAGCTCGGACGACCGGTTCATATGGAATGAAATATGTTTTTCAGTGTGGTATGTGCCATAAAGAATTTACGCACACGACGAATGATCCAACTTTGAAGGCGCATAAGAATTCATGGGGATCTTCCTGTTCAGGTCGTCGAGGCTATTTGATCAGGCAGAGATAGAAGATCTCTATTTGGGAGCGGTTGGTCAAGCGAGTAACTTTAGCGGATAAAAGGGATGCTTTTATCATCTTTGACTCGTGATCGTGTTGCCATCATTGTAAAGGGCCACTTGGAATTGCCATCTGACTTAGAAGGAATCATTCGTT
>DYOU01000103.1 GCA_020720365.1 Candidatus Elulimicrobium sp.
AGAATGTTAGGCTACACTAACTTATATCTTTTCAAGAGGGAAATTTGTTTATGACTACTGACACTGAAAAACTCAGCGAAAATATGGAAGATTACCTCGAGGTGATTTTCGCCTTGTCCCGGGAGAAAGGTGTGGCTCGGGTGGGGGAGATCGCTGAAAAGATGGATGTGAAAAGCCCGAGCGTTAACGCCGCACTGAAGGCGTTGTCTGAGCGGGATTTTGTTGTTCATGAGAAATATGGCTATGTAGTCCTGACCGAGACCGGACGGAAACTAGCCTCTGCCGTGCAGGAAAAACACAATGTCCTTTACAGGTTTTTGACCGAGTTTCTGATGGTTAGCCCTGATCTGGCCGATAAAGAAGCCTGTTCGATCGAGCATGCTATTAGTGAAGACACCTTTATTCGGTTCGTCAAATTTTTCAAGTTTCTGGATACTTCGGCAAGTAATGATAAGCCGAAGATCATCAGGAATTTTGATATTTATCTGAAGACAGGCAAGCGTTTGACGTGCCATTGTGAGCATCCGCAGAAATAGAGCGGATATTTTTTTGAACTTTAAGTTAGTCACGGCTAACATAATTTGGTTTATCTAACAGGAGGCATGAATAATGAAGATTGTAAAGCTGGGGGATGTTTCTTCGGGACAGAAAGCCAAGGTTGTCAAGGTCGGCGGGGAGGGTCCGCTAAAAAAACGACTTTTAGACATGGGGATCATCCCGGGATGTTCAGTTAAAGTTGAGCGTGTGGCCCCTTTGGGCGATCCTGTAGAAATCACGGTGCGCGGCTATGCGCTTTCCTTGAGAAAAGAGGAAGCGGCAGTTGTTATGGTGGAGATATGAAGTCATTGAAATGTTTATCTGAGGTTATAAGCCCTGCACAGGTTGTTTTCGTGGCTGTCAGGGGCGATGGGGTTAGAAAACTGCAGGATATGGGACTTTTGCCCGGTGAAAAGTTTGGGCTTATTCATAATGCTAATCACGGGCCGGTCATGATCTCACTTAAGCGAACAACCGTTGCCATCGGGTCAAGGTTGGCACACAAGATAATGGTAAGGGAGGCTTGAAATGGACAAGAAGAAATTTACGGTGGCATTGGCTGGCAACCCGAATTGCGGGAAGTCCACGATCTTTAACGCCATAACAGGCGCACGTCAGCATGTGGGGAACTATCCGGGCGTGACGGTTGAGAAGAAAGAAGGCTCTGTTAGTGTCGGTGATTACGAGATCACGCTCGTTGATCTTCCTGGGACGTACAGCCTTTCGGCAGGTTCGAATGACGAGCGGGTGGCCCGTGATTTTATTCTGAAAGATAAACCCGACGTTCTTGTCCATATTGTTGATGCCTCCAATCTGGAGCGCAATCTTTATCTCACCACACAGCTGATTGAGTTGAATGTGCCGCTTCTTTTGAGCATGAATATGAGCGATCTTGTCAAAGAGAAGGGCTATGCCATTGATTACAAGAAGCTGGAGCGTCTTTTGAATATTCCGGTAGCCGTTACGGTTGGGAACAAGAACGGAGGGATCAGGGATCTTCTTTCCGCTATTGTGCAGACATATGAAAGGCGCATGCTTCTGCCCAAGCGGGCCGTTGTTGATTATGGCCCCGAGATCACGCAGGAGTTGTGTGTCATTGAATCTCTATTGAAGTCCGATGAAAAATTCGCGGGCGAGTATCCTGCGCGCTGGACGGCGGTCAAATTACTGGAGAATGATGTTTCTTTGGTCGAAAGAATAGGAAAATCCCCCAAAGCGAGCGTAATTAGTGAACAGGTCAAGAAAAGTCAGGCGCATCTGGCGGCTCATTTTTCAGAAACAACGGATGTTTTGATAGCAGATCGCCGTTATGGTTTTGTGAGCGGCATTTGTGCTGAAGCTGTGACCGAGGTGGCGAGGACCCGTGTCAACATGTCAGAGAAGATCGATAAGGTAGTTTTGAGCCGTCTTTTTGGTCTGCCGATCTTTGCTTTGGTCATGTACGCGATCTTTAAGTTTACATTCACATTCTCGGAGCCTGTTGTCGGATGGTTTGAGGGCGCTTTTGAGTGGTTGAGCACAGTCGCGCAGTCTGCGATCCCTGAAGGGCTTTTTCAGTCGCTGGTGGTCGACGGGATCATTGGCGGTGTCGGTGGCGTTCTTGGCTTTTTTCCGCTGGTCTTGTTTATGTTCCTTGCCATTGCTTTCTTTGAGGATTCCGGCTATATGGCGCGAGCCGCGTTCGTCATGGACAAGGTGATGAGTAAGTTCGGTCTGCATGGCAAGTCATTCTTGCCGCTCATGATTTCGACCAACGGCTGTGCTGTCCCAGGACTCATGGCAACGCGGACATTGGAAAGTCCGAGAGACCGGCTGATTACCATGATGGTGACGCCGTTCATGATCTGCGGAGCCAAACTTCCGATCTTTGCTCTTTTTATTGCTGCGTTCTTTCCGGCGGAACAAGGGGCCGGGATGATGATGCTCATGTATGTCTTGAGTATTCTAATCGCTTTTGGATCAGCGTGGATACTGAAGACATTTGTTTTCAAAGGTGAATCCGCGCATTTTGTTATGGAAATTCCACCGTATCGTTTGCCGACGATACAAGGGCTTCTTCTTAAAATGTGGGAGCG
>DYOU01000036.1 GCA_020720365.1 Candidatus Elulimicrobium sp.
AATTTTATATTGCTTGAAATAATATAAAGATAAAACATGTTGGTATATAATATGTTAAGTTTCTAATAGACCATTTAAATGGGAGGGTCACCGATGGCTAAATATGAGTATACGATCGGGCAGGAGATGGATTTAAGAAAAGAGCAGGCGAAGACGCTTGCGACGCCATCGTTACCGGCTAACTTCATTTTACGGATGATCTTTGTAGTTTTTGACCTGGTGTATGGAAAGGAGCGGACCCTTCCGAAGTTTATTGTCCTGGAAATGCTGGCGCGGTATCCTTATTGGGCGTGGGAGAATGGCGCGTATAAAGCTCTTTCGCGTTTATATGCTGTTTGCGATAAGCCGTGTCCTCAGGTTACAGATGAGTTGCTTCATTTGATCGATTTGGGGAGGGAAGGTCAGGATAATGAACAGTGGCATCTTTTGCTTTTGGCCGATATTGTTCATCAGAAAGGGATTAAGTTAAGCTGGTTTCATCATTATTTGATCCCCAGGATTTTGCTGATTAAATATAATCTTCTGGCAAAACTGATTTTCTGGATCAACCCCTGCTGGTCATTTGCTATGAATGCAGCATTTGAATCTCATGCGGAGCATCAGTATATGCTGATGGCGAAAGAGAATCCGGCATGGGATCAGGAACCTGTCGATACAGCTTATTTTCAATATTATCCCCGTCAGAGAACGCTGGGTGATCTGATCCGCCGTATAGGCCTGGATGAAAGGGACCATATGAACCATTCGCTTGAAGAGCTGGGTAAACGAGCGTAAAGTGTTCAATTTGTAAGGTTGGCCCCATTGATCCGACTTAAGGAAGCAAGTGAGTTGTTTTCTGAGAGGGGGGAGTATCTATGCAAGGTTTGAATGTGTTTGTATTAATTTCTTCTTTTGTTTTTAGTTTCACTTTGTGTGTCCTTTCTTTTGCCATGGAGGAACCTTCAATGAAAAATAACAAGAATATGATATGTGATCTGAAAGCAAGTTTGACTCCTTTGCAGTATCAGGTTACACAGGAGAAGGGAACCGAGATGCCTTTTCACAACGCCTATTGGGATAATCACCGTGAAGGGATTTATGTTGATGTCGTTACGGGTAAGGTGCTTTTTAGTTCAACCGACAAGTTTGATTCGGGGACAGGGTGGCCGAGTTTTAATAGCCCGGTGGAGCCGGCGGTTGTGAGTGAAAAGAGGGACATGGATCACGGGATGGTTCGAGTTGAGGTTCAAAATGCTGAAGGAACGGCACATTTGGGGCATGTGTTTGATGATGGCCCTGGACCGACGGGAAAGCGTTATTGCATTAATTCGGCTGCATTAAGATTTATTGCGCGAGAAGATCTTGAGAAGCAGGGGTATGGAAATTATCAGCATCTTTTCAAATGAGGCGTCGGATGAGATATTTTCTGGGACTAATGTTTATGGGGATTTTTATGAGCCATTCTTTTGCTGGGGATCATTTGCCTGAAGGTTCCAGCACCGCTATTTTTGCCGGCGGTTGTTTTTGGTGCCTGCAGCCCAGTTTTGATCATACAAAAGGCGTTGTATCGACCAGGGTAGGTTATACAGGGGGTCAAGTGCCTAATCCTACGTATGAAGCGGTATCTTCCGGCCTGACGGGACATGTAGAGGCGATCGAGGTTGTTTATGACCCAGTCCTTGTTTCTTACGAGCTTTTGATCAATGTATTTTGGCGTTCGATGGATCCTACGGATGACGGCGGTCAGTTTGCGGACCGCGGCAGTCAATACCGTACGGCGATCTTTTATCGAGATGATGATCAGAAGAAACAGGCAGAAGAAGCTATTCGCACTTTAGCTGCGTCGGAAAAGTTTAAACGCCCTATTGTCACAAGAGCGCTTCCAGCGGACGAGTTTTATCCTGCCGAAGAATATCATCAGAAGTATTATCTTAAACAATCAGGCCATTATAATGATTATAAAGAAGGATCTGGCCGTGCTGCTTTTATTAAGAAGATGTGGTAGCGTGGCGCAGGGCTTGTGCTTTTTAATAAATAGTGCATTTTAAGCGTATTTATAGTATATTCATCCAAATATTCTTAACTGTCTTTGTTTAAAATGCATACCCTTCTTCATGAATAAAATAATCGAACGGCATCAACTGGTACTTCGTTATTTCCTAGTCTTTGGATTGGTTGCTTGCTTGTGTTTTACAGGGGCATCGGAAGTTCTTGCTGCCAGTCAAGACGCTAAAGTTCCTCGTGTGAAGTTTCAGGATGTGGTAGCCAAGGCCAAAGCGTTGTCGAAGGCGTCTTTTCAGGCTCCAGGTAAAGATCTACCTGAGGTTTTCAAAAAGATCGGTTATGATCAATGGCGAGATATCCGCTTTAAGCCAGGCCGCAGCCTTTGGGTTGATCAGCTTTTCAGTGTTCAATTCTTCCATCCAGGGTTTTTATATCAGAATCCTATTATTGTTCATTCGATCGATCGTGATGGGACTCATTCGGTCCCTTTTTCTTCTGATCATTTTGATTATGCCAGCAATGAATTGAAAGGGCATTTGTCGAATGATTATGGTTTTGCCGGGCTTAGGGTGCATTATCCATTGAATTCATCAAAATATGCGGATGAGCTTGTGGCATTCCTGGGCGCCAGTTATTTTCGGGCTTTGGGGAAAGGTCTTTCTTATGGTTTGTCTGCCAGGGGTTTGGCGGTTAATACAGCGGAGAATGACGGGGAGGAATTTCCTCTCTTTCGTGAGTTTTGGATCGTACATCCTGCACCGGGGGCAAAGTCAATTACGCTCTATGCGCTTCTTGATAGCCATAGTTTGACCGGGGCGTATGAGTTTGTGGTGGTTCCCGGAGAAGAGACGTTAATGAAGGTAAAAAGCACGCTTTTTATCCGCCAGCATGTCCGTAAGTTGGGGATTGCGCCTTTGACATCAATGTTTTTCTACGGAGAGAATCAGAACTTTTGGCGGGATGATGATTTTCGTCCTGAAGTCCATGATTCGGATGGGCTGCTGATCGCGTCTCAATCGGGGGAATGGATATGGCATCCTTTGATAGATCCTGTCAGGTTGTTGATCAATGCTTTCGGCGGTGGTCAGCCTGTTGGTTTCGGCCTGATGCAGCGGGATATTGATTTTGATCATTATCAGGACCTGGAAGCGCGGTATGACCGTCGTCCGAGCTTGTGGATCTCGCCACAAGGTGACTGGGGTAAAGGGCATTTGGAATTAGTGCAGTTGCCTACAGAGAGTGAGTACAATGATAATATTGTTTCATATTGGGTTCCGGAAAGGTCTTTTGAGCCAGGCGATTCGGTACAGTATGCATATACACTTTCCTGGCATTCCGCGCGTCATCGGAAGTTACCGCAGAGTTTTGTAGAAGCGACCCGAATCGTTAGGAAATCTGATGGGGCGATGTTTATGATTGATTTTGCCGGGGAGGAGTTTAAGACTGTTCTGGCGAATAAGATTCTTGAGCCGGATGTTTGGATCAGTAAAGGCGGCAGGATAACAGGTTCTCAGCTTATTAGGAATGTGGTGACTGGCGGGTGGAGGCTGGTGCTTCATTTGCAATTGGATAAGTTGGAATTTGGGGAAGGAGTCTTACCCAGTCAGAAGCCGGCCATTGAATTTCGCGCGTTCTTAAAGGATGGGGCGCGTGCAGTAAGTGAAATATGGAGTTACACTTACCTTCCATGATCAGCAGCCGTAAGCAGCCCCCTTTGTGTCGAGCGTCAATGGTTCATCGGCCGTTTACAACGGCTGGAGCATCTCATGGTAACGGGGGGTATCGTCGAATATTAACAATCCGCCGGATCTTTTTCTTTAGTCTTGTTGTTCTGTCTACTTTAATGGCTGGGTCAACATTTGCAACCATTATGAGTGCTGGCGGCGCATCTGTTTTATCTTTTACGATTATTTGTATTTATGTTTTTCTGTTTGGTTGGATATCGGTCAATTTCTGGACAGTTATCTTTGGTTTCTGGGTTGCGTTGCAGAAGAAGAATAATGAGCTTCCTTTACCCAAGAGCGCCTTGCCTATCGATCCAAAGACTCGTGTGGCTCTTATTATGCCGGTGTATCATGAAGAGATGTCCAGGATATATTCTTCTTTGAGGGCTACGTATGAATCATTGAAGGGAACAGGGCAGTCAGACCGGTTTGATATTTTTATTCTGAGTGATTCCGTTCAAAGTGATTATATATTAATGGAGGAAACCGCTTGGGCGGAGTTGTGCCGGGATGTTGACGGGTTTGGGCGGATATTTTATCGCCGGAGAAAACTGCGCATTCATAAGAAAAGCGGGAATGTGAGTGATTTTTGCCGGCGATGGGGCAGCCAGTACAAGTACATGATCATTTTTGACGCTGACAGCCTGATGGAAGGCGATCTTCTGATTCGTATGGTCAATGTGATGGAAACGCGTGACGATATAGGGATTCTGCAGACAGCTCCTATGGCGATGAATCAGACAAGCCTGAGCGCGCGTTTGCAGCAGTTCGCAAGTCATGTGTATGGGCCGCTCTTCTTTTCCGGTCTGAGGTTCTGGCAGCTGGATGAATCGGGATTTTGGGGGCATAATGCAATTGTCCGTATGCTTCCATTTATGAGATATTGCGCCTTGCCGCGCCTTTCCGGAGGGCCGCCCTTCGGCGGCGAGATTCTGAGCCATGATTTTGTGGAAGCGGCGTTAATGCGCCGGGCGGGCTGGGGGGTGTGGTTGGCTTATGAATTGGAAGGGAGTTATGAGGAGTTACCGCCTAATCTTCTTGAAGAGTTGGAACGTGACCGGCGCTGGTGTCAGGGTAACATTCAACATCTGAGGCTTATGTTCATGGAAGGCATTTCAGCGGGGCATCGGTTTCTTTTTCTTAACGGTAATTTGTTTTATTTTTCGTCTTTTTTGTGGTTCCTTTTGTTAATTCTGATGACAGTATATGCCGTTGCGCATTTTTTTCATACGCCTGTTTATTTCTCTTCTGAACGCACCTTATTTCCTCTTTGGCCGGTTCAATACCGGGAGTTGTCCATTCGGTTGCTTTGGGTGACAGCGGCATTTCTTTTTATCCCGAAGATCCTGAGCGTCCTTCTGATCGCCCTATCTCCGGGGAAAGCCGTTTGTTTTGGGGGATTGGCGAGGCTTTCCTTTAGTGTGTTCCTTGAAACGGTCTTTTCGACTCTTTTGGCGCCGCTTCGGATGGTGTTTCATTCGTGGTATGTCCTTTTGAATCTTATCGGCCAAAAATTAACATGGAAGAGTCAGTCCCGGCATTTAAAACGCACGTCACTGGCAGAGGCGTTTCGGGCTCATTGGTCAGGAATGTTGGGGGCATTCATTTGGGGGGTTGTGGCGTATTTAGTGAATAAAACTTTATTCTGGTGGGTATCTGTTATTGTGATCCCTCTTTTGTTGGCGGTCCCGATATCGGTGTTTTTCAGTTATTCATCGTTAGGCGGATTTTTTCGTGACCAAGGATTATTTTTGACTCCGGTTGAAACATCTCCGTCAAAAGTTTTAAAATGTTTTCAGCAACATTTTTTCAAAGATATAAAGTAGAGTCTTTGATCAAGTCATGTTTAAATGATGTCGGTAGAATAAGGGGTATTTCAGGGTAAGCCGTATAAATCAGCGTTTTGTGAAAGGGCAGAAAATGAGTTTAAATAGTGTAAATATCATGGGAAATCTGACAAGGGATCCTGAATTAAAGAGTATGCCGTCAGGGAAGTCTGTTTGTAAATTATCGATCGCCAATAACCGTGTGTATACAAAGAATAGCGAGAAGGTTACGGAAGTCTCTTATTTTGATATTGATGTGTGGGGTGTGATCGCCGATAATTGTGCCAAATATTTGAAGAAAGGGCATGGGATTATCGTTGAAGGTCGATTAAGGCAGGATCGTTGGGAGAAAGATGGAAAGACTCAAAGCCGTGTCAGCATTACAGCGAATAATATTCATTTTATGCCTCGCAAGAGAGAAGATACTCAGGGCGGCTCTTCTTCAAGTCAGTCTCCGGAGATGAACGTACCGGACAATATTGTCTGGGAAGAATAAGCGGGGGAGTTTATGGGAGATCCGTTGGATACAATGTCAGATGATGGGGATGTTGCGCTGAATCGCCGGGATTGCCCTCATTGCAGTTTATGGTTCCGCCTGGATGAAGCAATACCCGCAGGGCAGCAAACGGTGCGATGTCCGAATTGTGGCTGGGAAATAGAGGCAAGTTAAAAAATGGTTTAATAAAAGGAAAGTACCGGAAGGAGGCTGTCAGTATTTTCCTTTTGTGATCGTTCAATCCGGTTATTTCTTTAATTCTTTGGTTTTTTTGGGATCGACCTTGGTTTGGGCTGGCGTCGGCTCAAGTTTAACATCAATGACAGAGACAGGGGCGGCAACGGTCGTCATTTCTTTGACTTTCTTGATCTCATCCATGACTTTTGTAAGTTTGGCGTCAACGCCAGATGCGGCATCGAGAGCTTCTTTCTGGCTCTTAACAATATCACTTTTGATAGAAGAAATATTGCTGGTCACACTTGTCTGGATTTCTGAGAGTGACGTTTTGAAGGCATTGAATTCTTTCTTCAATGTGGAGATTGTGCTGAGCTGATCATCAAAGGAATCTCTTTGTGCTTTGATCTGGTTAGTTAATTTTTCGATGGTATCTTTCGCATAACGCAGTTCTGTTTCCTGGTCTTTGATCTCTTTGGTGAATGTTTCAACAGTTTCACCTTGTTTAATATTAAGATAGACAGAAAAGCCCGCCAAACTCAGAACCAGAATGAATAGGAGGACGAGTGGGAATGTTTGACCGCTGGTGGATCTGCCGCGTTTTTCTAGTTCAGGGATGAAATGCATAGGGATCTCCTTGAAAAGGATGTATGTTGAATGAACTTATATGATTATATATTTTTATAATAAAGAATCAAGGTGTTGTCATATAATATTGTTTTGCCAATAAAGGAAATAGTATTGTTCGATGATGATAGCGTGTATTCATGTTAGAATTCGGGGATACAGATATGATTAATATGATGGGGTTTATGCGGGAACGTATTCAAAGTTTTGGGCATGCTTTTCGCGGGTTAAAAGATATCCTTAAGACGGAACACAATGCCAGGGTTCATGCGGTGTTTACGTTGATAGCGCTGGGAATATCCGCCTGGTTGGGGATTGATGGTGTTCGGTTCTTATTGATCATGCTTGCGGTGGCTCTCGTATGGATCGCGGAAGCGTTTAATACGGTTCTTGAAGTAGTGGTGGATATTGTATCTCCGGAGTATTCGGTTTCAGCGGGCAGGGCAAAAGATCTTTCAGCAGCGGCAGTCCTTATAGCCGCAATTACTGCGTTGATCATAGGGATAGTCATTTGGGTTCCAGCCTTATTGGTCAGGTTTGGATGTTGATCAGCATATGAATTCAGCTGAAAGTTAACGTCCTGGTTTTAGATTAAGGATTGGATAGAGGAATTCTTATGGAAGAAAAAGATCTTGGAAATATGTCAGAGCAGAAAGCTTAAGCAGAGTTATTTATGGTTCCTCAAAGTCGATTACAAGAGTTTGGTTTTACGGATGCAGGGAAATTCCCTCAGCGGTTGATCTATCATGCGGTATTGTTGAGTCTTCCCTCCGCGATGGATAATGGGATCGAGCCGTTGGAGGTCATCATTGAGGATGGGCTTATGATTCCTATGCAGGCGTCGGGCAGTAATGGCGGGATGATCGTACAAAGTGATGGTCGAATGCTTTATGTTGGTCATCGGGATCCTTTGGACATGAAGTCGTCGCTGGAAGCCCGGTTCATCAAGGAAATCCCTTATGATGCGCGGCTCGAGGTTAGTCATATCATGCATCGAGCTGTCCAGGTTGATCCTGGGTTGATGGAGATCTGGGATAAAGTGAATTCTGTTTGGATGGGGTGGTTTCCTGTTCTGGAAGCCGAAGAGGATCGTGTGCTTTCCGGGGAGTTTACGAACATTGCCCAGGCATGGAATCGCCTGGGAGATCTGATCGGGCAATTGATCGCGAATATTCCTGTGAATCCCTCGGATCTGTTGAAAATTAAGGTGATCATTCAGAGCGATCATGAGTTTCGCCGCGGCTGGCAGGGCGAAGAGTTTCTGGCAGATGAGATCGTACGGCGTTCTGTTACTGAGCAGGGGCTTACAAAATATCTTTTTCAGAGGCTGCTTCCTCGCATGCAGCAAATTCTAAGGAACCCGATCTTTTTTTCGGGATCGATCTTTCGTCTGTATTATGGGTTTAGGGGTTCTTGTATTATAAGATTGGTGATTGTTCCGCTTAACGGTCAGGATCGGCCGTTTACGGCTTTAGCGGGAGTTGAGCTTACCTTGGAGGCGATCGATGGATTCTCGCCGTCTGTAAAACCGTATGATCCGCCAGCTCTAGGGGTGGATCATGGATGATAAGCAGCGGGTGCGGTTATTGTCGCTGCTTAAAACTCATTTTGGGTTTGATCGATTCCTTCCTTTACAGGAAGAAATTGTCCGTCATGTATTAACGGACCGCGATGCCCTTGTCCTGATGCCGACAGGAGGAGGAAAATCCCTGTGTTATCAGCTTCCGGCGCTTGTTCGGGAAGGGGTGATGCTGGTGGTTTCGCCGTTAATTGCATTGATGAAAGATCAGGTGGATGGTTTGAAAGCGAATGGGATAGCTGCGGAATTAATTAATAGCACTCTGTCTAATTCCAGGATCGCGGATATCAAGGCGTCGCTTCAGCGGGGGGATATAAAGATCCTTTATTTGGCTCCTGAGCGGCTGGCGAGTGAAGGGTTTATGGAATTCCTGCGAGGGATCAATATCAACGGAATTGCTGTTGATGAAGCCCATTGTATCTCCCAATGGGGGCATGACTTTCGGCCGGATTATTTGAACCTGAAGGATCTGAGAGATGAGTTTCCTGATGCAGGGGTGATTGCGTTAACAGCAACCGCGACCCTTCGCGTCAGAAAAGATATTATTGATCATTTGCGGTTGAAGGATGCGCGTATATTTCTTTCGAGTTTTGACCGCCCGAATCTTCATTATGATATCCGCCCTAAAGACAAAGCTTTCTCAGACCTTATTACTGTCCTTCATTCGCCACAGTGCAAGGATCGTTCGGCTATCATTTATTGTTTTTCCCGTAAAGATACCGAGACTCTGGCGGAGGATCTGTGTCAGAAAGGTTTTAAGACGGAGGCATATCATGCGGGCCTGAATACGAAAGAGCGGCATGATGTTCAGGAGCGTTTTATCCGGGATGAAACGCCGATCATTACTGCGACGATCGCTTTTGGTATGGGGATTGATAAACCTGATATCCGCCTTGTCGTGCATTATGCGCTGCCGCGTTCAGTTGAGGGGTATTACCAGGAGACGGGACGCGCGGGGCGTGACGGCTTGCCTTCGATATGTATGCTGTTTTATTCTTATGCGGATAAATTCAAGCAGGAATATTTTATTGACCAGATCGCAGATGAGGCTGAGCGTAAACGGGCCAGAGACAAGCTGGAAACAATGATTGCTTTTTGCGGGGGGAATATTTGCCGGAGAAAGTTTTTGTTGCAGTATTTTGGTGAGAAATGTGAAAAAGATAATTGTGCTTCGTGCGACCGTTGTGTCCGTCCTAAAGAAACCTTCGATGCCACTGTGATCGGCCGTGAAGTTTTGGAGTCCGTGCGTTCAACGGGCAGCCGGTTTGGTGTGCAATATATTGTAGATATTTTACGCGGGTCCACTAATGAACGGATCTGCCGGTTTGGCCATGATGCTTTGCCATCGCATGGTCAGGGAAGAGGCTTTGATGCCCTTCAGTTGAAAGAGATCATTGGATCATTGATGGAAAAAGGTTTTCTTTCCAGGGCGCAGGGGGAGTATCCTGTACTGGAGTTGACGGCGGAAGGGAATAACTTTCTGAATGGTCACGCCGAGTTGATGTTACCTCAATTACGGACAGCCGCGAAGCTTGTGGTGGATGATCAGGCAGGTTTGTCAACAAGCCACAGGGCAAGCCTGAGGGAGGGAGAGGCTTTGTGGGATCAACGGCTTTTTGAGGAGTTACGCGTGTTACGTAAACAATTAGCAGACTCGCGAGGCGTTCCTCCTTTTGTTATTTTCTCAGATGTTTCATTGCGAGAGATGCTTGTTTCCCTTCCTCAAACCGATGAAGATTTCCTGGCTGTCAAAGGTGTAGGAGAGCAGAAATTGAAGTGGTTTGGTCCGGCGTTTATGGGAGTGATCGGAAGTTACATTTCTCGCCGTTAAAGGATGAATAAGAAGCATGGCGGATATCAGGGGATAAGGGATATGTGGAGTGAACGTGTTCCTTTGTTTTATTTATTGACCGATCGTGGGTATAAAAGTGTTGACATATAAAAGTGTGCGAAAGATGGCAGGGGATACGATCTTCCTGCGAGGTGAGGAGTATTACCGCGCAGGATTGGTGCGTTCAGTAGCTTGGGATGGCCCGTTGGCAAGTGCTGACGTACAGGGATCCCGTCAGCGGCCGTATAAGGTTACAATAACTTTCCGGCGAGGCATTCCGGTCGTCCGTTGCACATGCCCCAGTGAATGGGGCGGCTTGTGTAAGCATGGGGTTGCGGTACTTTTATATTTGATCGATCATGGAGAGACTGGCATTTCAGAGGAAGAAGAGGCTGATGAGGAAGAAGGGGCTCCGGTTCTCGCAGATTCAGCGCGTAAAAACTTCCTGATTTCCGAGTATGATGCTCCTCGACTTGAACTTGGATTGACACTGAAAGGTCTTCAGTCAAGCATGGGGAAAGGGATACCTTTGATCATGACCGTCGATTATCAGGGGCGGCGACAGAAGCTTGTGGATATCAACCGATTTCTGACGGCATTTCGGAATGAGGCAAAAGATTCTTTTCCGCCGGTTTCGGCTTTCTCCCAGGGGCAATTACATTTATTGCATATGATCAACGGGTTTATAGGACCTGTTCAGAATAACAAGCCTGTGGCCTGGAGGCTGCTGCCGTTTCAGGTAAGTATTCTTTTGGATCATATCAGTCTTGGAGCAAATATAGATATTGTTGAGGTTAAAGGGCGTCGGCAGTTTACCCTTGTTCAGGAGCCTTCCGTAGGCTTAAGCGTCAGTATTCGCTCAATACAAAAGAACAAGATCGGTGTTACGGCCTCTTTGTCCGATCCGGTCCATTCTGGACATCGTTGGCAGATCAATGACATTTTCCCTGGGAGCCGTTTATGGCTTTTAAACAGAGACTCTTTGGAATTCAGGGCGCTTCATCAGGGGATCGATTATCGTTTTTTAACGCATTTCTTGAATAATGAGCAGGTCCTGGAGAAGGAAGAGCGGCAATTTTTCCTGGTGGGAATATTACCGAAACTCAAGCCATTTGCGGCGGTTATTGTTGATGATATAAAAGCGCATGAATTTCGTGTCGAGAACGCCCTGTTGAAACCGCGGTATAAAGTCGATGTTGAACGGGGCTCGTTGACGGTCGCCGTTTTCTTTGTGTATGGACAGGGGGAGCTTGGCTATGCTGGCCGCGGACAGGAGCTCTTTCTTGAACGTACAATAGAAGGGGCACAGGTGCTTCTGCGGCGGGATATCTCTCGGGAAGATGCATTGGTTCAAAGCCTGATACAGCAATGTAAATGCGCTTTTGATGGACGTTATGGGCTGTTCTTTATTAGCTCACCAGATGATATCTTTGACTTTTTATCGGAACATGTCCAGCGGTTAATGGAGGAAGGTGAGGTTTTCCTGTCGGATAAAGCAAAGTTGCTTTTTCAGGAAGGAGAGGAGATCCGCCCGTTCGTACGCGTTTCTGGCAGTGGTATTGATTGGTTCGCTTATGATATTCGTTTCAGCAAGGGGGGGCAGTCTGTCGATATTCCGGAAAAGATCATTCGTGACCATCTGGTTTCGGGCAAGAAGTTTCTTCAATTAAAAACAGGAGAGTTCGTTAAAATTAATGCGGAAGCTTTTGATCATGTTGCCCGATTGCTGGATGACAGGGAGTGTAAGGGGAAGTTGATGCTGGCACATATTCCTTTTGTTATGGATGAATTGAGGGCTGCCGGTGTGACTATTGAAGCAGACCTTGAGACGCAGAGTTTATATGAGGAGTTAAAAGGGTTCAAGGAGATTGAAACAGTTCAGTTGCCGGCATCATTGGCAAGTATTTTACGTGACTATCAGTCGTACGGTGTCAGTTGGCTGGCTTTTCTGAAAAAGTTTCGGTTCGGAGGGATCCTGGCTGATGAGATGGGGCTTGGAAAAACCATTCAGGCACTGGCGATGATCCAGCGTGATATTGAGGCAGGCTGCCGCTTGCCTTCCTTGGTGGTTTGCCCGACAACACTGGTGTGGAATTGGGAGGCGGAGGTCCGGAAGTTTCTGCCGGAGCTTAAGCCTCTGGTGATCAGCGGAAAAGAAAGGCGTACGCGTATTGCTGAGATTTCTGGAGCTTCGGTTGTGATTACGTCTTATGCTCTTTTGAGGCGGGATATTGATCAGTATCAGCCACGGCAGTTTCATTATTTGATCCTTGATGAGGCACAAAACATAAAGAATCGCCATACGATCAGTGCGCGTGTGACCAAACAGCTTAACGCCAGTCACCGGTTGGCATTGACGGGTACGCCTTTAGAGAATAGCATTGCGGATATTTGGTCGATCTTTGATTTTTTGATGCCGGCTTTTCTGGGGAATTATGAGCGGTTCCGTACGATCTATGAAATGCCGATCACCCAGGATCAGGACCATGAGAAACTGGGAGAGCTTTCCAGGCGGATCGCTCCGTTTGTGTTGAGGCGGATCAAGCGTGATGTGATCAAGGAGCTGCCGGACAAGATCGAGCAGACATCTTTTTGTGAGCTGGAACCGGCACAGGCAAAGATCTATTCGGCCATGGCGGATAAAGCGCGCGCTCAAGTAGTGGAGGCGTATCGGACGAAGGGGTTTGAGCGCAGCCGAATGTTTATCCTTACATTGATCCTTCGCCTGCGGCAGATCTGCTGCCATCCGGAGTTGGCAGGGGTGCGGCTTAAGCATCGGATCGGGGTATCGGCCAAGACAGACCTTTTGAAAGAAATGCTTCAGGAGGCAGTATCATCGGGGCACCGGGTGTTGATCTTTAGTCAGTTCGTAGAGATGTTGGGTATTCTTCGGGATCATTTAATGCGAGAGAAGATCCCGTTCGAATATATGGATGGGAGGACTAAAGACCGGCAGAAGCCGGTAGAGCGTTTTAATACAGACGCATCGGTGAAAGTATTTCTGTTAAGCCTTAAAGTGGGAGGGCTTGGGCTTAATTTGACGTCGGCGGATACCGTCATCTTGTATGAGCCGTGGTGGAATCCGGCGGTTGAACAGCAGGCCATTGATCGGGCTCACCGTATTGGTCAGAATAAGGCTGTTCTGGCGTATCACTTGATTGCCCGTGGCACGATCGAGGAGAAGATCCTTGAATTGCAGGGCCGCAAGAAGTTTCTGATGAATGCTTTAGTCCTTTCAGAGGATAGTATGTCTAAAAAGCTTGGTTGGGATGATATTAAGTTTTTATTGGACCTTAAAGAATAAGCCTTTAATTGTGAAAGATTAAAGTTAACTTTTAAGTGTGATTGTTGGTATTCAAATGTATTATTGAATTGAATAATGCTTCGCCGGGACAAGTTTATATTGACAGTAAACTTTTACGGAGGGTTTATGGGGCGTATATATAAAGATAATGTCGAGTGTGTCGGAAAAACGCCATTGGTTCGGTTGAACAGAATGACCAAGGGATTGAAAGCCAAAGTTTTGGTCAAGATCGAAGGTCGAAATCCTGGATATTCGGTGAAATGCCGTATTGGGGCAGCGATGCTGCTTGATGCCGAGGAGCGTGGGGTTCTCAGTCCGAATATCGAGATCATTGAACCAACATCGGGTAATACAGGGATTGCGCTGGCTTTTATTTGTGCCGCTTGGGGATATCCGTTGACATTGGTGATGCCTGAGACCATGAGCAGGGAGCGTCGTCAGGTATTGGCCGCTTTTGGCGCAAAATTGATCCTTACTCCGGGTGTTGAGGGTATGCGAGGGGCTATCCGCCGTGCTGAGGAGCTGGTGGCGGCGAGCCCGTCGAAATATTTTATGCCCCAGCAGTTCAAAAATCCGGCGAATCCAGCGATCCATGAGAAGACGACAGGGCCTGAGATCTGGGAAGATACGAATGGAACGATCGATGTATTTGTTGCGGGCGTAGGTACCGGTGGCACGATCTCCGGAGTATCGCGTTATATCAAGAATAATAAAGGAAAACAGATCATTTCTGTTGCGGTTGAACCAAAAGAAAGCCCGGTTATTTCACAAAAGCGGGCAGGCCAGGAGTTGAAACCGGGGCCGCACAAGATCCAGGGGATTGGCGCAGGGTTTATTCCGGACACACTTGATTTGTCTTTGATCGATCGTGTGGAGCAGGTGGACAGTGCGGAAGCATTTGCTGTTGCCCGAAGGCTGGCGCGCGATGAGGGCATCTTGTGTGGTATTTCCTGTGGAGCGGCAGCCGCGGCCGCTTTGAGGCTGGCAGCCAAAGATGAATTTGCAGGAAAAACGATTGTGGTCATGTTACCGGATTCAGGTGAACGATATCTTTCAACTGAGCTTTTTAACGGGCTTACTGGTTAATTCATGACAATCAGAACAAAGATCCCTAAGCGGTATCAGCCAAAGGGGTTCGAGGTAGTTTATGAAGATAGCCACATCATTATTGGCGAGAAAGCAGCAGGCCTTTTAACGGTGGGAGCCTTGTGGGAGCGAGAGAATACGGTTCATCATTTGTTGAATCAGTTTGTTCGTAAAGGAAACTCAAAGTCGAGAAAATGTGTTTTTGTTGTTCATCGCCTTGATCAGGCAACATCTGGGCTTTTAATCTTTGCCAAGAGTGAGCGTGTACAGCAGCTGCTCAAAGATAATTGGAAGAATATCAAGAAGACGTACATTGCTGTTGTTCACGGACGGATGCCTGCGGCAACGGGAGTGATCTCCAGTTACCTGGTGGAAGATGAAGACTACGTGATGCATTCGACTTCAGCTGTTTCTGAAGGGAAATTGTCGCATACAGCGTATTCAGTTGTCGGAGTAACGAATCGGTATAGTTTACTTGAGATCGACCTTTTGACCGGCCGCAAGAATCAGATCCGTGTTCATCTGGCGGATGAAGGGCATCCGGTTGTTGGGGATGCCAAGTACGGAGGAGCTGATCCTGGGTTCTCGCGTCTGGCCCTTCATTCACGATCGATTGCTTTCGCCCATCCAGTGACACAAGAGCCGATGTTCTTTGGGACAGAGCTTCCGAAATTTGTCCGGACACTGATGGGTCATGTTCCACTCAGCTGATAAATCGTTGCTTGATCGGCCGATAGGACAAGAATTCCGTCATTTTTACTCCATCTAACCACAGGTGGAAATAGAAAAGGCTCTCAATAGCGCTGCTGTTCAGCCTTTTCTACGATCAAAGGCTTCAAACACTTACCGCATTCATTCCTCCCCAGCCTTACCATCGTGTTTTCGAGAATCAATTTGTTAAGAGCAGTTTCAGAGCAGTTTCAGATATTTCAGGTCTTTCGTATTAAGGGTGAAAGTTTTTATGTAACTCGTTGTGTCGAAAC
>DYOU01000104.1 GCA_020720365.1 Candidatus Elulimicrobium sp.
AACCCTAATGCTGATGGGTGCGTGAAGGAAGGAGCGACGTGGAACGAAATCCCTTAAAGATATTAATTATCGACGATGAAAAAGAATTTGGTCTTTCGCTGAAGGCTCTTATTGAAAGCGAAGGTTACTTTGTGGCATACGAGGAATTTCCTTTGAAGGTCGAACAGCGGCTTTCAAAAGAAGAATTTCATTTATTGATTTGTGATATTTATATGCCCGGTTATGGCGGTATCACCCTTCTTGAAGAAATCCATAAAAAACACCCCCAAATAGCTTTCATAATGCTTACCGGATACCCCAGCATCCCCAATGCGGTAACGGCGATGAAATTGGGAGCCGATAATTTTTTTTCCAAGCCGATCCAGCCGGAGACGCTCCTGCAGGAGATTATTCGGATTGACCGGAGCCATAGCTGGACTGACGCGGAATCCTGTGCCTTGGAGGATAAAATCATCACCGGTTGCCCGGAAATGCGGCAGATCCTGCAGGAGATGACCAAAATCGCTGACTCGAACGCCACTGTCCTAATCACAGGCGAAAGCGGAACGGGAAAGGAGCTGATCGCGGATCTCCTGCACTTCAACAGCCCCAGGAAGGGTAAACCCTGCATCAAGGTCAACTGCGCCGCCCTTCCGGAGACCCTTCTTGAAAGCGAGTTGTTCGGTGTCGAAAAGGGTGCTTATACCGGAGCGGAGACCATGCGCATCGGCAAATTCGAGGCAGCCAACAACGGGACTGTTTTTCTGGATGAAATCGGAGATATGACATTCTCCACACAGTCGAAGGTACTCCGAGTTTTGCAGGATCATGAATTCTACCGGGTCGGGGGCAATCAGCTGATCAGGGTGGATATCAGGATAGTGGCAGCGACTAACCGGGATCTCGCTAGATTGATCACAGAAGGAAAATTCAGGGAAGACCTCTACTATCGGTTATCGGTCGTTAACTGTTATCTTCCTTCACTCAAATCCAGAACCGGCGATATTTCGTTGCTGTCGGAGCATTTTCTTAATATCTTCAATAATATATATAGAAAGCAGATTAAGCGATTTTCCCCGCAGACACGCATCCTCATGGAGCAGCATTCCTGGCCGGGAAACATTCGTGAGCTTAAAAATTGTGTTGAACGCTGTACGCTCTTCTGCGAGGGAGACGAAATAGTCCCGACCCATCTGCCTTTCCGCAACACGCTTGCCGTCGGATCAATATCATCGGGGGCGGAGATGGAAGAAATGAATCGCCGGCAGATACTGTCGGCGCTTGAACAATCCCGAGGCGTCAGAAAGGAGGCAGCGACCTTGCTCAACATCGACCGAAGGACGCTGTACAACCGAATGAAAAAATTAGGCATCTACTGATGCCCGCCCCCCGAAAATCCCTTATCGAGATGAAGGACATCCACGTTTTCTACGACGATGTCCATGCGTTGAAAGGCGTCGACTTCAACCTGTTTCCGGGCGAGATTCATGGGCTCGTCGGCGAACATCGTGCGGGGAAATCTTCCTTGGTCAACTTTCTCTGCGGCACCGTTCAAAAGTCACAAGGAACCTTGTTGTTTAAAAACAAGCGAATAGAGAAATTGACTCCCTTGAACGCCAAACAGCTCGGGATTTCCATCATTTTTCAAAACCTGACCATCATCCCTTCGCTGAATGCCATTGAGAATATATTTTCAGGTCATCCTATTCTCGGTGCCTGGGGTTTCGTCAAAAGGAAGGAAATGGAGAAGGCTGCCGTACGAATTCTAGCCCGGCTCGGCACTTCATTCGACGTTAAAATTCCACTGGCCAAGCTCTCGGAAAAGAACAAGCATATAGTGGAATTGGCAAAAGCGCTCTCGACCAATCCCGAAATTCTTATTTTTGATGAAATATCGAGCAAACTCACTCCGGAAGAAATGGAGACGGTATACACCATCATCCAGGATTTCAAGGCATCCGGAAAAAGCGTTATCTATATCACCCATAATCTCGATGAAATATTCCGTCTGACCGATCGGGTGACCATCATGAAAAGCGGGTCCAGATGCGGTACGGAGGATATACGGGATCTGGACAAGATCAAGCTGATCAAGATGACGTATACCTTCGTTCGCACCCGGCAGGATCTCGAAGAGGACAATCAAAACCTTTTTCTCCTCAAACAGTTCTATGAATCGATCATGGATAATCTGCCTGTCGGATTGCTCATCATGGATACGGATCATCGAATAACCGCCTCCAATCGAGCGGCACGTCTGGTGATCGGAAATGCCGATTATCAGCAGCTCTCGTTGATCGATTGGATAAAATCCCAAGAATGGAGGGAACAAGAAGGAATTCTGGAATGCATTGAATCGAAGACTTCCGGAAATTGGGACCACCTCGCCATATCGGGCAACCGTACACTCTCGCTCAAAAGCATACCCTTCCGCAATGATGATTTTAAATTCATCGGCACGATTTTCATCATGGAAGACCGAACCCAGCAGAATAACCTCAACGATTATTTTATACGTACGGAGAAGATCGCTTCGGTTGCGGAATTGGCTGCCGGAGTCGCCCACGAGGTGAACAACCCGTTGGGAATAGTCTTAAATT
>DYOU01000105.1 GCA_020720365.1 Candidatus Elulimicrobium sp.
CGGCGGAAATCTGATTTATAACATATGTGCTTACCGCCGCGGCGGTGGGGATCTGTAAATCTGTTGGCGAACTGATCTCCATCACGATCGCATTCACGGTATTGCCTGACGACAGCATCATCGCCTGACTATAAATCGCCCCGTCCACATCAATCCGCCCGCGCGGGTTCACAGAGCCAATGCCGATATTACCGTTCGCAATTCGCCCTGGAATATAGATCCCCCCATCAACCTCGAGCTTGGCGAAAGGGTCTGAAGTTCCGATACCGACATTCAACCCGTTCGTCGAAACCATAGTGTCTTCCCACGTACTGGCAGCACTGTCTACCAGACGGTAAACCCTTTTTTCTGTAGAGGCATAACAGAGCATGCCCGTCTCACGGCGACTGATCGAAATGGCCTGGCAATCCGCAAGCGTGGCCTTCACATGGTAGCCGCCATAGATCTCATCGGCATAGGTAACGGCAAAGGTGTTGGCTTCGTTACCTACGGTAACGCCAGCCGCAACAATGACACCGGTTCTGTCCGCCCGGGAGACACCCGTCCCAAAGGTCAACAGCATCAAGGCCAGAATTATGTATCTTGTCAACTTAAGCATTATATCCTGATTCCCGGCATCATTTAACCTGCAAACTGTAGCCATTAACCGTATCTGTCAATAAATTCGTACTGCGCCAAATATAATAATTCTCCGTGTGTCCTGAAAGATTGGTGTGGGATATTGTCGTACGCACCCCTGATTCGTCAAAGCCAGCGATGCTGACTTTTGAAAAACCCCAGGACGTTGGAAAAGCCACATAAAGATACTGGTTGTTGGGCAAAAGCGTCACATAAAGGGCTCTGGCTGTACCCAATTGACGGGAGAAACTTCCGGCATTAAGCTGGGCTTCCACGGTCGCGGCCTCAGGGCTGACATTAACACCGTAATACTGCATGTTGCGAAAGTAGATATAAGCGTACGCCGTTGAATCTTTGATGCCATCATTGACGACCAGGATCCAGCTATACGAAGCGTTCGCGGTATTGCTCGTATAGGTGTTCGGATCTGTATATCTATACACATACCTGTTATTCGCCGCTTCATAAGTACGGACACTCGGATCGATGTCCACCGTACCATTCCCGTTAGGAAGAGTTATACGGATATAGGCAGGATTTTCAGTATCATCAGGAGTTGCTACATAAAAAGTAAACTCCAGGTTACTGGCTGAACTATTAACCTCATACGTCTGCGTCGTGGTGCTAAAACTCGTAATAGACATCGAATTGCTCTGCAACAACTTAACGAGCGCATCCCTGACCGTGGGGAATGTCGCACTGTAATAGATCTGTGAAGCGTCCAAACCTGTGATCACCGACCCGTTCCCGTAGATCTTGCCGTCAACTTCAAGGTTGCCTTTGATGAGCGCAGAATTGGAAGAAAGATCGGCCGTGCCAGAAGGCCCTCCCACTCCAACATGCAACCTTGCCACTGGCTCTGTTGTCCCTAAACCAATATTCCCTGCATTAATATTAAAACTGTTCGCCACGGCATTGGTTCCATAAAGCGTCATCACATCTGCCACACCAAATCTACGCATAATAAAATCAGCACTGCCCTGTGTCTTGAACTGCCAATTTTCTGACCCACCAAAACCCAATTGAAATCCTGAAGAACTTCCGGTAGGCCCCTGCATTCTGATAAATGCCGGATCCTCACTATTCACAATATCCAAATTGTACACCGGAGAAGAGGTGCCGATCCCCAGGTTCCCGTTCTGATCGATCACGACTGACGACGAACCATTCACTGAGAATATAACTCTACCGTTCGCACCGGTATCGAACACTCTGACGGTTGTATCTCCCTCCGTTATCATCATGGCATTGTTGGCTATTTGAGTTTCCACGTAGGAGCTGACAGCAACGGCAGTAGGGATTTGAAGGTTGGTCGGCGCGCTGATCGCTGTAACGATCTCTGTAACCGTGTTGCCAGATGATAACATCATGGCACGACCATAGATCGTGCCGTCAACATCAAGTTCTCCGCGGGGTGAAAAAGAACCAATACCAACATTGAATGGGATGATATCGTTGCCCTCTCCATCTGGATAGGCATAAGCCAAAGAAGAGAAAACCATGCAACCGGCTATTAATAATATAATGAATATATATAACAGACGGTTGATCATGGCTTTTTAAAGAAGAAAGGAGTTAAAAGACATTACCTTTTGAAATTTTTTATTTATAAATGAATTAATGATATTTATTAAATTTTAATTCTTAAATAAAGTTTATTCAATTAAAAATCAATATATTTTGTAGGGTTTTTAGAACCAACCTAAAAGGTAAAGAAAGGGAAATATTCAAAAAGATTTAGAAACATTTATTTATTAAATATATCCGCAAAAGACTGCCGAACGAAGGCTTGTTGGAAACGGAGGGACAAATTTGTCCAGAACCCCTCCCTGGTTAAATATTGCTGCCAATAAACCTCCTCTATTTTTAGTGTCTTAAAGAACGATTCCATGACGGCATTATCATAACAATTACCTTTGCCGCTCATGCTTTGTATAAATTTATTTTCTTTAACCA
>DYOU01000106.1 GCA_020720365.1 Candidatus Elulimicrobium sp.
TTATTTCCTTGAAAGCATCCAGCAAACTTAGCCCTTCCGTTTCTTTGAGTGCAGCCATGCAAAAAGCCGTTGATCGGTTGATTCCCGCCCCACAGGCTACCAAAACCTTATGACCTTTTCCCTTTTCCTCCAGAATAAAATCAACACCTTGTTTGATCAGGACAGGTGAAGTTGGTCCTATGTCTTCAACAGGCAGGAAAAGAGAGTTGATCCCCTTCTGCTCAACCCGGTCAGCAAGTTGCAACATTGCCTGAATGGATTTGAAGTCAAGGTGATTTTTGTCGAGCGTATCTCTGTATTTGCCAATGTAA
This sequence comes from Candidatus Elulimicrobium sp., assembly GCA_020720365.1. GTDB lineage: Bacteria > Omnitrophota > Gorgyraeia > Zapsychrales > Fredricksoniimonadaceae. The sequence continues at coordinate 312 of DYOU01000106.1, forward strand.
AGCCAGGGGCGAATTTCATCCATGCTATTTGATCTTCCGTTTTATTCTGTTTTTTTTTAGCCTGAAATCTGTAGCCATACTGTTGGACTTGGGCGCGGCTGTAAGATAAAATGCGAGCTCGGTAGTGGAAAAGATTCCTGCGAGGGGCGAATACCGTCTATTACCTTCCGTTCTAATATTTTTCATTTTAACTGCGCAGATGGCGTGCCATTGAATACCGGATCAAAAATGCTTGATATGTACTGGGAGCCAAAAAATGATAGGTGATTATCGTCTGTGTATAGTAGTTGCCCTTCCATAATGACCGGACAAATTTCCGAATCGCATAGCATATCTGGTAGGCTGATAATTTGTACGCGCTCATCATCTTTCAGTGAATTGAATAAGTCGAAAACAGAGCGGCTTTTTTTGACGTGTTCGGCATAAGTCGGCGCAAATGAGTTGATGTCTCGTCCTGTGCGAACTGCGACGAAATAAGATGCTGGGGCATTGTATCCGATCTCGGGCGCTTGCATAACGAGAATAACTTTGCGATCTATATCAAGCAATCTCTTTACGGTTCGCGTTAGCCCTGATTCAAAGACTGTGTCGTTTCCGTTGATCGTCGCATAATTTTTTGTCACATCTCTGAGCATAAGGTTCCCGTTCTGTTCCGCTTCGTGTGTGTCGCGCATGGCTAGCGCCCACCGCCCTGCAAGAATAACCGTTTTTATTTCTGGGCTTTTTTGAACATACTCCAGCACACTGTTATTGTGTTCAAAACAGCCGCGGATGCCTGGTGTGTCTACGCCAATGAGCGGCATACAACCGTGCAACATCGTCAGATATCCTGCTTTTCCCAACCTCTGTGCAGAGGAGTTTATGGCTGGGGCAAGCGCCATGGCGTGCGAGTCGCCCCATACGATGAAGGACGGTTCGGTTGAGATTTCTAAAGGGCATAAGTTTATTTTTGCCATTAATGTATTGGGAGTCCAGTTTGTGCTGGTTTCGCATTGCGGTCTGTTTTCCCATTCCACGCTGACGCCAAGATTTGTCGTTAATTGCGGGCTACCATGAAACCGTTGTGGTAAGCCGTCTTTGAAATAAATGATTGCGCTTGCCGCTAATGTAATCGCCATTGCGCTTCCAGCAAATATGAAAATCTTCGGGCGCGAAAAATATGAATTGGAGCGGAAGGGATTCTCGATGAACTTCCATGATAATGTTGCAATTAAAAATGAAGCGGCCGCCCAGCCGACCTTATCCATGACTGTGGGAGGCGTTATTAGGTAGGATTTGCCAAATACAATGATGGGCCAATGCCAAAGATACAATGAATATGAAATTTTCCCAATAAATACAAGGACGGGTGTTCTCAAGATATTGCCCGTCAGCAAATCTCCTCCCGTGCCGCTGTAAATGATTAACGCCGCGCCTACAGTGGGAAGCAGAGCACTCATTCCAGGGAATGAAGTTCTGTGTGTATATAGGAAAACGCTTGTCATGATTATCGCAATGCCAATAAGCATGAGCGCGTTGTGAAGCCTGGCGCTGGAATTGGAAGGCAGGATGCTTACCGTCAGCAGGCTTCCCATCAGAAATTCCCATGCGCGTAAATGAGCAAAATAAAATGCCGCAGAGGAATCCGACTTTGTATAATAAACGCTTAAGCCAAAGGATAATAGCGCAAGTGCCGTCAGCGTAAATTTGAGCCATGATTTTGCAAATCGCATGACCAACCATACGAGCAAAGGCAACGCGATATAGAATTGCTCCTCAACAGCAAGCGACCAGGTGTGGAGCATTGGTTTCAACGTGGACTGTATGGCAAAATAATCGGATTGGTTCAAAAATAAGATGTTGGAAGCAAATACAACCGTTGCAGCTACGCTCTTTCCAGATTCAATAAAACTATTGGGTTCATATAGCCAGGCGGTAATCAGCAAGACAAAGATAATGACCGGGTATAAGGCTGGAAAGATGCGTCTGACGCGCCGTTCATAGAATTTTAAAATCGAAAAATCAGCGGATTCAATTTCCCGAACGATGATGCCGGTAATTAAATACCCCGATATCACAAAAAAAATATCTACACCAATATATCCCCCCGAAAATATTGATATATCCATATGATAAAAAAGGACTGACAATACCGCAATTGCACGCAACCCATCAATATCGGGGCGATAACCCATCTTTAGATTCATCTATTCAATCTCCGCTTCATCTCTTTGATTTCTTCTTCGCTCATATTCGGGACATCCTCGCGGCG
>DYOU01000107.1 GCA_020720365.1 Candidatus Elulimicrobium sp.
CCCGGCAAGCAGATATTTTAGATGATCGTTATGAAAGACCTGAAATCTTCCTACCTCAACGAGGGTGTTCAGAATTCTGTGTCAGTTAACTGAAAGCTGATATGATCAGTAGAACAAGGAGAACTGACAGGATGGAAGAAGATAAAGGATTCGATTTTCAGCAAGCCCTCCAGGAAATACAGGCGGGGAAACCGCTGCTGGGCAAGGAAGGGTTTCTCACCCCATTAATTAAAAAGCTGACTGAGGCTGCTCTCGAGGCTGAACTGGACTCTCACCTCGGCCGGGAAATTTCCGCAAACCGCCGGAATGGAAAAGGCACAAAGACGATAAAATCGTTGAATGGCAATTTTGATCTGCGCACGCCCCGTGACCGGGACGGGACATTTTCCCCGCAGTTGGTCAAGAAACATCAAACCACCCTGAACGATGAGATTGAACAGAAGATAATCGCTCTGTATGGGCTGGGCATGAGCTATAAAGACATCTCTTCACATATCGAGGAGATGTATGGCATTGAGGTTTCAAGCGGAACGCTGAGCGCCGTTACCGACAAGATTATCCATACCGTGAAGGAATGGCAGGCCCGGCCGTTGGAAGCCCTGTATCCCATTGTCTGGCTGGATGCCATTAACTATAAGATCCGTGAGAATGGGAAGGTTGTCAGCAAAGCGGTTTATACGATTCTGGGCGTAAATCTCGAAGGCAGGAAAGAAGTACTTGGTCTGTATCTATCTGAGCATGAAGGAGCCAATTTCTGGCTACAAGTTTTAACGGATCTTACGAATCGTGGAGTGAAAGATATCCTGATCGCCTGTGTCGACGGTCTCAAAGGTTTCCCGGAAGCAATCGAAACGGTTTTTCCCAATACTGAGGTTCAGCTCTGCATTGTCCACCAGATCCGCAATTCCCTGAAGTATGTCGGCTCGAAGAATCAGAAAGAATTCATGGGTGATCTGAAACGTATATATAAGGCCAGCAATAAAGAGCTGGCGGCGGAAGAGTTGAATATTTTGGATGGTAAGTGGAGCGACAAATATCCGATTGTGATCAAATCCTGGCGAAATAATTGGGAGAGGCTGAGCCAATATTTCAAATATCCGGAAGATATTCGCAGGATCATCTACACAACCAATACCATTGAGGCGGTGCACCGTCAGTTCCGGAAGCTGACCAAGACCAAAGGCGCCTTCCCCAACCAGGACAGTCTGCTGAAATTATTGTATCTGGGGATTCAGAATGCCTCCAAGAAATGGACAATGCCGATACAAAACTGGTCACTTACCCTTTCACAGCTGGCAATATTTTTTGAAGGAAGGCTGGATAAGGAACTGAAACTCTGATAGGTTGGCCGTTAATGAAAAACCGATCCCCATTTATTCGCTCCAGCAGACACCAGCTCCTCCGACGAGCTCATTTGAACGGCCCATTCTCGGACCTGGCACCTGCTTCCGCTCAGGTGGGTGCAAATCGGAAAGCTATGAACTTTGACACAGAAATTTGAACGCTCCCTGTTTATAGGACTTTCAGCGGGAAATCTTCTTGAACCCAAGGACCTTGCGGTGATGGCGCCAAGATCATGTGTTTTTGCCTTGGCTAACCCCGTACCTGAGGTCAATCCATGGGAAGCGCTGGATTATGCGCAAATTGTCGCAACAGGAAGAAGTGATTTTCCCAATCAAATCAACAACGCCCTGGTCTTCCCGGGGATTTTCAAAGGCGCATTGAGCGTCAGGGCCAGAAAAATTACTCGTGAGATGCGATTGGCGGCATCCGTCGCAATAGCCGGATTGATACCTGACGATGAACTGGCGGACCAATACATTATCCCCGGGATCTTCAACAAAGCGGTGTGCCCTGCGGTAGCAGCGGCTGTAGCGGAGGCTGCCGCCTTTAGCGGGGGATTGTAATCACCACATGGCGTTATTAAAGATTACATTTTATGAAAGGCAATTTGGCGTCAAGCAAGCAGATCATGGGGGAATTCAACAAGGAATTCGGTCCCGCCGTTAGCGAAACAATCTTCTACGCTTTCACAGCAGGAACATTTCTTGATAACTCCCGGGCATAGATCTCTGGATGTAGGAATACAAGAACACCTAACGCTATTGAAACGAATTACAAAACCAATTCTTTCCGCGAATATTCTCATTTTTAGCAGGTCAGCCCCTGTGCCGCCTGCAAGAAAACCGTAAGGCCGACCGGAAGAATAAAGATCTGTCTCCTGAATCGGGTAGAAACCTTCGAAAACATTTGGCTGTTCATCTTCAGGTATACCGATCCCAAAATCTCGGACCGATATCGTGTAACCCTGTTCAGTGCGGAATCCTCTGACGACTATTTTCCCTTGGTCAGGAGTATTCTCTATTGCGTTTCTGACCAGTCCTCGCAATATCGAAATCAGAATGTGCGGCTGGATCTTTAATATCACCTCATCTGGTTTCTCAAAAAGTATATCTAACTCACGGTTTTGTTTCATGAGTATGGCGTGATTTCTTTCAGACTCAAAGACACCATACAGACTCACCCCATCAGCTTCCTCCGTCCTGTCAGGAAAG
>DYOU01000108.1 GCA_020720365.1 Candidatus Elulimicrobium sp.
CTATGCCGTAATGCGCCGGACGAACCGAAGAAAAGTAATCCTTATCACGCAATTGAGCAAATGCGCCACCATTCAAATAGGGTTTGACATCAAATATCCCGCAAACCCCACTACTGGTCTCAATATCAATGCAATAATTATCAATCGGAATCGCCTTTATAACCTTATCCATACCCCCCCTATCGAAGTGGATTGATTTTGAAGATGGACTCGCCATTATCGGCACCGTTTCCCAGTCATTCCGTAGGGCGGGTTAGCGCAGCGTAACCCGCCGGGTAGAGCGTCCACCGGCTCAACCATTCGGCGCATTACGCTTCGCTAACGCGCCCTACACGGGCTGAACCTTTCTATCCGTCTTTGTATAAGGCTTAACGGGAATAATAATATCTACACGGTGAACATCAAACACCAACCGTCTTATCGATATGAAATTTAGCCAACTCTTTAAGGGTAAAAGCTCCATTGCCTTTTAACACCATTTCAAGTTGAGCGTGTCTCTCAAACCAATCCTCATTAAGAGGATAAAATGTTTTAACATATTCCGTACCTTTTTCAATAATTGCTTTAGCCGTTCTATTACCGTAGTCAACAAGGATTACTTCGTACATATCATCTTTTACTTTTCTTGTTTTTTTTAGACGAATAGTATTAGAATTTTCATACCAAATTTTATCCTTTAAAGGTTGCCGAGACAATCTACCAGATGCGGGCAAACGAACATAACCTTCTTTTAATTTTTTTTCTTGATTGACGATTCCGTACCTAATTGCAAGAGCCTCATTAGCATGCTGACCTATTTCATAGGTGTAAGGGTCACTTTGTTGGTCAGCATCCCTAATCATAATTCGATCTAATTCATTTTGTGTCCTTCTCTCCTCCCTATCTAATCGTTCTCGTTCTTCTTCCTTGAAACTTGGTCTTGCTTGTTGTGCTAAAGCATCCTTTCTTTCCTTTTCTTTTTGAATAGATTCAAGAAATCTTTTTTTTGCGCTTGGATTAAGAACAAAGTAAAGATCTCGAAGAAATAAAATGGCAATATATAAAACAAAAGCATAAAAAATAAAATCAATCATTTAATCCAACCATTGTTAATAGGAAAAAAATATTAATATTGGTATTATTTTAAATATTAAAAATATTAGTTAATACTTGCTTGCAAAACATCATCAACTGGCATGACACCCCACCAAAGCAACATGAGAATCAAGTTATTACCTTCTACCAACACACGTGCAACCTAGACGTGGCTTGTTTAAATAGACAAACCAGAACATTCTGAGCTATGTGGGCAACACATGGTTGAGAAGACTCAATACTAGACACTGGATTATGAACATTCATTCGAACCGGAGTTGGAAAGCTCAAAATACTAAGAAAATGGCGTTGACCCATTCATGTCAACGCCTTTTCCAAACTGTCTTTATAGTTAAACTATGCAGCAACCTTTAAGCGTGGGCGTTCTTCATTAAAATAACTATGCTGATTTCGACAACGAACACCACAGTTCGGACACCTTCTGCTCACTGGCCACAATTCCTTATCAATTGAACCAAACCGAGCCTCATACAATGCAATACTTTCAACCCACGCCCGCCTTAAATTTTCAGCATCTTCATCACCCCGCATCCCAAAATATGGAAAGTGATGCAAGAAATAACCAAATATAAGTTCACAATCCTGTTGATACTTCTGGGTATCAAGAATATGGAGATGCCAAAAATCATCCACATATGATGATGGAACCATTGGGAAGTCAGGATTTTCTTTGCAAAGCGTTAGATATCGCTTGTACTCGTTTGCAATCGCTTGAGTGAAGCCCAACGACCAACCATAACCCTCTTCAGAATCCAAGCACTTGACCATGATGGGCTCAAGATCAAGATCAACAACCCGAACATCCATACCAATAACATTCACGTTTTGCATCACAAGCACTCCTCTTTTGAGTCAACATAGGACTGTGATCGTTTCCTCGCTGGAGCATCGGAAGGATCGAGTCAAGCCAAGTTACGATACGCCGCCGAAGCCGCATGAGCAAACAAGCCCTCTCCTTCCGCCAGCACGCGAGCAATCTTGCCCAACTCCGAAGCGCCCTGCGCCGAACAACCAATCAAACTGGAGCGCTTTTGGAAGTCGTACACGCCCAGCGGCGAGGAGAAGCGTGCGGTGCGTGAGGTGGGGAGCACATGATTCGGCCCGGCGCAGTAGTCACCCAACGCCTCAGCAGTGTAGCGCCCCATAAAGATGGCGCCTGCATGGCGAATCTTGCCCGCGTAGGCTTCGGCATCGTCGAGCGATAGTTCAAGGTGTTCCGGGGCGATGAAGTTGATGACATCCGCCGCTTCGTCCAGATCGCGTACATGAATCATTGCGCCACGCCCTTCCATTGAGGCACGGATAATCTCGCCACGCGGCATTTCCTCAACCAGACGGTCGCAGGCGGCGGATACGGCTTCAAGGAAGGCGGCATCCGGGGAGATGAGGATGGACTGCGCCTGCTCGTCGTGTTCGGCCTGCGAGAACAGATCCATGGCAATCCAGTCCGGGTCGGTCT
>DYOU01000109.1 GCA_020720365.1 Candidatus Elulimicrobium sp.
TAGTTTCTTGCATTGGTCTGCTCGCCTGACCCTGGCCCAGGAAGTGGCGCAGGAATTAAAGACGCTTATCCGCAGCGGGAACATTTTTGATGTGGTCAGCGTATTCATGGGTCGCTGCTTATGGGCCGTGTTCCCTCCGATGGCGTTATTGTTCCTTATTTTTGTGATGAGAAGGACGTTTGTTTTCATACGCGCCTGGCGTGATTACAGGGATCATCTGGATGAACCCGAAGATTTTCCTGCCCAGATGTACGATAAGTATGTGGCTGATGAAATGAGCATGTTCCGCGTGTCGCCGACACTGGCACCGCCGGCCCGTTTTAATAAAACGGAAGGTATTGTTTATCTTAATCCGCATTTATTGGATGTTCCTGTCGAGGCGCGTGCGGTCATCCTTAAACATGAAATGCTCCATGTGAAGGGGCTCAGGGAGCATAAGGTCAACAAGGCCATTGCCACCTGGCTGGCGAATGACCGCGAAAGATTAAAGATCCACCTTGATTTTGCCTTGGGAAATTCTTACATGAGAATTAGTGATATCTGGATCAATGTGCTGGAGGCACAATTGTTATCAGGTTTTGAGACGTCGAGATCTTTTGTCGGGATGATGAGGTATAGGCTGGCGGCGTTGTTGTTTGTGCCTTTATTTTTCTTGTTGATGATGATAGGGATGCCTTCTGTTGTGTTGGCCAGTTCGGCGGCAGGTTCGGAGGCTGTAAGCGAAACAGTGAATATGTTGGATTATATTGTTCAGGACGAGATGTTCAATGGATATTTAGAAAACCAAACGGTGCAGTTTTCATTTATTCCGGATAAAGATCGAAAGGGGTATTTAGATTTCTTAAAGCATGTTAATGATGAGATAAAGCAGTTTGGCGCACGGATTCGTTCCGGAGAAGAATATATTCAGTTGTTAAAACAATTCGACGCAGACAACGACAGGACGCGTCGCGAGGAGAGCATTAATGCGGCATTGACTCAGGATAACGCGAAGATAGTCGCGGCCGCAGGGCTTGTTGTGGTAGATAGGTGCGGCAAATCCTTTTTGCCGCAGATTGTTAAGGCTATTCAGCGTAGCCAGGAGAATGAAACGCAGCGTGCGTTATTGATGGCGTTGGGCATGTTTAAGCTCAATTCGATTTATGAGGTGCGTGAAGGGTTGTTGGATGTTCGCGTTGATGCTGTACGTGATGTGCTTGCACGTGTGCATGATCCGGTGACGCGCACAATGGCCGTTTTGGTTGCGGGTTCTTTAAGGCAGGGAGGGATCATTGGCGCTGAAATGCAACTAGTCAATGAGAAGGATCAAGCGCGTCGATTTGAAGGAATAACAGCAGTTCGCATGTCAGAATATTTTAATGATAAGGCGCTGATGGGGCCTTTGTTTGAAGTCATTGATAGTGGTAACGATCCAAGAGAGTTTTTGGGTCTTTTGCAGATTTATCCTGCCTTGAGTTTGGCGCAGGCATCGGCTTATGACGCCTTTGATCGGTTAGTAGAATCAGATTTTTCTGGTGAGGTTAGCCAGCAGGTTCAAATACATGCCCAGAAGCTTTTGATGAAGGGAGAGATTATTAAAGTGGGTAGAATTTATTGGCCGTTGTTAAAGCGGTTGGATGTGAAAAATAAAGACTACCGTGCTGCATATCTGATGCGAACAGTGCGCATTGCCAGTGTTTATGATTGGGTACGTGTGATTTTTAGCCGTTATTCGCCTCGCCTCGCCATTACCTTATTTGTCCTGATTCTTTGGGAGGTTTTCATCTATGTTAAGAGGAGAAAACAACATCTTATCGCTGATCAGGATCAGGAGTACAAAACATTTATAACAGACCGCTTGTGGGTTATGCAAGAGATTTCCTACAGTTTTATGGTTGCGATAGGGGTGTTTTTGTTGACGATTTATCTTCAAGATGGTTTTTGGCATATGACTTCAAGCGTGATAAATGTTGTTGAAGTTGCGAAGTATGTTATTGGTTTAATGGTTCCCTTGTTAGCGCATATATTCTGCTTTCTGATATTCTTTGTTCCATTCGCCAATCTTTTGGATACTTTGGGGTTCACTTCTTTTGTTGAAGACAGAATGGATGGGTTGGAAGAACAAGCGCGCTGGGTATACATTTTTGAAATAGCTAAAGACAAAAAATTTTTGGCTGATTTGATAAAAGAAAAATCCTGGAAGTTTTCTTGGCTTGCCGCAAGAATTTTGAAGAGGCTTTCTAATTTGGAGGATGCGGAGGTGTCTAAGAAAGTGTTTAGGCAGTTAAAGCGACAGCTTCAGTATGAAGGACTAATCATTGTCATGATCAACGCTGCCATGGAGATCTTGGTGTTCATTGCTTCATTTGTGTTGATGGATATTATTTGTCCCGGGGGAAGCAGTCTTTCTGTTCTTTGGGGAGGGGTTGTATTTTTCCCTGTTCAGAATCACCTGGATGAACCCGAAGATTTTCCTGCCCAGATGCACGATAAGTATGTGGCTGATGAAGGTGATGACCGCCGGCTGGATGCTGAAGAAAAAGCCAAGGTGCGCA
>DYOU01000037.1 GCA_020720365.1 Candidatus Elulimicrobium sp.
TCGTCATTGGATTACATGAGTCCTCAAGAATTTGAGAATGCTAAAATTCTCTCACTAGAAGCTGTCCACTGAATCGGGGTAAGTCCATTGTGAGAAAGTTAAACTTCTCGAATGAGGAGAAGCGGAAGGCGTTGAAGGAACTGGACTTGATGGGGATCAATTTCTATAATGAGGCAGAAATGAACAAAGAGAAAGAAACAAAGAAAAATAAAGGGAACGCGCTTGTTCGTTCCTCAGCCGCTGAATATTTAACCTTTGTAGCGTCCGGTGGGGGTTCAGAAATTCCCGTGGAAATGCGTTACGAAAATGAAAATATCTGGCTAACGCAAAAGATGATGGCAGCGCTTTATAATCTATCTGTTGCCGCTATTAATCAGCATTTGAAGCGTGTCTTTGCGGACAATGAATTGGATGAATCGGCAGTTATTAAGGAATACTTAATAACTGCGGTAGATGGGAAAAATTACAATACCAAGCATTACAGTCTTCAAGCCATTATTGCCGTCGGGTTCAAGATTGAAAACGAGCGGGCGGTGCAGTTTCGTAAATGGGCCAATCAGATTGTCAAGGACTACACCATTCAGGGCTGGACTATGGATGTGGAGCGCCTTAAGCGCGGCGGTAATTTTACGGATGAATTTTTTGAGCGTCAACTTGAGAAAATCCGGGAGATCAGGCTTTCTGAACGCAAATTTTATCAAAAGATTACGGATATTTACGCGACGGCTTTGGATTATGATCCGTCCGCTACCGCTACCAAACGGTTTTTCGCGGCTGTTCAAAACAAGATGCATTATGCGGTTCATGGCAGTACCGCGGCGGAAATTCTTGTCGGTCGTGCTGATCACAGGAAGAAAAATATGGGGCTGACAAACTGGGAGGGGTCACCCAAGGGGAAGATCCAAAAATATGATGCCGTTATTGCCAAGAATTATCTTTCGGAGTTTGAGCTTGGGCAGATGCAAAGAATTGTTTCGGCCTATTTGGATATGGCGGAAATGCAAGCCATGAGAAAGATTCCCATGACCATGGAGGACTGGGAAAAACGTTTAGGAGGTTTTCTAAAGCTTTGGGATCGGGAAATTCTACAGGATGCTGGAAAAGTAACAGCAGAGCTTGCACAGGCTCATGCGGAGAGTGAGTTTGAAAAATACCGTATCGTTCAGGATCGCCTTTTTGAAAGTGATTTTGACCGAATGGTGAAGCGGATTGAGCGCAAGCCATGAAGAGGTTATTGAAGAATGATTTTGTTACGCGGCACCCAAAAGTTTCTATCATTTAGCGCCATCCGGCCTCAGCCTTTAGCTGAAAGCGTTGACAGTTCATCTGTTTCGGAATGGTTCGTGAACTTGTTTTATCATGAGCACAAGAAGCATCTACTTTTTATCCATCGTTCGACGCTATTTTCTTTTCTTGTCACTGAAGTGAAGAAAAATGATCTCAAAGACCTTCCGGGACTCTTCCGCAAAGGACTTTCACGGGCGATGTTTCATACGCATTGCCCCAGTGAGATGATGCAGAAGGTTTTGCAAAGTTGTGATGGGATCGGAGTTGATAAAGCCAATGACCGCAGTGTGATTTCTTCGATGAATCAGATGGTTTCAAATTCCCGCTGGTGGTTGAGTAAGGCCTCGGAGAAAGAAGATCCGGCTGGTGTGGCCGCGGTTCGGTTGAATGGTATGCCTGTGGGTGTTCGGCAATACAAATGTCCGATAGAAATGTTTTCAGTGTTTTATGGTTATAAGGTTAAGCCTGACCTGCATGATATCTTTTTGGGCGTTCTTAAAGAGGATGATCTGGAGACGTATTTAAAAAGGGAATTAGGTGAGGCGGCGGCAGATCTTATGTCTGCGCCGCCTGCGCATATTGCGCGGGAATTGGTTTACGAAGCCTGGGAGCGCGGCGACCCTCATGAGTGCACCGGGTTGGCTCAAAGAGCGTTGAAGCTGGATCCGAACTGTATTGATGCCTACGTTGTTCTTGGAGATTCATCGGAGTATCTTGACGAGGCGGTTTCCAATTATTTTCAGGCTGTCAGCGTTGGTAAAGAAGTATTGGGGGCGAAGTTTTTTAAAGAGAATATCGGAAGATTCTGGGCCTTGCTGGATTCCAGACCGTATATGCGCGCTTTGGCCGGTCTTCAGGAAAGTTCTTGGGAGCTGGGCAGGCATGCGGAGGCTATTCAGATCTGTCGGGATATGCTTCGCTTGAATGAAAATGACAATCAGGGGATGCGGTATGTTCTTGCCGGGTATCTGGCAAGACGGTCCAAATTTGCGGAGCTTGAAGAATTCATGGAGCAGGGACCATATGCCAATGATTGCGCGGCGCCTTGGTGCTACACGAGAGCGCTGGTGTGGTTTTTAAAAGAAGGAGATTCTCCGCGATCAATGGAAATGCTCAAGCGCGCTTTTCAAACGAATAAATTTGTCCCTGATTATCTGGTCAAAGGTTTTCGGTCGAAAAGACACCCGGATCGCTTGACCATGGGTGGGGAGGATGAGGCGCAGTATTATGCTCATGAGATGTCTGCTGTCTGGCGTCGTTGCAAGGGATCGCTTGATTGGATGATGGCCCATCGTTGTTTTCATTAAAGATTTATGAGAAAAGAACAGGTTCCGTGAAAGCCCGAAGGGCTGAAGCGAAATCGTACCCCCGCAACCATAGAAACGCATTGGGAGCTGGTCGTTCATCACGCGTCGTTTTTGCCGCAAGGTTAATACAGTTGAGTCGCCGTCGAGAACGTTCCTTCATAAAGCCTTGCAGACGTTTGCCCAAAAGTTTCTTATTGTATGAAAGAACAAAATAATCTTTCTTCATTTCAACCTATTCTTTGTTGTGGGAAGAATTATATTTTGAAGCTATAATTTTAATAATATTAATTTATTTATGAGAGTTCAAAATGCGGAAAAATCCTGAGTGATGCCATCCCTATGAAAGGCGGTCAAACATGAAAGTATTACAGGATAAGTCGAAGGTTAGGATTTTGTGTTTAATGGGATTTGGAGTAATGTTATTGAGTTCTCCAGTTGTTGGGGCAGATCAGCTTATTTCCGGCATTTATCAAAAAGGTTCCAATATTACTGAACCCAAGCCGCAAAGCGACCAGATCCTAAAAACCCATTCAGGAGGGTTTGGCGTTCGTGATGAAAACAATGAAGCCGTGTATGTCCTAAATGTTGATATTATTAAGCCCTATGACCGGACGATGTATGTGAAAGCGGAATTCCAGAACCCCCTGAATCTGGATCATCCGTTTGTCGAGCAGACTGAAATTCCTGCGGGTCAATCTGATTTACGTCTGGTCTATGGTCCTGTCAAAGGCCTTAAGATCCATCGTTCTTATTGGGTCCGGATCTTGATATATGAATTGGTCGATAAGGATAAGCCTGTGGAGGTTTTTTTGCAGCATATAAAATCTTACATAGATAACACTGGGCCGGAGCTGATTCTGAAGTCAGGATTGAAAAGGTAATTAGCTTTCAGTGGCGGCAGTAAAGGTGTTTTGATGAAAGCAATCCGGGTATGGGCCAGATGATGGAAGAGGATACGCAGTAAGGATGTATTTATGAATAAAAAAGGTGTGAGTATCTGGAGAAAAACTGTCGACACTGCTTCTGCCGGCAGGGTTAGCGGGTTGTTGCAGGAAGGTAAAACAGGGTTTCGTCCCCTGGTATCTTCATTGGTATTTATGTTGGTCGTGTTATCTGTCAGGATCGGTGCGGCAGAGTCCCTTACTAGTTATGCTCCGGTTATTCCTCTTAAAGGAGTTTCCCTGATTAAAGGCATTGCGGTGGATGATCAGGACCCCTGGCAATTAGAGTTTTTACAAGTGAGCCCTTCTAACGTGTCGATACCGGACAATGAGAGCCGGCATCTGGTGAAATATTTCCTTACGGCGCTGACTTTTCCTGGTTCACAGGTGTGGGTGAATCTGGCGCCACAGGATCGCTTACGCGTTATTACGCCCGACTTTGGCCGTACGCTTATGGGCTGCGATCTCCTGGAGCAGGACCTGGTTCTTAAAAAGACCGTGGCCGAGCTGATGCATCCGGAACATCCTCTTGGACGGTCATTCTGGCGGGAGATCTTGTCGCGTACTGAATCGGGGGGAACGAATGATCGTGCAGTAGACGCGTTTAATAAGGTTTGGGTAGTTGCGGATAAAGCGGAGGTTTCTGAGCGGCCCGCGGGAGAGAATAAAGCCTTTGCTTATGTGACCCAGGCTTATTTAAAGGTTCTTCTGGAAGAAGACTATCAGGCGCGCGATAATATTTCTGGCCAAAACGCTTCTGTTGTTCCTGCCAGGGAAGACCAGGGGCGTATTGAAGATGCTTTTCGCCGGAATATTCTGCCTGAATTGGAACGCAGGGTTAATGAAAGCGCGGATTTCATAGCCTTGCGGCAAGCCTATCACTCGCTGATCCTGGCCGCCTGGTACAAACGCAGGATCACGGATAATATTATAGCCCGTCGGTATGTTAACAGGAACACGGTAGAAGGGATTCACAGCGCTGAGCTTGCTGCGCCTGATAAGGTCTGGCAGAGGTATTTTTATTTTTTCCAGAAAGGATTTTATAATTTTGTTCATGAGATCGATGGCAACGATCAGGGAGAATCGGTTCCGCGTAAATTCTTTTCCGGCGGATTCGATATTGATCCGGCGCAGATCCTGCGAATAACTTCAGATCCAACTGTGCATCTTTTGCCACTGGATATTATGACGAGGAAACTTGTCGTCCAACTTGTTCCGGTAGTTTCTTTAGAGGGCGATGAGGCCTCGTTGATGGCAGCTGATTTCGCGCAAGAAATAGTCAGGAAGCCTGTGCGGAAGTTGACGGACCTAGAGGCCAGGATCACAGCTATAGCCGATCTTAAACAGCGCCTGGAATGGGCCTGGTCCGAGTTGAAGGCTGTTCATTTTGTGGAGGCGGAGGCCGAGAGAATGTCAGGGAACGATGCGAAGGATCTGGTGGAAAGAAAACGGACTTTGTTAAACCGGTTGCTAACCTTGATCTATGATGCGCCGCCCCTGTTGCAAGAGATGCCTCTGGACCAAAAGCGAGCCCGCCTGCAGACAGCAAAGAAAGAACGCCGTCAGCTTTATGAGGATATCAGAAAGTCGGGGGAGCGGGGTGAGAGGAAGGTAATGGAACAGATGAATCAGCAAGCTATTGCTTTGCAGAGTGAGATCCTGCATCGACAGATCAGCCTTGCGTACGCCTTCTTAACTCGCGAGTCGTGGGCAGGATCGTTAACGTCCTCCAGTACACGTCGATTGGCGGCTTTGTTAACATTGGAGGGAGCTGTTTATTCCGCACGCGGGCTGGAGCGCGAGTTGAGGTATCGTCAACGCCGTCTGGCGGTGCGTCAGTGGGTGGAACAGATCACGGCGGTAGATTGGGAGGGAAAAACAGTCAAGACATTCCCGTTGGAAGGTTTTGATATACGGGTCATGCCATCGGAAGAAGGGACTCCTTTGAAAGTCAGTGTGCGTCAGCAGGCGTGGATCAATGTGCATCGCCGGCTCGACCGGGCCCGACTGTTGGTGCAACAGCGTAAGGTTCGTGAAGGCGTGGAGGTTCTGGAACAGCTTATACCGATCTATAATATTGGTGAGAGCTCGAGTTTTCCATTATATGCCGGGATCAGGGATAAATTGGTAGCTCTTGTGGCTGATCTGCGAGTGCGAAAACCTTATGACGTCGAGATGAGGACACGTGTGGCAGATATCCGTGGCATGATCCGTGAACCCAAACAACGGATCTGGGTGGATGTTCAGCAGGCGAGCCTTCCGGATGCGGTACGTGCGTTCGGGCATTTGGTGGAAGGGTATGCCGCAGAAGTGGTGACGATCGCCCGTAATCTGGCCGATCTGGAATATTACGTGGGACTTCTTAATGAGAAGGCTATTTCCCTGGATAATGTGCGTATGATCCGAAACCGGTTGACGGGGATCTGGGACTGGCTGGATCGTGGATATGTGAGAGAAAAGCAGAGATCGGTCGCGCCGGGGATCTCTGCTTTCATTATTCTGGATCCAAAAGTTCAGTGGGGGAAGGATGCGGTGGACGCTCGTCAGGCCGCCGCGGTTGAACTGGAAAAAGTCATAGTTTTACTTCAAGCACGGATCGATAGTATTTTGCGTATCGTTAAGATTAAACGGAATGCGGCCGTAGCAACATTTATCATGGCCCAAAAAGATAATTTGAAAGTGGTTATTGAGCAGATGTTGACGGATCTGAAAGCCGGGAATCTCGCGCAGGCTGCGGCTGACGGAGAAAAAGGCTATCTGGGTTATTTTGATTATGACCTCGGCAAACCTGGCTTTCAGCGGGCGGCTTTATCTCTTCAGCGCGCTCTTGGCATGATCGATGATGAGAAGATCGAGCAAGAGAAGATCCCGCGCGCGATCAGGCTTCTTGAGTCGGCGTTAGAGGATATGGAGCACGCAGATGATTTTCGTGTGAAGGTGATCAAGGTTTTTGCAGACGGTACCCGGAAGACAGAATTCTTATTTATTGCCAGGAATACGACGCTGGTAGACATTATTCGGCAGACCGGAGGGGTATTCGACAAGGTTGAGTTGAATGGCAAGAGTTATCGTTCCAATCAGGGCAGGATTCGTTTACCCGACAGAAGTATAGTGCAGATCCGGCAGGATACAGATGCCGCGGCTGTCGTTAGTGCAGCCCCGGGGGGCGTGGATCTTGGTGATGTGGATAACAATTTACGGATCGAAGGTCGTGCTGACCCGTTTGGTGCGGTTCAGTCAGAAGAGCGGCTGGAACAGGATTGGCGGGGGATGAGTGTCGGCATTACGGCGGTGTTGCCTGTAAAAAGTTTGGATGAGTTTTCGGGGATTGTGGCGCATTAAAACGTCATGTTGTCTCTGGGCATAGGTAGTATGGTCGGCACTGTAATGAATATATTCTTAGGTTTACGCCATACTCCCGGCAAGGGTGATAGTGTTCGTGGTTTTTAAATGAAGTTAAATCAGACTACTTCGGGTATCTCCGTGGCGGACCCATGGGCCTATATTGTTTGCATCTGAAAGCGGATAAAGATCGATGTGTGAATTGCCGAAAATGTAACACCCGTTGTCAAATGAATCTTGAGGTCAATGCTTTAGTGCAGCAGAATCGAATGCAGCATTTGGAATGTATCCTTTGCGTTGATGTGTGTCCTCACGGGGTTATTTCATATCATTGGTGGCGTATCGGTAGAAGCAAAGATGTTTAAATGCTGGTGGCAGGAGATAAATTAGAGTTGATTTATTATAACTCAGAGCTGTTAAGAATATCTTTTGAGGCATTAACTGGAAATTGTTTCCAGAAATTAATATAAACTTCATATTCTCGTAACATTGGAAGCGTAAAATTTTTTAGAAAATGTAATAATTATGTCAAAAAAGGCAGGAGGTAAAATGCTCGTATCCAAGAAAAGAGAGTTGATCGATGATCCTGAAGTGAGGCAAGAGATTGATCGTTACAAGTGGGTTGAGAGCGAAAAGCTCGGGATTGACATTGGTTTTGACAGAGCTGTTAAAGAATGGCTTGAATTATATTCTGCAGAATGGCTTAAATACCATTCTGCTGGTAAAAAGAAGCTTGAGCGCAAGGTGGCGATAAAAAAGACGGGTGCAAGAGCGAAGAAATAATGTTCTGCGGTGAAGGGCGTGATTCTGTTGTGGGGTAATTCCTTATCTTTTCCATGCCAATGACCTTTCTGTTTGTACTCATCATTTTTCTTCATTTTCTTTATATTCCTGAAGGTTATGCAGCTTTTACGGAATATGTTCCTCCTCAAATCGGGTTTCTGAAGCCTTCAAAATTATCGCAAGATGGGGTACTTTTGCATGGCATGGAAATTCCATTATCCACGAGCCATGAGCTGAAGTTTTTGTTTCATCCTGATCAGAACGAGGTTTTACCAACTGAATTTATGCGGTACATAAAGTATTTTCTGACCGCATTGGCAATTCCCGAGGATGAATTATGGGTAAATTTATCTCCAGTTGAGAAAGACAGGATTATCCCACAGCCGTTAAATTTAACTGATATGGGACGAACCCTGCTCGAACAGGACTATCTCTTGAAACAGTTTGTTTCATCTTTAACTCATCCGGAAACTCCAAGTGGCAAGGAATTCTGGAGTCGGATCCGTCAGGAGAAACTTGAATCATGGGTGAAGGGTAAGGATGGATTTCTTGAGTCAATCAGTAAAGTTTGGATCGTTCCCAAAGAGGCTCTTGTTCATGAGAAGGGTCGATATGCTTTTATTGTCAAAAGCCGTTTGCAAGTCATGTTTCAGGATGATTACGAGCGTGTGCATCAAGCTTCCCGAGAGGAGGCTGCGGGAATGTGGGGAGAGGAATGGGAGCAGTCAAAACGTGCGACACAGATCGTCCAGGAAGTCTTATTGCCTTACATTGAGCAAGAGGTTAATCAAGGTGAATATTTTGTTGCGCTGCGTCAAATATATGCCGCTATGATCATGGCGGAGTGGTATAAACAGCGCGTTGTCAGCCAGTCAGTGTGGGGTAAAAATTTTATCGGCAGGGCCAAGATCAAAGGATTTGATACCGAGGATCTTTCCATTCCTGACAAGGTCTATGGAGTTTATTTAAAGTCGGTTCATCAAGGTGTATTTGATTATATTTATGAAGAATTCGATCGCCAGACGCATGAGCTGGTCCCGCGTAAATATTTTTCTGGTGGTTTTTCGGCAGGTTTGCAGGGCTCACGGTTAAGTGAGAATTTGCGGATCGTGGATAATGCCGAAGGCGGGGCCATTGATGCTCAGGCCGATATCAGTGTTTCGGTGCGATTGGAAGATATTCCAGGGGCCGGCATTCCGAAGACAGCTCGTGTGTTAAAAACAAGAAAGCAAGTGAATGATTTTCTGGCACATTCCGATCGTCAACAGGGTTATATCTCAGCCCAAAATGGGGAATGGATCCCGTTCCAGGTGCCGCCGGAGCTTCCGCTCCATAGCCCTGTCCGTGAGATTACATTTATTCTGGATATTGACGGAACAGTAACGAATTCAGAATATGAGGCTATCTCCCCGGGATGTCTGCAACAGATCGTACGGCTTGTCCGGATGGCAGGGGAACGTAAAGAATTTAATGTGAAGTTTATTTTTACGACAGCCTTTCCATTTGATTTGTATGAAGAAGCGGGTGGCGCTCCGGCCGTATCCACGTGGGATTGGGAAAAAATAGAGCAGCAAACTCAGGGAAAAGAGATCTTTCAGGAATTAAGAAGTGCGGTGATGGCGGATATCTCCAGACAACGCAAGACGGCCTCTGAATTTCATGCGAATTATTACACGCGCGAAAGTGTGAAGCTGCGTTTTTTTAACCCTCTTGTGAGAAAGTTGAAGGAAGAGGGCCTGATCTCGTTGGTCGGTTCAATAAAATTGATCTCATCGAGTGGAGGGAAGATTTCTTATGATCCACAGAAGCAGGAATATATAAGGATCAAGAATGGTGTCGTCGAGATCTCGCCTGGGGAGGCGGATCATCTTATGCGGGAGCTTTGCGTCGGTTTCTTACAGGAAGCGGGGTTTGTTCTTGGAATGGATTTTAGTTCATATCAGGAAAGGGTCAGGTCAGCTCTTTTATTATGGGATGAACGTGGCGTGCAAGGTGTGATGGCTGAGTGGCAGCGACAGACAGGATATCATGTGCGTTTGATGGCCAGAGCACAGTCTGTCGTTATTAATTATGACATGGACTTAAATGGAACGATGATCGCGCAAAGGGCGAGTCAAGCTTTGAAAGAGAAAGATTTTTATTTCAAGGGAGGGGTGCCTGACGCGCAAGGAGGCGCCCATGTCGCGGCGATCTCTTTTTCGGACAAAAATGAGTGGATTGCGCAGGAGGTCCAAAATGATCAGATCATGATCGCTGTCGGAAATTCTGATGATGACAATTTTCTATTTGATCCCGATCGGCGAAAAATGATCCCTGTCTTTGTAGGTGATGAACGTCTTGTGAGGGCTTATCCGGGAGTGATTGTGGCACGTGATGAGAGCGGCAGAGATAAAATGTCGTATAAAGGGACTGAGAATTTATTGAAAGGCATTGCGGATGTTATGGAGCGTGGCGGTGATTTTTATGAGGTTCCATTCCTGGGCGGCCGGTACTCTCCCGCAGAACTTGTTTCATCTTTACCCTTCGATCGACCGATGATTGCCAGGACCATGGGGATAGATGTGGATGTTGAGTTACAAGACCAGATCAGGCAAGGCCGCGTGTCGCGCGTGGTCCGAAAAGGAGACGAGTTTATTTTTAAGCCAGAGGCTCCTCTCGGTGTAGAACCGGATCTGATCAAAATTTACATGATGACGAATAAAATAAAAGTGATGCAGGAGAAGTATCTTCAATATTTAAGTAGGGCCCGTTCAAAAGCGGTGTTGTCCAGAGCATTGGAGCAACATGCGTCCGCGTTTAAAAACTATACAGATAAAGAGAAGCGCGCACTTCTATATATAGCGTCAGAAGTAGATCTTTACATTGTTGATAGCAGCGGGTTTCTTTTTGAGGCGGGCCTGTTAAGCCATGTTCGCAAAGGAACGTACAGCAGGGATCAGGATCTTTCTTACTCCGGTATTTGGCTTAGCGAACAACTGATGACGACATGGACTGAGGATGATATCGCCGGATTCTTCTTGTTAAAAGCCCGGGATATTTATGAAGGCAAGGATCAGATGGATGATCCCGGAGGGCTGTTTTTGCAACTTGAGGCGAGGTTGGGAGCAGGCGGAGTTTCAGCGCCAGACATGGATCGCCAGAAGGGCCAGAAAAAAGCTTTAGACAGCACAAAAGAAGCTTTTATTCTGACCGGATTGTCTACCGAGCGCCAGGCGTACAAAGAGACGTTAGAAAAGCTTTTTAGTCAGGCTTCCCTGACCTTTGCAGAAAAAGTCAAGGTTGTGAACGCTTTGGCGAGGATCTCTGATGAGGCCCTGGCCTTGCGTAAAGAAAGCTGGCCGGCCCTCGAGGTCGAGCATATTCAACAGTGTTTGGAGATCGACGCCGACGGTTTTGTAGCCTTCTTGGTTAAAGAAAAAGAAAAATACGCACAGATGAAGAACGAGAGTGGGGAGGCATTTTTCTCTCAGGAAGAGATCGAATCATTGCTGTTCAAAAGAATGCTCCCCTATGAATGGGTAAAAAAGTTTATAAAGGAGGGGCTGTCCAAAGACGGCATTCTGTTTTTGTGCCGGTATAGCGGGTATCCGCTTCAACAGTGGGAGCGTATTAAAGCCTACAAGAAGGTTTTTGAGAGAGATGGGATTCCGGCTGTCTGGGCGACTATCCTGGCGTTTTCTGGCGAAAAGATCCTCAACCTTTGGAATACGGATTTGAAAGCTAAAGGCCGGGAACTTGAGCAAAGGGGAGTCGATCGGTTATGGGCTATTTATTTAGTGTTAACACATCCTCAAGATGCCTTGGATTACTGGACGAAATCTATTAAGCCAAAGAAAGAGCGGCTGGAACGACAGAAGAAACTAACGGATGCCTGGGCTCTTTATTATGCTGTTTTTGAGGAAGATCTATTGAGACGGGATCGCTATTCCAGCGCTGCCCCGTTCGCTTTGGGAACAGGGTTCGATCTTTTGGTATTTAATGATCTTGCCCCTTCTTTTATCGCGGATGACAATGAGGCTATTGGTGTTGAGCTGTCCAGCGATAAAAAGACTGTTGTTGAAGATCAGGTTGATTACTGGAGGACGGCGTTGATCAAGGAAGGCTTTGAAGAGCCTTTTTTGACAGACCTTTTGTCCACTTATAATAATCCATTGGAGAAGGCGCTCAAGATCAGGGAAATGGCTTTGGATGTTTATAAGATTTTTCCGCAGTTGGGATGGCAGGGATCTTTAGAGGTTGTTTTCAAGTTGTTTCATCCGCGTACGGTTCATCCGCAGCAAGAAGCGCGTAAAACGGATAATATGATCAAACATCTTTATTTTGGTCGCGGAAAAAGAGGTGTCAGAAATTATTATCAAGGTTATATCTTTCCTTCAAAGCTGGAACGTGATACGGCTATTTTCTTACAATATGTCGGACTTATTCAGGATATCGAGATGGGAAAGAATTGGCAGGTTCCTTTGGATAGTTTGTGTCTGGATTATTATTTCAAATATCGAGGGCGATATATTATTATGGAGCCTCACAAGGAGCCCCAGGGCCAGCTGTTTTTAATTCCTCGTGCTGATGTTGAATTTATACTGAGCCATAATAGTGATTGGCTAACAAAGCTTTTCGTTAATCCCAAAATGAAGATGTTAAAGTTCCGCTCGGACTATCTCAAGAAAGTGGATCTCTTGCCATTAACCATCACACAAAGGCATCTGCTCAAGAATATCTGGAGGATGAATATGGGGCGGACTATCGATTCTTATGCTTCACAGCGAGAAAACAGTTTAAGACAATCTGGTTACGCGAATTTTTCTCTTTATGCTTTTGAGTCGACACAGCGACTGCGTGATATCCTGGAAAAGAACTTTGATGTTTTTCTCACTGCTAATGATATGGAAGAAATATCGTACCGGATCAAGCGAGCTGATCAAGAGAGTGATTATCATATAGTGAACAGCCTGTTGTTATATTGGACGGGGGCGCCTAATCTTAAACAGAGTATTGGGGGCGATGGGTTTGGGAAAGATCTTGCTCAAGAATCCCGAATTCAGTCCGATGGCGGGGTTGACCTGAATCCGGCCTATTTGGATCTTCAGATCACAGGGACGGTAACAGAGCCAAATATAGTGGGAGATCATGATCTTGTGCCGGCAGATGAACTGGAAGGCTTGAAGCCGGTTATTGTCCAAGTGTTTCAGCCCAAAGGCATGGTGATGCCAGGGAAGTAAATATAGTTGAATGATCGGACGGCTATGAAGTTGATTCTTTTATGCGACAGGTGCTGTAATTATAAATATACAGGCTATAATATTTTTTGTTGTTTTATGATTAACTCTTAGCGAATGGACAAGGATGGATCCGGCGCAAGTTGATATTGATCTGATGTCGCGGGTCGCTCAGGGGGAAGAGAGTGCTTTTCCTCAGCTCGTGGAGCGTCACAAAACACGTGTTTTTCAGCTGGCCTGGCGTTTTCTGGGCGAGCGCACCGAGGCCGAGGATGTCGCGCAGGAAGTTTTTGTCAAGATTTATCAGGTTCGCACATCGTGGCAACCCTCTGCCAAATTCACCACCTGGCTTTTTGCTATTACCCGTAATACCTGCCTGAAGATTCTTGAACGCAGGCGTCCAATGGTTTCGTTGGACGCAAACGTGCGTTCAGGCGATGAGACTTTCGGGCGTCAATTAGCTGACGCGAATATGCCAACGCCAGCCGAGAAAGCTTTCAAGGATGAAGAGGCCGCACTTGTTCGTGCTGCCATTGATGGATTGCCTGCGCAGCAGAGAATGGCTGTGCTTTTATCACGTTTTGAAGAGATGTCTTATGATGAGATCGCCTTGCAGCTGCAGACAACGCCGAAAGCTGTTAAGTCCATGTTGCATCGGGCGAAGGTGGATCTTAAGAAAAAACTTCGGAACTTTTTGTGCATATGATGGTTTAATGGATTAAGGAGAAGAGAGTATGAATACCTGTCCTGCTCAAGAAGAGCTTCTGGAGTTTCTGGACAATGACCTTTCCCCACAGGACAATGTCCGGATCCAGGCTCATGTTGAGGGATGTGCGCGTTGCAGAGCAGAGCTCGCGGCTTTTCGTTTGTCATGGCAGATGCTGGACAAGGATGTGGCACCTGTTTTAGGCCCGGGGTTTACAGATGCCGTGATGAGCCGTCTTAGGCAGGAAGATTTCCCAATTTCCAAGCAGCTTAAGAATAGGCTTGGGCCTGTGCTTTGGCTGTCGCTCGGAGCGTTTATGTTAACCGGTATTTTGATAGTCGTGGGGCTTTCCGGGAGGCAAAATATTGAAGCTTCTTTACGGCCAGCTGTTGAACCTTCCCGGCAAGAAGAGGCCCGGCAGGCGCTTCCATTGGAGGCGATGGAGCCGGAGAATTCTTTCGATGAACTTCCCTTGCCAGAGGTGGCTGAACCCGCACCTGTCATGATGCCCGTGCCGATCCCTGTGGCACCAGTGGTTTTACCTTTTCTGGCACAGACTGATTCTGATCGTGAGATCATCGAGGATCTGGACCTTTTTGAGAAAATGGAGATGGTGCAGAAGATGGAGCTGCTAAAGGATATAGATGCCGTAGAAGTTATGGAGGAGATCGCCTCATGATCTCACGTATGCTTGTTTTTATTATGATCTGTGCCTGGAGTCTTCAGCTTGGGTATGTTAAGGCCTGGGCCCAGGAGCCGTTGAGCTCAGAGCAGAGGTACGAGGCTAATCTCAAGCGCTGGCAGAGCCTTTCTGAGGAAGAGCGCCAGGCGCTCCGTGAACGCGTTTCAGCCATAAAACCTGAGGAACGCAGGGCCCTAAAAGAAAAGTTCAGTACCTATCAGGCCATGCCCCCGGAAGAACAGACAATGGTCCGCGAGCGGTATGAACGTTTTCGGAGGCTTTCTCCTGAGAAGCGCGTGGAGCTGGAAGAGCGCTTACGCCGTTTCCGTGAGCTGCCGCCGGAGAAGCGTCAGGCAGTTCGTGAGCGCATTCTGGAGAGGCGCAAGCAGAGGTCTCCACAAAAGCATCAGGAGATCAAGGCGCGTAGCGAACAACGTGGAGAATTGCGTAAGGCGATTCGGGATCGCCGGCAGAAGTCCAGGGGGAAGACTCAACGCGCATTTCCGGTTCGATGGTCGCCTTCTGACGAGCATAAAAGGTAAGGGGTTCGTTAGAAAAAAGAGCGGAACTTTTGTCAGGCTTCCCGGTTTAATCAAGTGAAGGTAGAAGAACGGGGTCGCGGATCGGGGAGGTGTATGGGAAATATGGACAAGAAGAAAGAAATAGAAGATTTTG
>DYOU01000110.1 GCA_020720365.1 Candidatus Elulimicrobium sp.
TAAAATCAGCATGTTGCGTAATGATCAAGACCTGTGTTTGACGAGGTCTGTAGTATTAATAGTCATTGGTTTCTATTTCGGCACCCGCACGCTCACATCTGATACAGTCCAGACTCTAGAGCAAGGAAATTATAATGTTATTCATAAAGATTAGTGTGAGGTGGTCAAGGAGAAATGGAGAGGGGATAAAATAGTTTGTGTAAATGGTCATTCCTGGGTACTTCGAGCCCCCACCTTAAAAAGGAGTTCATATGGCCATTAAAAAAGAACTGTTGGACCGTCTGCTTGTCGACTACAAATATACGAAACTCAAAGATTTGATCGGGGAAAATGGGCTGCTTAAGCAGCTCACTAAAGCCCTTTTTGAAAGGGCGCTACAGGCGGAAATGACAGTCCACCTACAAGAAAATATCATGAAACACACGCCAAAAATTAATTTATGCCGCATCAAATTAACCTTAATAACATTCTGGATAGCTGTCACATTATGCGTAGCGCTTACACCAAATACGGCTTCATCAGCCGATCACCAACTTCCGCCATTGGAGGCGCACCGGGGGGAAATCCTCGACCAGTATGGACGACTTCTTGTCGGAAACAGTTATCTGATGGACATTTCATGGAATGGGCATAACCTTAGGAGGATGAATGATCAAGAAATTGATCGTCTATCCGTTATTATCGGTATTGAGGCTGCAATCATTAGAGAAAAAGTTCGTCTTGATGCAGACCGAAAAACAGATGGATCTATTACGCTGGCTACTGGCATTCCTGTCGACAACCCGATTGAAATACGCAATAAGCTTAGCTCTTTTCCAGATATTACCCTTACGGTGCAGTCAATTCGGAATTATCCCCATGGCGATCTGGCCGGGCATTTGCTTGGCTATGTCGGAAATGTCAAAGAGAATCGGTATGACTATAAATTAACGAATTTAAAACGTGAGGATAGATCGGGTGTGATGGGGGTTGAAAAGGCCTACGATGCGCTCCTTCGTCCTGATAATGTTGCCAGAGATTCCGGCAATACCCTGCAACTCACGCTTGACCTAGATCTTCAAAAGTTTGCAGAAGAGGCTATAGGGGACAACGCCGGCGCGGTACTTGCCATGGATATTCGGACTGGGGCTATTCGTGCCTGGGTTTCAGCGCCAGAACTTCCTTTACGGGATTTGACGAATGGTTTAAGTAAGGAAGATTGGGATACTATCATAGATAATCCACGCCTGATCCTAATTGACAAACCGTTACAGTTTCAGTCTCCTCCCGGCTCACCTTTCAAACTTGTGACTGCTATGGCAGCTCTTCAGGAAGGAATCATCACTCCAGAGACGATTTTTGACTGCAACGGTTCCTTACTGACAGGAGGACGGAGTTATTATTGTCAAAATAAACAAGGAGATGGACCCGTAGATGTCCGACATGCTCTGCAGGAATCTTGTGATGTCTTTTTTTATCAGCTTGCCCTTCAGCTTGGTATCGATAAGCTGGCCTATTATTCCCGTAGCATGGGATTTGGGAGTAAAACAGGGATTGATCTTGGGTATGAAATGGAAGGCGTTGTTCCCTCTGCATCATGGAAAGAAGGAAAATTTCATGAACCATGGCGTGAGGGGGATACACTCCCTGTTGCCATTGGACAAGGGTACAACCTTGTGACACCTTTACAAATGTGCCGTTTCACCGCAGCATTGGCTAATGGTGGTAAGTTGTTACGTCCTATGATTCTTTCATCGATCCGGAATCATGCCGGGACATTAATTAAGGATTTTTCACCAATAGAAGAAAGGAAAATAGAAGTCAAGCCAGAAATTCTTATGCTGATTCGGGATACCCTTCAAGGAAAAATGAAAGGGGATGGAAATTTTGCCGGCATCACCGGGACGGCTTCGCGTCCTCATCCGAGTTTGCTCAATTCTATGAAGAGCGAAGATATTCCATATGAGTACCAGGATAATGGGTGGTTCACTGGCTATGTGCCAGCGGAGTCGCCAAGGATTGCAGTAACCGTCCTTATCATGCATGGTGGATCTGGGAGTATTGCGGCTAAACCGGTTGCCGTGCAGATCATGAATAAAATACTTGCGCTTGAGGAAAGAAAATCAAACGTACCCAAAGTCGTAAGAATTTCGAAGGATTAGCCAGAGGCTTCCAGAAACTAAGAACATCTGATGCTATCTGTAACTTCTGATGTTAAGGCTGATATTCAGGGCTCCCCACTTTGTTAAGCAGATATGTTTTTCACTTTGTCGTTCCATTAAACCATCTTGAGATCTCGCATCCGCTCCCTCCTTTTTTTAAACAGAGAAATTTATCCTAATTTTAATTTAATACTAACTTTTTTTGAACATTTACATATTATAAGTAACAATTTTTACGAACGTTACAAACGTTCCACGCAAAAAGTAAATACCTCCGTCTTGATTACAACCATGGCTGTTAATGGAAATACCTATGAAAACAATATTCAGTTGGATCGTGCTATCTGTTCGAAATTATTAATTA
>DYOU01000008.1 GCA_020720365.1 Candidatus Elulimicrobium sp.
CCTCGGGACTGAAGAGTTGAAGAATCTTCCTAAAGAAGTGATCGGATTGATGTAATAAAAGATCGAGCAGGACTTGACCTGTTTTCTAAATAAGTTTATATTAAAATTATCTATGACATTGTTCACCCTAAGAATATATTTTGCTTTAACGTTTGTGATACTGTTGTCCGGGTGCAGTATATATCGGATTGACTCCGAGGATACTACGCTTGATTTTTATCCGTCCAAAAGGTCTTTACAGGATGTTGGATATTTGGAAAAGATCGATAAACCCTTTGAAGTGGTTGGAATGGTGACGGTATCCGTAGAGAATGCCAAGTCGGTAGAGGAAGTTATTTTGAAGATGCGTCAGGAAGCGGCCGTACTTGGAGGCGATGCGGTGACTGGCGTGCGTTTTGTCCCGGAAGGGTTGATCCGTAAACGTTATACAGGGAAAGTCGTGGTATTTAAATAATGGTATTAATTGTTTTTATTTTGGTGATCGTTGCTGGGTTAGGTCTCTTTGGATTTATTTTTTCTAAAGAGCTCAAGAATGGAGTTTTGGATGGTGGCAGGGCTTCTGAGGATCTAGAAAAAACTGGTGTGGTTAGCTCGAAGAATGGAGCAAAGAGTCTGAATAGATTAGCAGCAGACACGATTTATCGGGATGTTCCAACTGTTTCAGAACCTTTAACAGGAGGAATATTGAATGAAAGGTATTCCAAACTTGAGCAATTGCTTGAAGAAAAAGATCGTTCTTTGCGAAAAGTTGAGGATGAGCTGGTCAATGAGCGTTCTCATCGGACGGAGTTTGAAGAATTGAAGACGCTGCTTCAAACACAGTTGGATGAGTTAAAGCAACAAAACAAAAAATTGAAAGAAGAGTTGGCGGAGGAACGGCGTAAGGGGATGGAAAGCAGCGCAGTTCAAGCGCCGTTAAAAGAACCGAGTGTATCTCCGGTGCCTTTGCCGAAGCTTGATCAGATCTTTGATCTGAAAGAACTGGCAGGCCCATCCATACTGCCTTTGAATGATCAGGATGGCAATAAGAATAATGCGGGTTAATAGAGGAGTGAGTATGAGGGGTTTAAATATTTTTTTACTTTCAGTGGTCATGGTGGCAGCTTTAACAGCATCCGGCTGTGCTCAGTCGGAAAGAAAGGAAGGATCCGTTGTGAAAGAAAATATTGTATTGGAAACAAGTCAGGGTGAGATCGAATTGGCTCTATTTGATGATGCAGCGCCAAAAACATGTGAGAATTTCCGTAGCCTGGTGAAGAAGGGGTATTATAACGGCATTATTTTTCATCGTGTTATTGCGAATTTTATGATCCAGGGAGGCGATCCGACCGGGACTGGCCGTGGCGGAGAGAGTATTTGGGGCCGGCCTTTTGAAGATGAGTTTAGCTCGGAATTGAAGTTTAACCGTATGGGTATTCTGGCGATGGCGAATGCAGGCCCCAATACAAATGGCAGTCAGTTTTTCCTGACTTTGGCGCCGACGGCGTGGTTGAACGGAAAGCATACGATATTTGGAGAAGTTGTTAAAGGTTTAGATGTGATGCATAAGATTGAAGTGACCCCTAAAGGTCCTGGTGATCGTCCGAGCGAGGATCAGAAAATTATTAAAGCGTATTTTAAGACGATGGAATAAATAATCGTGGAAAACCGGGGGAGAACGTCGGGGGTAGGTTTCTTTATTTAATAATGCTGTTGGAATATGTTGTTAGACGATCGATGGCGGTATCAAGGTCTTCAATTTTCATTAAATCCGTACGCAGATGGCTTATGTTCGGCATGCCTGTAATATAGCCGGCATAATGTTTACGGAAAGCCACAACGGGTTTTCGGCATGTTTTGACCTTGCAGGATAATTTTAAATGTTCAATGCAAGTGGTGATCTTGTCTTGAATAGATGGAGCAGGCAGGAGTTTCCCTGTCTTCATATAATGTTTAGCTTGTTGAAATATCCAGGGGTTTGATACCGCTCCACGCCCGATCATGACGCCGTCACATCCGGTTTCGAACATCGTTTTTACGTCTTTAGGCGTGATAATATCTCCGTTGCCGATCAGCGGGATAGAGATCGATTTCTTGACTTTTTCAAGCCATGACCATTCGGCGAATCCCCGATGGGCTTGGGATCTTGTTCGGCAGTGAAGGGTCAGCATTTTCGCGCCTGAATCTTCGATCATTTTAGCCACATCCATAATAACGATGGAGTTGTCGTCCCAGCCGAGACGTGTTTTAACAGTGACGGGCAGCTTTGTACCACTCACAGTGGCGCGTACCACCGCTTCGAACAGTTTCAGGTCTTTCAGTAGTCCCGCGCCTTCCAGCCTGGCGACATGATTCTTGACCCAACAGCCGCAGTTAATATCAATAAAATCAGGGTTGAGTTGTTCGGCTACGGCTGCGGCTTCTTTGAGGGCTTCAGGTCTAGATCCGAAGAGTTGGATACCCACAGGCCTTTCTTCATCAAGAACCTCGATCTTCTTGAGTGCTTTGGGGATCTTGCGAATGAGAGCTTCTGCCGCTGTGAATTCTGTGACAGTGATATCTGCCCCAAGGCGTTTACAGACAAGACGAAAGGCCAGGTCGGTAATGTCTTCCATGGGGGCGAGGACCAGAGGCTGATGAAGTCTGTGGGTGGCAATTTTCATAGGGAAGGATTATCTCAAAAAAATAAATAAATGCAATAACAGGTATTGTATCAGCCCTTAGGGGGCAATTTTTCCCCTTTGGCTTAACGATCGAACTTAAAGCCGCGATTAATCCATAGATTTTGTTGACCAGGCATAAAGATAAATGTAATGAATATTGCTATAAGCTTATTGCTTTGTATAATTTTGATGATATTTTGCATTTGTATAGGGTATAATCCTGACTATGTCATTTTCTTTCGAGGTTCTTTTATTAGGCTCTGCTTTTCTTATTCTGCTCAGCGTTATTGCCAGTAAGCTTTCTGACAAATTTGCTGTTCCTGCCCTTGGCTTCTTTATTTTGATCGGGATATTGGCAGGTGTAGAGGGGGTGGGTGGGGTATCCTTGCAGCAGTATGATCAGGTGCGGTCGTTAAGTATCCTGGCCCTGGTGATTATTATTTTCACGGGTGGCCTCGATACAGACCTTAAAGAGATCAGGGTGGTCATGTGGCCGGGGATACTTCTATCAACGATAGGCGTGTTGTTGACGGCGGCCTTGATCGGGTTGTTTTCCATGGTAGTCCTCAATTTCCCTTGGTGGGAGGGCGTTTTGCTTGGAGCTATTATTTCTTCTACGGACGCAGCGGCCATCTTCTGCGTCCTTCGCACAAAACATGTGAGTTTAAAAGGCTCGCTTCGCCCTCTGTTGGAGTTTGAATCAAGCAGCAATGATCCGATGGCATTATTCCTAACCGTTATGGCGATCGGGATCCTTCAGGCGAAGATCGGCCCGATTGTGGCGTTCAAGATGTTTGTTATTCAGATGACGATGGGCGCTTTGCTGGGGTGGTTGATGGCTCGCGGGAGCCTGATCTTGATCAATAAGCTTAAGATCGAATCCGCAGGCCTTTATCCGGCATTGACCCTGGCGCTTGTTATTTTAACGTTCGCTGGGACAGAAATTGTGGGTGGGAGCGGCATCCTGGCGGCATATGTGATGGGGCTGCTGATGGGACGGCAGGAATTTCTTCATAAGAAGACGGTTAAACAGTTTTATGAAGGGTTAGCCTGGATCGTTCAGATCGTTATGTTCATTATGATGGGCATTATGGTACGCCCGTCAGAGATCCCCGCTCTTTTCGGGACTGGTTTGGCTTTGGCCGCTTTTTTGATGCTTGTGGCGCGGCCATTCAGTGTGATCCTTTCTCTTCTGCCGTTCAAAATGGGGTTTAAGAAGAAACTTTTTATTTCCTGGGTTGGATTGAGGGGGGCGGCTCCGATCATCCTGGCTACGTTCCCTTTGCTGGCGGGTTTACAGGGGGCAACAGAGATTTTCAATCTTGTATTTATTGTCGTTGTCGCGTCGATCGTTGTGCAAGCGGCATCGATCCCATTCGTTGCCAGGTTTCTGGATGTTGATGTGCCGGCGGGCCGGCGGAGGTCATCTCCTTTACAGTTCAACAAGACAGAAGGCATTGATGCGAATTTGACGGAGTTGATCGTTCCTTATGACTCGGCCTGTGCAGGCAAGGCGATCCTTGACCTGAATGTGCCTTCGAAAAGCCTGATCGTTCTTATTTCACGGGATGATCAATTCATTATTCCTAACGGAGCTACGATCGTTGATGGCGGTGATGTCCTGCTTGTTTTAGCCGAGGATAAGGATCTGGGTATTATTCAGCAGCTATTGTTAAAACTAAATAAAGATAAGGTGTAAGCGATGAACAGGGTTGGCTTCTTTATGGTTGGGTGGCTGGTGCTTTCTCTTGGCATGGCTTCATCAAGTAGCGCTGGGGTGATGATCCCTTTGACCGTGTTTACAGATAAAGACAAGGTTCTCATTATGGCGCCTCATCCAGATGATGAAGGGATCGCCACGGGAGGGATCATTCAACAGGCGTTGAAGGCAGGCGCTGAGGTCAGGGTTGTTTTAATGACTAATGGCGAGAATAATGAGCTCTCCTTTATTGTGTATAAAAAGAGGCCCGTTCTTCGTTCTAAAGAAATTTTAGCGATGGGAGAGATGCGTTATAAGGAAAGTCTGGCGGCCACAGGGATCCTGGGGCTCAAGCCGCAGGATATTATAGCTTTAGGATATCCTGATTTTGGTACCATGGATATTTTGACCCAGTATTGGGGGCCGGTCAGGCGCCCGTTCAGGGCGATGCTTTCTCGTCAGAGGTATGTGCCGTATTCAGATGCACTGTCTTTTGGAGCACCCTATGTAGGGGAAAGTATCCTGAATGATCTTAAAACAGTTATTAAGGATTTTCAGCCGACAAAGATCTTTGTTTCACATCCTGCCGATACGAATCGGGATCATAGGGCTCTGTATTTGTTCACCAGGATCGCATTGTGGGACCTCGAGGATGAGATCGTTGTGCCGGAAGTGCATCCCTACATTGTACATGTGGTGGGATGGCCTAAGCCGCGAGGGTACGAACCTTCATTGATCCTGTATGTTCCCGCGGACTTTGTGAATAGTGATATTCAATGGGAAACGGTTCCTT
Organism: Candidatus Elulimicrobium sp.; assembly: GCA_020720365.1. Lineage (GTDB taxonomy): Bacteria > Omnitrophota > Gorgyraeia > Zapsychrales > Fredricksoniimonadaceae. Next base: position 5,135 of record DYOU01000008.1, read on the forward strand.
TGCAGGACTCGGAGATATTACGTAAGCATGAGGCGATCAAGCAGTATGTTTCACAGGTCAAGTACGCGCCTAACTATTTGGTGACTTTTGTCCGCAGCAATGAACTCTTTGGCGATTATCCTTCTATTCCTATTATTCGGCAAATGACATCTGTTCCCGCATGGCAGTGTGTTGGGAAAGACGATGGGGCTGCCGTGGGCAAGTTGAAGGGATATGCAGAAACCATTGCGTCGACCTCTTATGCGCGGCAGGGGAATAACTTTCTGGTGAAGCTCGTTCTTAAGAGGGCTATGGATAAAGATATGGGAGTTTCTGTTTTTTTGATGGGCTACAGAAGTGACATGCCTTTTGCGGAGATGCCCAAGTTAAATTTATTGGTAGGGATTGATGGTTTTCATATCAAGGATCGTAAGAAAAATATTGCTTCAAAAGAAGTGATGTTGACGTCTAATGACAGGGAGTTAATTTTTACGGTTCCTTTGTCCCTATTGGGGCTGCCGGAACGGATATTAAGCTCGGCCAAGACGTCGCGGTATGATTTGACATTAGATGAGACAGCCTGGAGGGTGTTATTGATCAAATAGGCCCTGTGGAGATCCGCCCCTATCGGTCTTTTGATCGGGAAGCGGTCAGGAGGATTGCCCTCGCGACGGCAATGATGGGCAGGCCGTCATCATTGTTCTTTAAGGGGGAGGATCTTTTTGCGGATGCCTTGACACAGTATTTTACTGATTATGAACCGGAGTCATCTTTTGTTGCAGTAGCTGATCAGGGTACGGTAGGCTATATTATTGGAGCAAGGGATACCCGTGTGATGGAGGCAAGGTCAAGGGAGAAATTGTTATTACCGTTGATAGGGAAGGCATGGATGTCCGGGACATTATTATGTAAAAAGAACCTTCGTCTTCTGTCGCAGGTGATCCTTCCGGCGTTTTGTGGCCGCCTTGCAGTTCCGGATTTTTATGAGGGATATCCTGCCACTCTGCATATCAATCTTTTATCCGGGGTGCGCGGAGTGGGATTGGGAGGGAAGTTAATAGAAGCTTTTTTGAATTATTTACGCAGGATGAATGTGGGCGGTGTACATATGGCGACAATGTCAGAGGCGGCAGGGCGATTCTTCGTCAGGCAGGGGTTTAGCCTGTTGTATCGTTCCAGTCGTCCGTATTTTCATCATGTGATCGGGGAAGATGTCCCTTTGCTTATTTACGGGAAACGGCTCGTGTGAAACGAAAGCAGAGGGTTTTCGGGTGGAGATAGCAGTTTATGCAGGATAATATTGAACGGTTCTTGAAGTATATGGAGATCGAAAAGAATTATTCTGCGCATACTTTATTGAATTATCGTCTGGACCTGGAAGATTTTTATACTTTTCTGGGGCATGATAAGATGGCAGATGTAGATTATCCTGTCCTTCGGCGTTTCTTGGCAGAGCTTCGCGCTCGGGAGCTTAAGCCGCGCAGTGTGGCCCGGAAACTGTCGTCATTAAGGTCTTTTTTCAGGTATTTACAGCGTGAAGGTGCTATTCAGAAGAATCCGGCGGCGTTGCTTGTTACGCCGAAATTAAATAAAGTGCTACCTCATTTTCTGACGGAGGAAGAGGCGGTTCATCTGCTGGAGTCTCCGCAGGAGGATATCAGTGGTGAACTGAGGGATAAGGCCCTCTTTGAGACAATGTATTCTTCAGGGATCCGTGTCAGTGAGCTGGTCGGTCTAAGCGCGCAGGACATTGATTTTGAAGGGCATATGATCAAAGTGTTTGGTAAGGGAAAGAAGGAACGTATTGTTCCGATCGGTGAGAAAGCCATCGCCGCGATCAGGGGCTATCTTGCTGTTCGCAAGAAACCGGAGGATGCTGTTTTTTTGAACAGGTCCGGGACCCGGTTGTCCACGCGTAGTGTACGCAATAGTATCAATAAATATATTAAAAAAGCGGCGATCATGCAGAAAGTTCATCCACATATGTTTCGGCATTCGTTTGCCACCCATCTGCTGAATCATGGAGCGGACCTTCGTTCAGTACAGGAATTGTTGGGGCATGTTAATCTGTCAACAACGCAGATATATACTCATTTGACGACCGAGAAGTTAAAAAGTATTTATGATAAGGCACATCCGAGGGCATAGATCGTATGGCTGTTGTATTTAATATTCTATTCAGTATTTATTTCGTTCTCTATCTGCCTTTCTTGTTATTACGAGGGAAATGGCACATGGGTTTTTGTCAACGCTTCGGTTTTTTGCCGTCAGAGCTGGTGACGAAACTATCTCAGGGGGAGAATATATGGCTGCATGCGGTGAGTGTAGGCGAAGTGGCCGCTATGGAAGGCGTGATCGATGCGTTACGCCGGAAATATCCTGAGCGCCGGATCGTTCTGACGGTAACAACGAAAGCAGGGTATTCATTCGCTCAAAGGAAGTGTCAGGGGCTGGCCGAAGTCGTCTGGTCTCCTTTGGATTTGAGCCCTACGGTGGATCGCTTTGTGCAGGTGATACGCCCTGTTATCTATATTGCGGCAGAAACAGAGCTTTGGCCGAACCTGTTTGCCCGATTATCCCGGGACAAGACGCCGATCATTGTGTTGAATGGGCGTATTTCGGATATTTCCTTTCCGCGTTATTCTGTTGTGAAAGGGGTGTTGAAAGGCACGTTACGGCGAGTGGCGTACTTTGGTATGCAGAGTGCTCTTGATGCGGAGCGTATTATTGAGCTTGGCGCCCTTAAAGATACGGTGAGAGTGCTCGGGAATGTAAAATTTGACAGTATTATTGATGCTGGCTCTGCCGACCTTCGGGGAGAGGGCCTTGCGCGAGAGCATCTGCTGCTGGTCGCCGGGAGTACTCATCCGGGTGAGGAAGAGGTTATGTTGGATATCTTCCAGTCTCTTAAGAGGAGTTCTCCCTTAATTCGGCTGGTTTTGGCGCCGAGGCATCCAGAGCGGAGCGCTCAGGTGGGAGAGTTGGTCCGGCAGGCGGGATTACGACCTGTTTTCTTCTCCAGGAACGGGAGGGTTACTGTTCAGGACGATGTGATGATCGTTGATACGATCGGATATCTGTTGCAATTTTATTCAGCCGCATCGGTTGTATTTGTCGGAAAAAGCCTGACGGTACACGGAGGTCATAATATTATTGAACCGGCTATGTTCGCGAAACCGATCGTGGTCGGGCCGCATATGCAGAATTTCAAGGACATTGTCCAGGCTTTTCTTATGGAGCATGCCGTCATTCAGGTTGAAGATGCTTTAGGGTTAAAGACGGCTATTCAGCAGTTGCTGCAAAACGAGCCTCTTAGAAAAGATCTGGGGGATAAAGCAAGAATGGTTGTTCGCCGTAATCGCGGGGCAGTTGAACGGGCGGTCGGGATGATTGAGGCTGTGTTAAAAGACAAATGAAAAGAATTATTAATTATTTAACAGCTGTTGCATTGGATCGTGAACAAGGCCTTGGCGCTTTGTGTTTAAAGCCGATATTGTTTGTTCTATCCTTGATCTATCGGCTGGGAGTTGTGTTCATGCGCCGGTTGTATAGTGTGGGGCTTTTGCCATCTTTTCGGGCATCTGTTCCCGTCATTAGTATCGGAAATATTACTGCTGGAGGGACGGGTAAAACACCGTTTGTCGTTACGCTTTTTCGCTTGCTTAAAGCAGAAGGTTTTAATCCGATGGTCTTAACGCGCGGATATATGGCTGGGCAGGGGGGCGTTAGCGATGAGGCCGAGATGCTGAAGGAGTTGATCGGGCCGATCGTTTTCGTCGGTGCGAACAGGGTACGAATATTTCAAGAAGCTTTTGTTCAAGGGGGTTTCGATTGTGTTATTCTGGATGATGGTTTTCAACATTGGAGTTTTGTCAGGGATCTGGATATTGTTCTTTTGGATAGCGAGGCCCCGTTCGGTAATGGATCATTGATCCCCTGTGGCATTCTTCGTGAACCTGCCGCAGCGTTGAGAAGGGCGGGTGTTATCGTTCTGACGAGATCTGATCAGGTCAGCTCGGGGGCCCTTTCGCAGCTCAAGTCTCGAGTAAAGCAGATCAATCCTGCTGCGGTCGTGGGAGAGGGTATTCATGCATTCGCTAGCGCCTGGGATATAGACAGTGCTCAATTCTTCTCTGTTAAAGATAGCCCCGGGCCGGCAGGTGCTTTTTGCGCGATCGGGTCACCGGAAAGCTTTCAACGAACGCTCCTTGGGATGGGTGTGGAGATTAAATATTTTGAGGCTTTTGCAGATCATTACCGCTTCACGGCTATCGATGCACAGAGGATCAGCCAGGAATGCCGGTTAAAAGATCTGAAGATTATTTTTATTACGCACAAGGATGCTGATAAAGTGAAGCTTGTTCGTAAGGCTTTTTCAGGGGTAAAGATTGTCACTATTGGGATTGAGTTTCAATTAACTTATGGCAAGACTGACATCATTTCAAGCCTCCGCCGCCTGCGCTGTCCTTAAGGTTTTGTCGGTGGTCTTCATGGTTCTTCCGTTAGGGCTCGCCCTGTGGCTTGGCCGTCGGCTGGGGGAAGCGGCTTATGGACTTAATCCTGGAGGCCGCCGCAAGGTGTATCAGCATCTTCGTATTGCTTTTGGTCAGACCAGACCGGCAAGGCAGATCGATCAGCTGGTATGGGATATACATCGTTCCTATGGCCAAAACGTTGTTGAGATCGCACGGCTTCCTTTAGTCGCAAGAAAAGGTTTTCAGGGGATCGTTGATATCGAAGGCCGGGAGTTTGTTGACGCTCTTTTAGCGAAAGGCCGCGGATTGATATTTCTGTCGATTCATTCTGGAAATTGGGAGCTTTCGAATATGGTCGGAAGCCTGGTAGGGTATCCGTATAACATGGTTGCCAATTATCTCGAGCACGTTAATCGTGTGGCAGATCTGCTGGATTCCTGGCGAATGAGTGGTGGGTGTAAGATCATTAATCCCGGGATCGGTGGCCGTGACATTATCAGGGCTCTTAAACGCAATGAGATCGTGACGCTTGTATCTGATCAGGGAGGAAGTGATGGCATGATGGTTCCCTTTTTCGGCCGGGAGGCGTCCATGTCAAATGGAGCTGTCAGGATAGCCCTTAAATATGATGTGCCGCTTTGTTTGGTTGATATTCATCGTCTTTCTAATGGACGACATTGTTTAAAAGTGCTGCCATTTGAAATGAGCAAGACGGTTGACACGGATGCCGATGTAAGACGTAATATGACGCGTATCGCGCAGCAGTTCCAGTTGTGGACCGAGCAACATCCGGCCGAGTATTTATGGTTTTATAAGACATGGAAATATGCCCGTGACCGGCGTGTGATTATCCTGGACGATGGAAGGACGGGGCATTTGCGTCAGTCCCAGGCTTTGGCGCGCCAGGTTTCTTGTGTTATGGGTGAGCGGAACCTGGATCCGCGAGTGGATAGTGTGCGTGTGGAATGGCGCAGCGAATATGCCGCGGCTGTTTTGGGTTGGCTTACGTTTTTAAGGCCATTTATCGGAGGGTTGGGGTTGCGGGTTTTGCGGCTACTTTTGACGGATGAAAGTTATGCTCTCTTGAGTTCCTTTAAACCGGATGTTGTTATTTCTTGTGGAGCAAAGAACTCCTGTTTGAATCGCTGGCTGGCGGCAGATAACGATGCGCGCAGCATTTGTGTCATGCGTCCTTTCGGACAGGACCTGGCGAATTACGACCTGGTGGTTATGCCCCGACATGACAGCAAGGGAATTGTATCATTGAATACTGTTTTAACAAAAGTAGCTCCTAATTTGATGGATAAAACGTATCTTGAGGAAAATGTGCGTGGGTTAACGGCGAGGTTTTCTCATTTGAAGTTGCATAGCCGCCCCAGGATAGGGTTGTTGATCGGTGGCGATACGAAGGGGCTGGTATTGACGGAACAGCAGGTGCGGGTGGTGATCCATCAGTTGAAAGAGTCTGCGGAGAAGTTCAGCGCGGATATTCTTGTGACAACATCTCGCCGTACAAGCAGTGATGTTGAAGCTCTGGTCATTCGTGAATTCAATCATTATTCGCGCACGGCATTGCTGATCCTGGCGAGCAAGAATAATGTACCGGAAGCTGTTGGCGGTATTCTTGGTTTATCGGATATTGTTATTGTATCCGGTGAGAGTATTTCCATGTTGTCAGAAGCGGCAACTTCAGGCAGGAAGACTGTTGTTTTTCCGGTGGATGGGCCGGACCGGACGCCTTTGAATAACAAGTATTCCCGTTTCGCAGAAATGCTTGGCGATGCTGGACATGTCGTGTGCGCACGGACGACGCGGGTGGCTGATGCTGTGGACAGGCTGCTTCGGGATAAAGTGAAGACAATTCCCATAGATGATAATGCGGTTATTTTGGAAGCCGTTAGAAAGATCATACGATGAAAATCTTACAGATACTCCCTGAAATGAATGTTGGCGGTGTGGAGAGGGGGACTCTCGATCTGGCTAAATATATTTCGGCTCATGGCCATCATTCCATTGTTGTTTCAAATGGAGGGTCTCTTGTGCCTTCGCTTGAAGCCTCAGGGACTCGGCATTATACCCTTCCGGTGCATGAAAAGAACCTGTGGACGATGATCGAATCTATGAAGTCTCTTGAAAAGATCATTCGAGATGAGAAAGTTGATATTGTTCACGCTCGGTCACGCGTACCGGCATGGATCGCTTTCTTTGCCTGTCGCAGAACGGGAGTTGATTTTGTTACCACGTGTCATGGGTATTATTCCCAGAATATTTTCAGCCATGTGATGGGCTGGGGGAAGCGCGTGATCGTTATTAGCGAGATCATTGGCAGGCATATGATCGACCATTTTGGTGTTCAGTCGGACAATATCAGGCTTATTCATCGGAGCGTGGACCTTGAGAAGTTCTCGTTTCGTCAGAGGCAGTCAGGCCTTTCTTCTTTTACGGTAACGATCGTAGGTCGTATCACTCCGCTTAAAGGGCATGTGTATTTCTTGAAGGCTATGGCAAAGGTCATTCGTCAATTTCCCTATGTGCGGGTACAGGTGATTGGCGATGCGCGCGCAGACAAGCAGGCTTATAAAGAAAATATCCTTTTGTTAACAAAACGGCTGGGGATACAGGACAAGGTTCATTTTATGGGGAATCGAAGGGATATCCCTCAGTTGTTGGCGGACAGTGATGCTTTGGTTCTTTCAACAATCACACAAGAAGCTTTTGGCCGCGTTATTATTGAAGCCCAGGCTATCGGCGTTCCTGTCGTGGCGACAAAGGTGGGAGGGGTTGTCGATATTGTAGAACATGAAAAGACGGGGTTATTAGTCCTGCCGAAAGATCCGGATGCGATCGCTTCAGCTGTTTTACGATTAATGAATGACAGAAAGCTGGGAGATGCGATGGCAATGGAAGCGCGTCGTCTGGTTGAGGGAAAATATACGCTGGATCAGATGGCGCTTAAAACATTAGCTGTGTATGATGAAGTCAAACATTCGCTTAATATCCTTGTGATCAAATTAAGTGCTGTAGGCGATGTGATCCTGGTAACGGCTTCCCTTAAAGCCTTGAGAGACAAGTTCCCGCGGGCACATATTTGCTGTCTGGCCGGAAGGGAAAGTGCGGCCATTCTTCATCATTGTCCTTATATTAATGATGTTATTGTTTATGACCATAAGGGGAAGGACCGTGGCTTGATCGGTTTCTGGAAATTGCTTGTGCGGTTGCGTAAATTCCGTTTTGACAGGATCATTGATTTCCAGAATAATATGCGGACGCATATATTGGCTTTTTTGTGTATGCCGCGGGCCAGTTATGGATACAGGAATGACAAGCTTGGGCAGTTGCTGTCGCACGGTATCCCTGATGACCGGCCTGACCTTCCGTCGGTCGAGCATCAGTTTCGTGTTCTTAATGAGTTGGAGATTGTTTATGATGATACGGTCCGTCTTGAACTTTGGCCAAGGCCAGATGATGAGGCTTATGCCGGAGAGATCTTGCAGGGTGAATGGATTGAGCTTGGCCGTCATAAAGTTGTCGGGATCAATATTTCCGCTTCAGAGCGCTGGGGCACAAAAAATTGGCCGATGAGCACAATGGCTGAATTATGCGATCTGTTAGCGGCAGATAATATTCGCGTCATTATTACCGGGATGGAGAAAGACAAGGCGTTTGCCCGAGAACTGGCAGGGCGGATCAAATCAAAACCGTCTTTTATTATTGGTAAAACAACAGTCCTGCAGTTGGCGGCTTTGATCAAGTGTTGTAATGTGTATTTAACCAGTGATTCGGCTCCACTTCATATTGCTGCGGCGATGGGTGTCCCTGTCGTGGCTCTTTTTGGGCCGACAGACCCCAAGCGGCATATCCCCCCGGCAGACAGGTTGGTGGTCATCAGAAAAGAAATGCCGTGTTCTCCGTGTTACAAGACCAAATGTAAATCAGACGCGCATTCGTGTATGAAGGGGATCACAGCCCAGGAAGTTTATTCTCAAATAAAGAAGCTGATGACATGAGGGTCTTATTTCTAGCGAATCATTTGAATACCGGAGGTATTACGACGTATCTGATAACGTTAACCCGGTCATTTATCGGGCGGGGGCATTCAGTTTGGGTTGTTTCATCCGGAGGGAACATGGTTCCGGAGTTAGAGGCGACGGGAGCGCGGCATATTGATATGCCTTTACATGTGAAGTGTGAGGTGCATCCCGGTTTGTTTCTCATGATCCCCCGGTTGGTAGCATTGGTACGTACGGAAAAGATCGATATGATACATGCCCAGACGCGAGTTACTCAAATGTGTGCAGCTTTAGCGTCAGGGATGAGCGCGGTGCCTTGTGTTTCGACCTGTCATGGTTTTTTTAGGCCACACTTAGGCCGTCGACTTATGCCTTTATGGGGAAAGAAGGTGATCGCGGTGAGCTCTCCCGTCAAAGAGCATTTAAGGAGTGATTTTCATTTGTCGCCGGATTCCGTGGCCCTGGTGATTAATGGCATTGATCTGAAAAAGTTCGTTCCATTAGGAATAGAGGCGCGCCGGCAGCTGCGAAGCCGGTGGGGATTAGCGAATGACCTTGTTCTGGGGATTGTGGCCCGGTTATCGGATGTCAAAGGGCATCAGTATTTGATCGATGCTATTCCGGCCGTGTTGGCCAGCCTGCCGGCCGTCAAATGTTTGATCTTTGGTGATGGCCCATTAAGGGACGAACTTAAAGAGAAGGTTCAGAAGAAAGGCCTGGAAGGGAAGATCTTGTTTTATCCGATTGTTGATCAGACGGCTGAAGTGCTTCCTCTGCTTGATGTTTTTGTGATGCCTTCGATTCAGGAAGGATTGGGGCTCTCAGTGCTGGAAGCGGCGGCAATGGGGATCCCGTCGGTTGTAAGCCGTGTAGGGGGATTGCCGGATATCGTTCAAGAAGGGATTACCGGAGCCCTGGTCGCGCCGCGAGACCCTGTGGCATTAGCCGCGGCATTGATCGCTCTGCTTTCTGATATTCCGCGAGCCATTTCAATGGGAGAGAAGGCGCGTGAATTTGTTCGCAGGCATTATTCAGCCGAGCGGATGGCTGACGAGACTTTGTCTGTTTACAGAGAAGTGGGGAATCTTCAATGAAAACCATTCTTGTGGTTTCAGTAAACTGGCTGGGAGATGTTGTTTTTTCGACACCGGTTTATAAGGCGCTTAAAGACAATTATCCCGGGTCGCGCATCACCGTGTTGGCGGTACCAAGGGTAGAAGATGTGCTTTCGTTATGCCCATATATTGATGAGGTCATTGTTTATGACGAGGATGGGTCTGATCGTCCTCTGGTTGAAAAGGTCCGCCTGGCGTCACAATTACGAAGAGGCCGGTTCGATGGAGTATTCTTTCTTCGGCCTTCGGTTTCCAGGGGATGGATAACCGCTCTTGCGGGAATTCCGGTCAGGGTTGGATTTAAAACAAAGAATGCTTTGGGATGTATTAATCGGCAGGTGAGTAATACAGGGTTGGAGGATCTTCATCGGGTGGATGTGTATTTATCTGTGATTGAACGATTTGGTTTGGTTGTTCGGGATCGTTATTGCCGGTTGGTTGTTTCCGAAGATTCTTTGGCTTTAGCCGATCGTTTATTGAACGCTCGTGGCATTAAAGAGCGGGAATCTTTTTGTGTTGTCAATACTGGAGGTAATTGGGATTTGAAACAATGGCCGTGGGAACGTTTTGCGGAATTAACCCGTCGCCTTGTTCAGAAGAAAGGGATAAAGGTGGTTTTGAGTGGTTCGGGGCAGGATGTAGACAGAGTTGCCCGGATCGCGGCTTTATCAGGGGTGGAGCCTGTTGAACTGGCAGGTGTGACGAGCCTGGCTTCTGCGGCAGCGGTTTTTACCCGGTCACAATATATAATATCCGCAGATTCAGGTCCTTTGCATCTGGCGTCAGCATTAGGGATCCGGACTATTGCTATCTTTGGCCCTACACGCCCTGAGATCACCGGCCCTCGAGGGCAGGGGCGGGCGGATGTTTTAATAAAGGATGTGGGGTGTAATAGAAAACCTTGTTATTATCTAGAGTGTCCGGAGAACCGGTGTATGAGATCAGTGGAGGTGGAGGATGTTATCAAGATTCTTTAAGCCGTCCAAGACAAGGACGATTCTGTTTATTTCTTTAAGCAATATTGGCGATGTTGTGCTTACATTCCCGGTCTTTGATGCTTTATGTGAGGCTTATCCTGACGCATTATTCTCTGTGGTTGTGTCGGGGAAAGGCAAAGCGTTCTTTGAAGGGAATCAACGTGTAAAGAAAGTATATACCCTTGAGAAACAGGCTGGTATTCGGGCTAAAGTTCGCTGGTTAAAGGATCTGCGACGGGAGAAGTTTGATCTGGTGGTGGATATGCGCAATTCCATGTTGCCATTCCTGACGCGTTCGCATCGTCGGACACATCCTGTTCTGGCTGGGGAGTCGGCAGGGCATATGAGGGAGAAGCATTTGCGGCGGTTACGCACCGTGTTAAAGAAAGCTCCTTTGCCTCGGGATCGGCATGTTTTGTGCTGGACCAAAGGAGAAGTCAAACAAGCGATGGCTTTATTATTGGGGGTTAAGAATTTTGTTGTTGTGGCTCCAGGGGCGGCTGATGGGAAGAAACGCTGGACAGAAGAAGGGTTTACGGATGTGATCCGTTACTTAAGGCAGGGCTTCACGGGATCGGTTGTTGTGCTAGGAGATCGGAAAGATGCAAGGATCGCGGCTCAGATCTTGAAGAATATACCAGGAGGTATTGTTAATCTTTGCGGTTTGACATCGTTAAAAGAATTATCTTATATTATCAGTCAAGCGCGTTTAGCTGTTGTGAACGACAGCGGGATCATGCATTTAGCCAGCTATTTTGATGTGCCGACTGTAGCACTCTTTGGCCCTACAGATCCGGGCCGTTATGGTCCTTGGGGTAAGAACGCGCGGATTGTGAGGAGTTTTTCAGGAAGAATGATCGATATTGAATCCAGGGAGGTTATAGCAGCGATTCATAAGGCATGGCCATGATCCGGGCATTTAGAAATATTCTGATCGTTCGTACAGACCGGATGGGGGATATGATCCTTACGATTCCGGCGATGCGGGCAATAAAAAAGAAGTATCCTCAGGCACGCCTCTCTGTTTGGGTTAGCCCAACGACTCGGGATCTTGTGGATGGATTACCGTTCATTGATGAAGTCATTGTTGGCGATATCGGTTCAGGATGGGCGAAAGCCTGGGCGTTCATTGTGTCGTTAAGGCGCAAGCAGTTTGATCTGGTGATCATATATCATACGAAGCAGAAAACAAACTTGGCCTGTTGGCTGGCGGGTATTCCGGTACGGTTGGGTTATAAGAATAATAAATTAGGGTTTCTTCTCTCTCATCCGGTCAGGGACGAGCGTCATTTGGGGATCAAACATGAATTGGATTATTGCCTTGACTTGTTAAAGATGGTTGGAGTTGAGAAGGCAGATACCCGCCTGGAAGTGCCGTATCATGCCCAGGCAGAAGTGTGGGCAGATAATTATGTGAAGCAGTTTTCGGGAGCAGGTCCTTTGGTCGCGCTCCATCCAGATGCCAGTTGTTCAACCCGGCATTGGCCGGTTGATTCGTTTGCAGTCCTGTCGCTGAAGCTTATACAGGAGTTGGATGCCAGGGTGGTTATTGTAGGGGGACCTACAACAACTCCTTTTGCAGGGCGTATCCCGGGGATTGATTTGACGGGCCAGTTTTCGCTTGCCCAGCTGGTTTCTTTTATCAAACGCTGTTCATTGTTGATTTCCAATGATTCAGGGCCTGTGCATATTGCCGCGGCTGTTGGGACTCCTGTTGTATCTTTATTTCTGCGCCGTCAGCCGGGGATCAATCCTGAACGCTGGCGGCCTTTAAGTGATAAAGCCATACTGATGCTTAATAAACCAGGGGAAGAGATCGTCATCGGACCTGATAATGAAATCCTGGGTGGCCGTTTTGATTCTATAACGCCGGAGGAAGTCTTTCTTTCTGCCAAGAAATTATTGAACAGATGGCATTAGTCTTTGTAGAGACTTAAAGAAAAGACTCTTGTTTGACAGCTATTTTGAACTGTGTTACGATAATCCCTTCTTTAAACCTCTATAATATTTAATATATGAATAAATACGCTAAAACACTTTCGAATTTCAAGAATTGTCATATCCTTGTGGTCGGCGATCTTATTTTGGATCAATATATCAAAGGATCAGTTGATCGGATCTCGCCAGAAGCTCCTGTGCCGATCCTGCTTCAGAAGGAGATGTTTTATACACCTGGCGGAGCGGCCAATGTGGCTAATAATCTTAGTAGTCTTGGCGCAAAAGTAACAGTTGTTGGTCGTATTGGTGCGGATCTTGAAGGAGAGCTGCTTAAGAAGGTTCTTCAGGAAAGGCAGATTCGCATTGCCGGTATTATGTCCGATACGCGTGTGCATACGATCCTCAAAACGCGTATTGTGGCGCATCAACAGCAGGTTGTGCGTATTGACAGGGAGAAGGTCGTTGATGATTCAGATGGCAGGTTTTATGACGATAAGGTGGCGCCATTTATTCATAAAAATTTTTCTGATATAGACGGAGTGATTATATCGGATTACGGGAAAGGTGTTGTTCAGCCTCCCTTGGTGAATGATCTGACAGCTTTAGCCCGTAAGGCTGGTATTCCTATTGTTGTTGATCCGAAAGTGGAGCATTTGAAATTTTATGGCCAGGTGACATCGATCACTCCTAATCGTAAAGAGGCGGAGAATGCCCTGAAAAGTTTAGAGCCGGATACCCGTAAGGCGTTCGGGATTCTTAAAACCAGTCTTGATTCTTTGGATGCCCTGAAAAAGATCGGCGCAGGGCTTCTTGAGTATTTAGGGATTGACTCCTTGTTGATCACCCTGGGTGAAGACGGGATGTGTTTATTTGAAGCAGGGAAAGACCCCGTGCATATTCCGACGCGTGCGCAGGAGGTTTTTGACGTGTCAGGGGCAGGAGATACTGTTATTTCTGTTTTTACATTGGCCATGGCGGCTGGTGCGAAGAAGAAAGAAGCGGCAGACATGGCGAATCATGCGGCTGGGATCGTAGTTGGAAAGATAGGCGCTGCCGCGGTTACCATGGATGAGCTCGTTCGATCTTTGAAGGAATATAAATGAGTGCTGTTGGAGTTATTCCTGCCCGATTGTCTTCTACGCGGTTACCAGGCAAGATCCTTCTTGATATAGGTGGCAAGCCCATGCTTCAGCATGTTTGGGAACGTGCCCGGAAAGCCGTTAAGTTACAGGATGTTATTATTGCGTGTGATCATGAACAGATTTATGATAAAGCCCGGTCTTTTGGCGCTGAAGTGGTGATGACGCGTCAGGATCATCCTTCAGGTTCTGATCGTGTGGCCGAGGTTATGGCCTCCCGTTATTGTGATATTGTGGTGAATATCCAGGGGGATGAGCCGTTCATCGATCCTTTGCTGATCGACTCATTAGTAAAGTCTTTGGAGCTTGACCCCGCTCCTGTGATGGCCACGGTGATTCAGCGTTTTGAAAAGAAAGAAGATTTTTTTGACCCGAATGCTGTAAAAGTGGTTATTGATAAAAACAAGAACGCATTGTATTTCTCGCGTTCGCCTGTACCATATCATCGTGATGGGGGGATAATGGATGTATCTCGCTATTTCAAGCATTTAGGTATTTATGCCTATCGTCGGGAATTCTTGTTAACCTATTGCGTCTGGCCAAAATCATTTCTGGAGCAGGAAGAGGCGTTAGAGCAGCTAAGGGTTCTCGAGAACGGATATAAAATCAAGACAGTTGAGACGAATGCAGATTCGATCGGGGTGGATACGCCAGAGGATCTGATCAGAGCTAAAGGTTATTATGAAAAAACACGTTGTTGACCTGAATGGTATCAAGATTGGCGGAGGGAATCGATTTGTCCTTATAGCGGGCCCTTGTGTGATCGAAAGCCGTAAGTCAACACTCAAGATGGCTGGAGATATCGTCAAGATTGCCAGGCGGCTTAAAATCCCGTATGTTTTTAAAGCGAGTTTTGATAAAGCTAATCGAACATCGGTGGATTCGTTTCGCGGACCGGGGCTCAGTGAGGGCATTGATATTTTACGCGAGGTGAAAGAGAAGTTTGGGGTGCCTGTTGTGAGTGATATTCATGACATCGGTCAGATAGACCAAGTTGTTAAAGTTCTTGATGTTCTTCAGATCCCGGCATTCTTGTGCCGTCAAACAGATCTTTTATTAGCCGCTGCGCAAACGGGAAAAGTTGTTAATGTTAAAAAGGGGCAGTTCCTTGCTCCTTGGGATATGCGTTCATTGGTTAAGAAGCTAGAAAGCACGGGCAATAAACGGATCCTGTTAACAGAGCGTGGGGTGAGTTTTGGATATAATAATTTAGTGACTGATTTTACTGCTTTTCAGATCATGAAAGACACTGGTTACCCGGTTGTTTACGATGTGACTCATAGTGTTCAGCAGCCAGGGGGATTAGGGGATAAGACTGGCGGTCGTAGTGAATTTATTCCGATGCTGGCGCGTTGTGGTGTTGCGGCAGGGATAGACGCGGTATTCATGGAGACGCATACAGATCCATCAAAATCCCTTTCGGATGGCCCTAATATGATCCCCATCTCGAAGTTGGAGGCATTGCTGGTTACTATGATCAGGATAGATAATCTTGTGAAAGGGCAATAAAATGTCTTTAAAACGGGCTAAAGAAGTATTAGAGATCGAAGCTGCGGCGATCAGAAACCTCATTTCTCATTTAGATGATGATTTTACGCGGGCGGTTGATGTAATGGCAGCGTGTGAAGGACGGGTCATCGTGGCGGGTATGGGTAAAACGGGGATCGTCGCCAGGAAAATTTCTGCGACTTTATCTTCAACCGGAACACCTAGTATTTATATGCATAGCGCTGAAGCGGTTCATGGGGATCTAGGGCAGGTTACTCGGGAGGATGTTGTTATTGTTATTTCTTCTAGTGGTGAAACTGAGGAGACTGTTCGGCTGCTTCCGTTACTTAAAAGAATTGGCTGTAAGACAGTGGCTATGACAGGAGGGGTGCATTCTTCTTTGGCCAAGCATTGTGATCTTGTGTTGAACGTGGGGGTGAAAAAGGAAGGATGTCCTTTGGGTTTGGCGCCGATGGCATCGACAACCGCGACGCTCGCGATGGGAGATGCCTTGGCCGCCTGTCTGGTGGACCGGAAAAATTTCAAACGCGAAGATTTCGCGTTCTTTCATCCCGGAGGGAATCTTGGCCGGCGCCTTTTATTGACGGTCGAGGATATTATGCGTCAGGGGAATAATTTTGCGCAAGTCTCCGAGACGGCATTGGTGAAAGATGTACTTTTGGCGATCACCCGGGCGCGCTGCGGTTCCGCCTGTGTGTTGGATAAGAAAAAGAAATTCATCGGTATATTCACCGATGGCGATCTTCGTCGTCATCTTGAGGAAGATACCAGAGTCCTTCAGTGTAAGGTTGCTGAAGTAATGACACGGAATCCTTTAACGATCAGTAAGGACCGCCTGGCGGCAGAGGCTTTCGCACTGTTGATGTCGAAGAAGGTTGATGAGCTTCCGGTAGTAGATGAAAAAGGTATTTTGGTTGGGCTTTTGGATGTTCAGGATCTTTTAAAGGCAGGGTTGGCCCGATGATGAAAAAATTGAAGAATATTAAAGTTTTAGCAATGGATGTTGACGGCGTTCTAACGAATGGCCATATTGTTTACGATGGTTTGGGCCGCGAGCTTAAGTTTTTTGATGTTCAGGACGGTTGCGGCATTGCTCAGTTACGCAAGGCCGGACTGAAGACGGCTGTTATTTCAGCGCGTAGTTGCCGGGCGGTTAAAGCGCGTATGGCAGACCTTAAAATTGATGCGGTTTATTTGGATGCGTATCCTAAAACAGGCGCGTATGAAGATGTTCTGAAGAAGTTTCATGTGGTTGATGCCGAGGTTTGTTTTATGGGTGATGATTTGCCTGATCTCCCGGTTTTAAAACGGACGGGTTTTGCCGTAGCGGTTCAGAATGCTTCAGCCGAAGTAAAGAAACAGGCTGATTATGTAACGAAGTGTAAGGGCGGCCAAGGTGCGGTTCGTGAGGTGGTTGAAAAAATCTTGAAAGCCCAGGGGAAATGGATCGTGGAATGATGCTTAAGTTTCTTTTTCTTTGTCTGATCGTCCTTCTTCAACCGGCGCTTTACGCGCAAGGGGCTGAGGATATGTCTCAGCAGATTGAGGGGTTTAATCTTGAAGGCTATTCTGAAGATGGCAACAAGTCCTGGGACATTAAAGGCGATAAAGCGGACATCCTCGGGAATAATGTCGCCGTGACGAATGTGAATGCGAACTCCTATGGCCAGCAAGACATGAACCTTACGGCTAAACAAGGGACGATCAATAAAGAGACCGGAGATGTCAGCCTGCAGCACAATGTCGTGATAACGGCAGAGCGGGGGTCTGTCATGAAAACAGATACTTTGGATTGGCAGCGTAATAAGGATTTGGTCAGTACGGAAGATCCTGTGACGATCGAAGATAAGTCAATGCGTGTTCAGGGTATTGGGATGGAAGCTCACCCAAGCCTAAAGGACGCGACATTAAAGAGTGATGTTATGGCTGATATTCAGGCGGAAGGCAAGAATAATAAATCCAATCGTATTCAGATCACTTCAGATGGGCCTATGGAGCTTGATCAGACAGAGATGACGGCGGTCTTTACGGTTAATGTTGTGGCGACGGAACCATTAAGCGGCCGTCAGTTGAAAGCGGACCGTATGGTTGTTCTTTTTGATGAACAGACCAAGAAGATCAAAGAGATCACGTGTACCGGTAATGTGGAAGTCCAGCAGGGGAATAATATTACACGCTCCGAAGGACTTATTTATAAGGCGGACGAACAGAAGATGGTATTGACGGGGCGGCCAAAACTACTTTTGGATCCGGGCGATAATAACGCTAAGAGTGCGTTCAAATTTTAACAGAAGATTATTATGGATCTTTTAGAAGTTAAAGATTTAGTTAAAGTTTATAATGGCCGTTGTGTGGTTAATGGCCTGGGCTTGACTGTAGGCCGGTCAGAGATCGTTGGCCTTCTGGGGCCAAATGGGGCAGGCAAAACGACATCATTTTATATGGCGGTGGGGATTGTCAAGCCTGATCGCGGCAGCATTTTCTTTGATCAGGAAGATATTACGCAGAAACCTATTCATGAACGTTGTCGTTTAGGAATGGGATATTTAGCCCAGGAACCTTCAATTTTCCGCAAGTTGACGGTGGAAGAAAATATTACGGCGGTACTGGAAACTTTGGATATCGGGGTGAGAGAGCGTCGGCGGCGCTTGGAATCTTTGTTGGAAGAGCTTAATATTTCGCATCTGGCCAGAAGTAAAGCGTATACCTTGTCCGGAGGAGAACGCCGTCGATTGGAAATAACGCGCGCTCTTGTTACAAATCCATCGTTTCTTTTGTTGGATGAGCCGTTCTCCGGGATAGATCCTATTGTTGTCGCAGAAGCACAGGAAATTATCAAAGACTTGAAAAAACGCGGTTTGGGCATATTATTAACCGATCATAATGTTCGGGAAACTCTTTCTATCGTCGATAGGGCTTATTTGGTGGCCGAAGGCCGAATTCTGATATCCGGGACAGCCCAGGACCTGATGAATGATGCTAAAGCAAGGAAAGTTTATTTAGGTGAGAAATTCACTATGTGAAATGAGAAAAAGGAGCCGTTCTGCATGAAAGTATCTGTAAAGAAAATTGATGAGTTAAGAAGAGAAATGTCTTTTGTGGTCCCCAAGGAGCGGGTTGTTCAGAGGACGAATGAGGTGTTGGCTGAAATTACAAAGCATGCCAAGATCCCGGGTTTTCGTCCGGGTAAGGCTCCCAAGCATTTGGTAGAAGCGGCCCATGGGAAAACATCTAAAGAAGAAATGTTGAAGAATCTCATTCCGGAAGTTTATCAGGAAGGGTTGACAGCAGAAAAGCTGTTACCGATTGATTTCCCGATGATCGATAAAGTTGAACTAAAAGAGGGTTCTTTGACTTTTCGTGCAACGATCGATCTGCGGCCTGAATTTGATGTGGATGGTTATACCCATATCAAGATCACAAAGAAATCTCCGGATGTAACCGAAGCAGAGCTTGATAAAACATTGGAATTCTTTAAAAAAGGCCGTGGGATGGAAGAGAACGCGGTTATTGACGATACTTTTGCCAAGAGTGTCGGTTTCCCTACTTTGGAAGAGTTCAAGAAGGCTTTAAAACGGAATTTGGAATTTGACAAGGAACGTCAAAACAGGGTCGATGTTGAGAATCAGTTGATCGAACAACTTTTGACCAAATGTGATTTTCCTGTTCCTCAATCAATGGTTGATCGGCAGCTCCAGGGCCGTATTGATGAGTTCAAGGATCGGTTGAAGAAGTATGGGGCCAAGGAAGAGGCGATCGCCAAGAAACTTGAAGAGGCGATGAAGGAACTTCGGGATGCGGCCCAGAAGGATGTTAAGACGTTTTTGATCCTGCAGAAGATCGCGGAGAAGGAGAATATCTCTCCGGCGAAGAATGAGAATGTGACGATGAAAGTGATTGAGTTTCTTTTGAAAGAAGCACAATGGGAGGAAGGCAAACAATGATCAGATCAAATTTGGTTCCTATGGTTGTTGAGAATACGGGGAACAGTGAGCGTGCATATGATATTTTTTCGCGATTGCTGAAAGAGCGTATTATCTTCCTCGGCGTTGCAATTGACGATGTTGTGGCCAATCTGGTGGTGGCTCAGCTTTTGTTTTTGCAATCGGAAGACCCGGATAAGGACATCAGTATTTATATTAATTCTCCGGGAGGCTCAGTTACAGCCGGGCTTGCCATTTACGATACAATGCAATTTGTCAAACCGAAGGTTAGTACATATTGTATGGGGCAGGCCGCTAGTATGGGAGCTGTCCTTTTAACAGCAGGCGCTACGGGGAAAAGGTTTTCGCTTCCGAATGCGCGCATTATGATTCATCAGCCCTGGGGTGGGGCCGAAGGAACCGCCAGCGATATTTCAATTCAGGCTCAGGAGATCCTTCGGATGAAACATAATTTGTCCGCTATTATTGCCAAGCATTCCAATCAACTTTTGGAAAAGGTTTTAAAGGATTCAGATCGGGATTTCTTTATGTCAGCCCAGGAAGCGAAAGATTACGGGTTAGTGGATCAAGTGATCGAAACTTTACCTGTTGTTGTAAAATCATAACTTATTCTCAGAAGGGCGGTTCTTATGAAAAAAGGTTTATTACTGACTCCGGGGCCATCGAAAGTGCCCGTGGAATTGTGTGAAGTGTTAGGAAGACCGATCATGCATCATCGGACTCCTCAGTTTCAGCAGATCTTGAAAGAGGTGACCGAGGGGTTGAAGCAGATCATTCATACGACGAGTGATGTGTATCTACTGGCATCTTCAGGTACAGGTGCGATGGAGGCTGCTGTGGCGAATCTCGCGTCGCCAGGAGATAAAGTTATTACAATTGAATATGGAAAGTTCGGAGAACGTTGGGCGTCGTTGGCCAAGTCATATAAATTAAATCCTGTTACGATCAAGATCGAGTGGGGTCGGACGATTACAGCAGATGAGGTTAAAGCAGCATTGACGCAGCATCCGGATGCCAAGGCGATTTTTTTGACTCAATGTGAAACGTCCACGTCTGCTACACCTGATATGGCGGCGATCGGTGCTGTTGTAAAGAACACACCGGTTGCTTTGGTCGTGGATGCGGTGAGCGCTCTCGGGACTGAGCCAATGAAAATGGATGAATGGGGAGTGGATGTGGTGTGCTCTGGTTCACATAAAGGGCTGATGCTTCCGCCGGGTGTTGGGATTGTTGCGGTTAGTGCTAAAGCTATAGCCTTGATCGAAGCATCAGCCAATATTCGTTTTTATTTTGATCTGCGTAAATCACGCAAGGCTTTAGCTGATACGGATACACCATTTACACCAGCGATTAATATTGTGATTGCCTTGAATGAAGCAGTGAAGATGCTTCTGGCTGAAGGGATAGATCAAAAACAGGAATATTATTTGAAGATGGCAAAGGCTGTTTGGGCTGCTGTGGAAGCCATCGGGCTAAAAGTTTATGCTCAGCCTCAGTATCGCTCCAGAGGTTTAACGGCGATCCTTATTCCAGAGGTATTAAATCCGAAAAAGCTTGTAAAAACAATGCGTGATACGCATGGGATCACAATGGCCGGTGGCCAGGGAGATCTCGATGGTAAGATTATCCGTATTGCGCATATGGGGGCAGTTGATGAGTATGATATTCTGACAGGTTTATCGTGCCTGGAGAAAGTACTCAAAGCCGCCGGTCATCAATTTGAACTGGGTGCCAGTTTAGCTGCGGCGCAGAAAATATTTAACAGTTAAGGGAGAGTTTTATGGCGAAGATCAGGATCCTTGTAAGTGATAAATTGGCAGAAGAAGGTATTAAGATTTTAAGAGATGTCGAATCTTTTGAAGTCGATACAAAATATGATCTGACTCCGGAGACGTTAAAGGCGGTCATTGGAGATTATGATGCCTTGGTTATTCGTTCAGGCACTCAGGTTTCAGAAGAGGTTATCCAGCAGGCACTGAAATTAAAGGTTATTGGTCGTGCGGGTGTTGGTATGGACAATGTTGATCTTAAAGCCGCGACGAAAAAGGGTATTATTGCCATGAATACTCCGGGTGGCAATACAACATCTACGGCTGAACATGCGTTTAGTCTTATCATGGCGCTGGCACGAAATATTCCTCAGGCGCATGGTTCGATGAAGGCAGGGAAGTGGGAGCGCAATAAATTTCAGGGGACTGAGCTGTATGGGAAAGTTCTGGGTGTTATTGGTCTGGGTCGTATTGGTTCAACTGTAGCCAAGTTTGCGCAGGGATTCGGGATGACCATAAAGGCGTATGACCCCTTCCTCTCAGAAGAAATGGCGGCCAAGAGGGGTATTGTTATGGCCTCTTTTGATGATCTTGTTCAAAATTCAGACTTTATTACTATTCATGTCCCTAAGACCGATGAGACAAAAGGCATGATCGGCGCCAGGCAGATCGAAATGATGAAGAAGTCCGTACGGTTAATCAATTGTGCGCGCGGAGGGATCATTGATGAAGCGGATCTGGCCAAGGCGCTAGAGTCGAAGCGTATCGCCGGAGCAGCTCTGGATGTGTATGATGATGAGCCGGTGAAGGCGGAGTGCCCATTCTTGAAATTGGATAATTGTGTGATGACCCCGCATTTAGGTGCTTCAACGGCTGAAGCCCAGGTGAATGTGGCGATAGAGATCGCTTATTCGGTGCGAGACGCGTTATTGGGTCATGGTATTCGCAATGCGGCGAATTTCCCGTCATTAGATGAGGAATCGTATAAGACTTTGGAGCCTTACATTGATCTGGGTGACAAGCTAGGTAAGTTTGCCGGTCAGTTATTGAATGGCGGGATCAAGGCGATCAAGATCACCTATACCGGAATTTTGACCAAGTATAATGTGATACCGGTAACTATGGCGATAGCGCATGGTGTTTTGAAGCCGATCCTTGTGGATAATATCAATGCGATTAATTCTTTGGATATTGCCAAGGAACGTGGAATTGATATTCAGGAAATTCATTCCAATTCAGAAGGTGAGTTTGTTAATTGTATTATTCTTGAACTGATCACGGATAAAGAAACCTTGGTTGTATCCGGCACATTATCATCCAACAAGAAACCGCGCATTGTCAAGGTGAACAATGTGTACGTGGAAGCAGTCCCTTCGGGAGATATCCTTTTTATCCGTAATAATGATGTGCCTGGGATTGTTGGAGCCGTAGGCATGGCGTTGGGGAATGCCAAGATCAATATTGCGTATATTACTTTTGGCCGGGAAAAGCAGGGGTCTACAGCTGTCAGTGTCGTGAATGTCGATGGCCCTGTACCTCAAGAAGTGATCGATGGTTTAAAGGGAACAAAAGGAATTCAGTTTGTCAAAATGCTCAAGATTTAATTCTTGAATAAAAACTCTTTGTTGTTGAGGGATTATGGATGATAACCAGTTAATGACGGCAGTATTAGGTGGAATGTCGGATTTGTTTTCAATGCCGCATACGGCTGTGGCAGCAGCTCTCACGGCCTTCTTACTGTTGTTTCGTCATGATGATTCTGTCAGGATGAAGGGGGTTCTGGGTTTCCTTTCAGCTCATTTTATTATGTCCGTTCTTTTAAGGGTGGGTGTTTTAAATGGGTTTCTATGGACGCAAGGATATTTCTATACCGTGGTAGTTCTGTATTCTTTAACAGGTCTGTTTTTCGTATGTTTGGGAGGTTTTTGTTTCCTCTCATGGCATCGGGCTTATCAGTCAGGGCTAGGTAAATTCTGTTTTCCAAAGATAGCCGCTTTGGGCAGGAATTCGAGTAAAGAATCTTTTTGGACAGGGATTATTTTAGGTGTTTTTTATGCTGTCGGCAGTTTGAGTTCGCCAGTTAACGTTTCGATCATGGCACTGGCCAATGAAATATTCTTGCCGGGTCTTTTGTGGAGGACTGTAGGGCTCATGCTTATTTATGAGTCTGTATTGACGGTCTCTTTAGGGGTATTATTCTTTGCGGTGCAGTATCTTTTTAGAGTCATCAAAATTTCCAAAGGTTATCAGTATCGTTCAGTGATATTGATTATTCTGGCAGGTGTTTATTTGGCTTTAGGGATGGGATTCTTAGTAACTTTTATTCAACAATTGCTTTAGAGAGAGGTAGGAGATGAATATTGCGGTTGTCGGGGCCCAGTGGGGAGATGAAGGTAAAGGGAAGTTGATCGATATCTTGTCAAAAGATGTTGATATCACTGTCCGTTATCAGGGGGGAAGTAATGCTGGGCATACAGTTATTGTTGGGAAAGAGCAATATGTTTTTCATTTGTTGCCCTCTGCGATCCTTCGTAAGGGGAAAGTGTGTGTGATAGGCAATGGGGTTGTGGTTGACCCTAAGGCATTACTTGAGGAGATCGATGGGCTTAAAAGTCGAGGCATTAAAGTTGCGCCGGAGCAATTAAAGATTGCTGTTAATAGTCATCTGGTTATGCCGTATCATCGAGTCCTTGATGGATTGCGCGAGACGATGCGTGAGCATAAGATCGGGACTACTGGACGGGGCATCGGTCCGTGCTATGCCGATAAAGTGACTCGTTGCGGTATTCGCATGGTGGATTTGCTTAATCCTCGAGTGTTTAGTTCGAAACTAAAAGATAATTTGCGTGAAAAGAATGAATACTTTAAGAAAGTTTTTGGTCAGAAGGGGTTTCATTTTGATGAGATTTATAATGAGTATATTGCTTATGCTCGTCGGCTTAAACCTTATGTATGTGATACCGCTTTATATGTGAATCAAGTGATCAATAAGGGGTCAACAGCCCTTTTTGAAGGAGCTCAGGGCGCGTTTCTGGACATCGATTTTGGGACGTACCCATATGTGACATCGTCCAATACTATTGTAGGCGGAGTATCGAGTGGTTGTGGTGTGGCCCCTACCAAAATAGACAAGATTGTGGCGGCAGTTAAGGCTTATACAACACGTGTCGGTGAGGGCCCATTTCCAACTGAATTTGATAAACGGATGGATAATGAGATCAGGACTAAAGGCAAAGAATTTGGATCAACCACCGGACGTGCCCGCCGATGCGGATGGTTTGATAGTGTCCTTGTTCGTTATGCGGCGACGATCGGCGGTTTTAATGAATTAGCTATAATGAAACTGGATGTCCTTGATGATTTAAGTTCGATCAGTCTTTGTACTGAATATCGCTATAAGGGAAAAGTGATCAAGGATTTTCCCCATGATTATGAAGTTTTATGCAATGTCAAACCTGTTTATGAACAGATGCCTGGTTGGAAGAAGACGATCGGTGGTTTACGAGATTACAAGAAGTTGCCGGTCGAGGCTCGTCGTTACATTGAACGAATTGAGACGCTGGTGGGTGTTCCGATCAAATATATTTCTATTGGATCAGAGCGTGATGAAATTATTATCAGGTAGGACAATCGGTTAATGTCAAGGGGGTCGCAGATGCTTCGTTTACATAGCTATATAACGGGGATTTTGATCGTTTTTCTTTTATTGGGGACAAGCGGGTGTACGGTTGTTTTTCAGAAAGGGCGCCGTGTGGATGTAGAAAAGATCTCGCGTTTGAAGAATGAGTTGGATGAGCTGGAACGTGCCAAAAAAGAATTGGAAGAGCGTCTTTCCCATGAGATCACAGATAAGCAGGTGAAGGTTGAGATGCTGGAAAAGGGTTTGGTGATCACCTTTGTGGCCGAAGTATTGTTTGATTCAGGTAAAGCAGAGCTAAAGGCTGACGCATTGGAGAAGTTAGGAAAAGTTTCCAGTGTTATGCAAAGTGTAGTCCCTGATCTGAATATTGGCATAGAGGGGCATACGGATAATGAACCGATCAAACATTCGGGTTGGAAGTCAAATTGGGAACTTTCTTCGGTCAGGGCTTTGAGCGTTCTGCATTATTTGATTGAAAAGAACGCCGTCCCTGAACGTTTGGCGGCGACTGGTTATGGTGAGTATCGTCCTGTCATGAGCAATGATAGTGAAGAGGGGCGTCAAAAAAATCGCCGGGTAGAAATTATTATTCTTCCTCGAGCCAGTAAGACAGATATGAATAACGATAGCTAACCTTAAGGTGTATTTAAAATGAAATCGATTCTCTTTGTTTTCTTTATTGTTATTACGATCAGTATATTTCTGATTGTTCGTTATTATAAAGAAAATCAGGCGGTAACTCGGATTCTGGATCAGGAGCGTTATAGCCGCATGATCGCAGAAGAAGAATTGCAAAAAGGCGACTATCGGATCAAGAAACTTGAGGCTGACCTTCAAACGACTCAGGTGAAGCTTTCCAAGATGCAGGAGTTTCTTGATCGTGAACGTGAGGAAAAGAATGGTATTAGGGGGGAATTGAATAAGCTTTCTGAAAAAAAAGACCATTTGGAAAAGAATTTGAGGAGTGCGTTGGATATGCAGGAGACTCTGCAAGTCAAGGCAGAGTCAGCGGCTAAAGCTGTGGTAGCAGCGAGGGCGGCAGCCCAGGAAGCGAATGAACTGCGTATAGCCAGGGAAGAACAGGAACGCAAAGAGAAAGCTGAAGCCGCTTTAATTGAGGCAGAGCAAAAGTTGGCGCCAGTGTCGAAATAGGGTATGGGTTGATTTCTAATAGTATTTTCTTTTAAACCCCTGTGCTGAGAGATATACTGGAGTACTTTCGAGCAAAAGGGGTTATTTTTTTAATAGGATAGTTATGAAGATTCCGCAGCATATAGCAATTATTATGGATGGTAATGGCCGGTGGGCAAAGGTAAGAGGCCTTGTGCGCACCCAAGGTCATATTGAGGGCGTGAAGCGCGTGGATGAAATTGTTGAGTTTGCGGCAAAACGAGGGATTAAGGTTTTGACACTATTTACATTTTCAACCGAGAATTGGACTCGTCCGGAAACGGAAGTCTCAATGCTGATGCAGACGCTGGTTTCCGTGTTATCTCAAAAGTTGAGGAAGTTACATGAAAATAATGTTCGTTTTCGCATGTCTGGCCGTCGGAAGGGTGCTCCCAAGAGTGTACTTGATGTGTTTGATAAGGCCGCTGAATATACAAAGAATAATACAGGATTGACGCTTAACATCGCCTTTAATTATGGAGGACGCCAGGAGATCCTGGATGCGGTTCAATTGTTCGGTGCAGACTTGTTATCAGGTAAAGTTTCTCTAGAAGATCTGGATGACGCTAAATTCAGCGGATATTTGTATACGGCAGGGTTATCGGACCCGGATCTTTTGATCCGAACATCAGGAGAGATGCGGATCAGTAATTTTCTTCTCTGGCAGTTGTCCTATGCCGAATTCTATTTTACATCAAAGTTTTGGCCTGAATTTACTACGGAGGAATTGGATAAGGCTATTGAGTCTTTTTCTGCCAGGGAGCGCCGCTTTGGAGATATTGCGATCCAAGGGAGGCCAGCGTGAATCCGATGCGTTTTGTAAGTGGTTCAGTTGCGATCTTTGTGGTGCTTCTGGCCTTTCTTAATCAGTGGGTTTTCATAGCGACGGTTTGCGGTATTACCATAGGAGGGCTGTATGAATTCTTTTATATGATTAAAAAGAAGGATATTCCGATATACAGCTATACAGGGATCTTGATCGGTCTTTTAATCCCATTGTCAATTTTCTTTCGTTTCGAGCTGACGCGGAACTGGGAGCTTCTTTTTATTGTGTGTGCCTTTCTTCTTATATTAATGCTCCAATTCAACCGTCAGGATAACCGCAATGCGATACTTGGTTTGTCGACAACGCTATTTGGAGTCCTTTATGTTTCCTGGTTCTTCAGTTTCTTAGTTAAGACGCGATTGCTTTTACCGGACATGGAGGGCGCCAAGTTGGTAGCTTTTATTGTTTTGGTCACAAAAGCAGGGGATATCGGAGCGCTTTTTATTGGAACATGGATGGGGCGAAATCCTCTTTTGCCTAAAGTCAGCCCTAATAAATCGATTGAAGGGACCCTGGGAGGTATTCTTTTTAGTTCTTTAGTGGCGATAGCGTGTCAGTCCTGGCTTCCTCCATGGCCGCAATTCACACCTTTTTTTGTAGGATTAATGGGGGCATTCTTTGGTTGTCTCGGACAATTGGGAGATTTATCAGAATCATTGATAAAACGTGATTGTGAGGTGAAGGATTCCGGAAGTCTGTTGCCCGGGATCGGTGGGATACTGGATGTGATTGATAGTCTGCTTTTTTCAGTGCCTGCTTTCTATTTATATATGAGTTCATCGTTGAATGTTCGTTGATATATGAAAAAAAAACGCGTTGCGGTACTTGGTTCAACGGGTTCGATTGGAATCAATACTTTAGATGTAATAAGTCGTTATCCTGACCGTTTTGAAGTTGTTTTACTGACGGCATTTAATAATGTTCAATTGTTAATGCAACAGGTTCGTCAGTTCAGGCCGGCCAAAGTCGCTCTTTCTCAGGTACATTTATCTTCATTGAAAGCGGAGTTTAAGGGGCGGATCAAGTTTTTCGATGTAGGTAAAGATCTGCCGGATCTGGTCGCAGAGCCATCTGTGGATATTGTTGTGCTAGCGATGTCAGGAGCTGCGGCATTGGATCCTTTTTTAAGTGCGGTGCGGGCCGGGAAGACGGTAGCGCCTGCCAATAAAGAAGCGCTTGTTATGGCGGGGGATATTATTTTGGCTGAAGCGCGCAAGAGCGGAGCAAAAATCATACCGGTGGATAGTGAGCAGAGTGCTATTTTTCAGTCTTTAGAGGGGCATCGCAGAGAGGATCTGAAATGTGTTCATTTGACAGCATCCGGAGGGGCTTTGTTGCGCCTTCCGAAATCACAACATGGTAGTTTGACGGTGGAAGATGTCCTGAAGCATCCCCGATGGAAGATGGGTGCAAAGATAACGGTTGATTCAGCTACGTTGATGAATAAAGGGTTTGAAGTGATAGAAGCGCAGAGGCTTTTTTCGTTGACCGTTGATCAGGTTAAAGTCGTTATTCATCCGGAGGCATTAATACATTCATTAGTGGAATATATCGATGGTTCCATGATCGCTCAGTTGAGTGTTACGGATATGCGTATTCCTATTCAGTATGCATTAACGTATCCGGACCGGTTATGCTCAGGATTGAATGGGATTGATCTTTGGAAATTAAAGCAGTTGAACTTTGCTGTACCGGATTTGCGTAAATTCCCCTCATTGGCGCTGGCATTTGAAGTGGCTCGTATCGGCGGCACTGCCCCGGCAGTATTAAATGCCGCGAATGAAGTGGCGGTGGAAGAATTTTTAGCCGGAAGGTTAGGATTCCTGAAAATTTACACATTGGTTGAACAGGTTGTTCTTTTACACAAGAGTGTGAGTCAACCTTCATTAAAAGATATAAAAGAGGCGGATGCCTGGGCGCGTGAGACGGCCGTTCGGCTCTTAAGAAAGGGAAAATGAGTATTTTGCTTTTTATTGCTGTATTGAGTATTCTAATTGTCGTTCATGAAGCGGGGCATTTCTTAACGGCCAAAAAGATGGGCGTTAAAGTGGATGAGTTTGCTTTGGGTTTTGGCCCAAAACTTTTTTCCTGGGTGCATGGAGGTACAGAGTATCGTTTGTGTGCTATCCCGTTGGGTGGGTACGTTAAGATGGCAGGTGATGAGCGCGCACAGTGCAAGGGAAGCGCGGATGAATATTTCTCTAAGCCTTTGGGGCAGCGGGCGCTGATCGTTCTTATGGGGCCGGTTGTTAATTATGTGCTGGCTTATCTTTGTTTTGTTCTTGTATTTATGATCGGGTTCATTGATATGGAAGCTACACAGAAGCAGGTTCCCGCGGTGGTTGGGAAAGTAATCGTTGGTTCTCCGGCAGAAAAAGCCGGTCTGAAAGCATTGGATCATATTGAATCAGCTGATGGCCAGGTTTTTTCAAATTGGTCGGATATGCAGTCTTATGTGTCGGATGTGGAGGGCGAGCCTGTTGTCGTATCGTTTCTTCGGGATGGGCAGAGGATGTCTTTGACTTTAACACCTGAAATTCATCAGGCTAAGGATATTTTTGGACGAGAACATAAGGTGAGCCGTATTGGAATTCAGGCACAGCAACTTACAGACGCGGACAAATTAGTGGTCAAGAAATATGGTTTTAGAGCATCTTGGGGTAAGGGATGGGAAGAATTGATGACGATCACGACGCGTACGTATGGAGCCTTAGGGGATATTATAACCGGAAAGCGTTCAGCGAAAGAAGGCATGACCGGATTGATCGGGATATTCTTTATCATTAAGTTTGCGGCAAGTATCGGTATTTCCTTGTTATTACATGTGGTTGGGGTGATCAGTGCCAGCCTGGCGATCTTTAATCTGTTACCTGTTATTCCTCTCGACGGTGGTCATCTGGCGTTTATTGGCCTCGAAAAACTTAGAGGAAAACCTCTTTCAGCTCAAGCGGAAGATATGATCGCAAAAGTTGGCTTTGGGTTAATTATTGCTTTGGCTGTTTTTGTTTTTTATCTTGATTTTGAACGGATCGGCCTCATTGATAAGGTTGTAACTTTTTTTAAATAATATAATTTTAAAGGAGCTGGAATGATAGACCCTTCTGTTTATGAGAATGTTAAAGCACGCTTGCACAGGCACCTGATTTCAAAGACAAATTTTATTCAAGAGAAAGATGCTCTTAATGAGGATCAAATTAAGATCTGGGTGGACAATGCGATCACCGCTTTATGCCAGGAGAGTGATATCGTTATTACACTAGAAGACCGGGCCAGGTTGATCCGAGAAGTCTCAGGGTCTGCCAGCAACCTTGGTCCTATTCGGCCGCTGCTTGATGACAAGGATGTTTCCGAAATTATGGTGAACGGGTATCGTCATGTTTACGCTCAAAAAGCCGGGAAGATGTATTTAACAGATATTAAATTTGATAATAATGTTCATTTAATGCACTCTATTCAAACGTTATTAACGACATCTGGAACGTCACGGCGTGTGGATAAGTCATCGCCTTATGTTGATTTTTCCCTCACAGATGGTTCTCGAGTCAATGTTCTTTTACCGCCCTGTTCGTTGAGTGGCCCGGTGATGACTATTCGTAAATTCTCCAGGGATATATCAACGCTTGAGAATCTGATCGAGCTGGGAATGTTAAATCGTTCTATGGCGGCATTTCTGGTTGCCGCTATGAAGGCAAAGCTTAACGTAGTTTTTTGCGGTCCGACAGGGTCAGGTAAAACAACCATTCTCAATGTGCTTTCGCAGCATATCCCTAATGAAGAACGGGTGATTACAATTGAAGATACTTCTGAACTTCATTTGTTGCAGGAGCATGTTGTTGCGTTGCAGTCAAAACCGTCCAATATTGAAGGAAAAGGTGCTGTTTCTATCAGGGATCTTTTTATTAATTCACTTCGCATGAGGCCTGATCGTATTATTGTCGGTGAGGTTAGAGGTGAAGAGATCCTTGATATGATCCAGTCCATTAGTTCAGGGCATTCAGGAATGCTGGCCATTATTCATGCTGATTCACCAGAAGAATGTTTCAGTCGTATGATCACTATGATGTTGATGTCCGGTATTCGGCTTAATGGAGACCAGATCCGCCGGCAGATAGCGACTTCAGTGGATCTTATTGTGCATAGTGAATTATTCCTGGACGGGGTGCGCCGGGTGGCAAATATTACAGATTTGCGCTACGATAAAGAAACAGATCGGGTAACATTGGAGGATATATTTAGTTTCAAACAAGAGCGAATTGATGATACCGGAAGAGTGCAGGGCGCCTGGATGATGAATCGCAAACTGCC
Organism: Candidatus Elulimicrobium sp.; assembly: GCA_020720365.1. Lineage (GTDB taxonomy): Bacteria > Omnitrophota > Gorgyraeia > Zapsychrales > Fredricksoniimonadaceae. The sequence goes on from DYOU01000008.1 coordinate 35,931, forward strand.
TTCATTTGTCGACAAGTTTGTTAAAAGAAATGTGCGGTTACCGCAGGATTTTCTACAATAGAGAGGGTACGGATGTTGTGGTCTAAATATTTTATTCCAACGTTAAAAGAGGTCCCGGCTGGTACTGAGGCTGTCAGTCATCAGCTTTTATTGAGGGCAGGGCTCGTTCATATGTTGACTTCCGGCGTGTATTCATATTTACCGTTGGGCTGGAAAGTACTCAAGCGGATCGAAATGATCATCCGTGAGGAGATGGATGCTGCGGGCGCTCATGAGCTGCTTATGCCGGCGATCCAGCCGATGGATCTTTGGCAGCAGACAGGCCGAGATAAGGCGTTGGAAGAAGTTATGATCCGATTCAAGAATAAGAAAGGCCAATCGATGTGCCTGGGGCCTACACATGAAGAGATCATTACCGACTTGGTAAAGTCTTTCGTGCAGTCATATCGTCAGCTTCCGGTGACTTTATATCAGATCCAGGCCAAGTTTAGAGATGAGACGCGGCCTCGCTTTGGTGTTGTACGGGCTTGCGAATTCATTATGAAAGATGCGTATAGTTTTGACATAAATATAGAGGGACTGCAAAAAAATTATGACGCTATGTATGGTGCTTATTGCCGGATTTTTTCACGTTGTGGCTTAAAGCCGATCATTGCTGAGGCTGATACGGGAGCTATGGGAGGACGGGTTTCACATGAATTTCTTGTCCCGGCGGCTATTGGCGAAGATAAAGCAAAGGATGAGAGTGGAGTTGAGCGTCAATGTATTGAGGTGGGGCATATCTTTCAGCTAGGAACAAAATATTCTGAATCGTTAGGGGCTTTATTTCTGGATGAACAGGGAAAGCAGAATCCTATTATCATGGGTTGTTATGGTATTGGTGTGAGCCGTTTGATCGCTACGATTATTGAGGTCCATAATGATGAGAAGGGAATTTGCTGGCCGCAGGAGATTGCTCCTTTTACTATTGAGATCCTTCCCCTTCAAGTTAAAGATGAGGAGGTTATGCGGGTAGCGCGTTCTTATTATGATGAGTTGACAAAACGTCATATTGATGTTTTAATGGACGACCGTGATGAAAGCGCCGGACGTAAGTTTAATGACGCAGACCTCATTGGCATTCCTTTCCGTATTACAATCGGCAAGCGCGGTCTGACGGAAGGAAACGTCGAGATCAAGATCCGCGCGTCCAACGCCGTTGAAGTCGTCTCCAGGGACAGTGCGCTTGAAAGGCTTTCCGCGTTGGTGGCAGGGGAATAGGATATTTATGATGAACTCCGAGGCCCTGAAAGAGGGTATAAAGAAGATCGCTTTAGACTTGTGTAATACGTTGGGTTTGGAACTTGTTGAATTGAATCTGAAGATGCATCAGGGGACATTAAATATTGAGCTTCTTGTAGATCTGGCGGCGGGTGGCGTAGATATTGATGCTTGTACAAGAATGAACCGTTTGTTGGATAAAGAACTTTATGAGGTTATGAAACTCGGGGATAATTATACCCTTGAAGTTTCATCGCCTGGTGCGGATAGGGCATTGACAGTGCCGGCAGATTTTCGTCGTTCTATGGGTAAGAATATTCGTTTGTTTCTGCGTGAACGTGTTCAAGGCAAGATGGAGATGGACGCCGTCATCCAAGGGGTTCAAGGTGATGAAATTGTTTTTAATACAAAATTAGGCGAAATGCGCTTGAAACAAGAGATGATCGATAGAGGAAAGCTTATATTATTTTAACAAGGAGACTTCAAACTTCAGCCAGTTCTTTTGATGGTTGGTTTTCTGAGGGTTTCAAAATTCTGTGATGAAAACTTGAGAGGAGAGTTATGGATAGCGAATTGATGGGCATATTGGAACAGATCGAGCGTGATAAGGGAATTGCTAAAGAAGTCCTTATTCAAGCTGTCGAGGCGGCCGTTGTTTCAGCGGCCAGAAAAGTCTGGACGGTTGATAAAGAAGAGGACGTAACGGCAAAATTTGACCCTAAGACAGGAAAAATTATTGCGTATGCCAATGGCCAGGAAATTCGCTCAAGTGAATTTGGACGTATTGCGGCTCAAACAGCGAAGCAGGTTGTTTTTCAGAAGATCCGTGAAGCTGAGAAAGATGTTGTTTATATGGAGTATAGCTCGAGGTTAGGGCAGATCATCAGCGGTAATGTATATCGTTTTGATCGTGGGAATGTGATCGTAGACCTGGGGAAGACAGAAGCTATTATTCCCCGGAGTGAGTTGTGCGGGAAGGAAGAATTTAAACAAGGGGATCGGGTTCGTGCGCTGATATTAGAAGTTCAACGGGAGTCAAGAGGGCCGCAGATTGTTCTCTCACGGGCGCATCCCAACTTTGTTAAGCGGTTATTTGAACTGGAAGTCCCTGAAATTTACGAAGGCATTATTGAGGTCAAAGCGATAGCGCGCGATGCCGGTGAGCGCACGAAGATATCCGTGTATTCCAAAGACGATAAAGTCGATTGTGTTGGTGCTTGCGTGGGTATGCGTGGATCCAGAGTAAAGAATATTGTAGCAGAGTTGCATGGAGAGAAGATTGATATTGTTCGTTATTCTTCGGATATCAAAGAATATATTCAAGCATCTTTGTCTCCGGCAGAAATTTCTCAGATGCAGTTGCTCTCACTGGACAAGAAAGCGAATATCATTGTTGCCGATGATCAGCTGTCTATAGCCATCGGCCGTTATGGCCAGAATGTCAGGTTAGCCAGCAAGCTGGTTGGCTGGGAGTTGGATATTTTCTCAGCTAAACAATGGGAAGAGAATCTTAAAGCTTCCTCTGAGGAGACGGAAGAAGTTCAGGAAGTTGTTGAAGAGGTAGAAGTTGTTGAAGATAATGCTCCAGTGGGAGATAAGGACGAATCTGCGACAGATGATGACAAGTAGTCTTTTGAGTGCTGCGGGTGACTTTTGAGCAATGATAAAATATAAAGGCGGGCTATGTTAGTAAGTGAATTAGCTAAGCAATGCAATATTACAGAAGATGTCATTTTGACGACTCTAAAAGCGATCAAGTTACGTGCTAAAGGAGAGGCTCAGGATCTTAGCCCTGCTGTATTGATGGTGCTTAAAGGTGAACTTGAGGCGAAAGGTCTCATTCTTCAACAGGAAGTTGAGAAGAAGCCCGTTAAGAAGGCAGCTGTAAAGAAGGTAGTAGAACCGTTGGCTGTAAAAGTAACCCGTAAGAAGAAGGAACCTGAAGTTGTTAAGGAAGCTGTCAAAGAAAAGCCTGTTGTTGTTACAGTGAGAAAACTTTCAGATGTTCCTGTTAAAAAAATTGTTGAGGTTGCTGTTGTTGAGAAGGTAGAGGTTCATCCGGTAGAGCCAGTTGTTGTTCCCGAAGTTGTCCCGGTTGTTCAGAAGCCCGTCGGCCATACAGAAACAACAGAAGAACATACAATTGACGATCAAGGTCGGAGGATCATAAAGAAGGTTACCAAGACCATTGTTACTATTACGAAAAAGAAAGTTCAGCCAGAAGCCCCTGCGTTTGTATCAGTGCAGCCTTTGAAGAAACGGTCAACGCGTGAAGATCGCTCTACCGTTTCAGAAGTTCGTCCTGTTACAGAAGAATTCGGGATTCTTTCGGAAACGGGAGTTTCGTCTGATTTGCCTAAAATAGAGCCTTCGCTGGCACCTAAAGCAGAGGGGCCTTTAAAAGATGTTGATATTAAATTACCGGTTACGGTAGGGGACCTTTCGTTCAAATTTCAGCAGAAAGTGAACGTGGTTTTAAAAGCCCTCATGGGGATGGGGGTCTTTGCTAATATTAATCAGAATCTTGGTGAAGATATTGTCCGCAAACTTTGTCAGGAATTCGGTTTTAATCTGGTCGAGATCAAATCGCAGGAAGATCAATTAGTGGCAGATCATACAAAAGAACAAGAAGATCCTTCATTGCTTCAATCACGTGCTCCGGTGGTGACTTTTATGGGGCATGTTGATCATGGTAAGACGTCATTGCTGGATGCGATCCGTAAAACAAAAATAGTAGATACAGAGCATGGCGGAATTACCCAGCATATTAGGGCATACTCTGTTTCTGTTCCGAAGGGTACAATTACATTTATGGATACTCCTGGCCATGCCGCTTTCACGGCGATGAGGTCAAGAGGGGCTCATATTACAGATATTGTTGTGGTTGTTATTGCTGCGAATGAAGGGATTATGCCTCAAACAGAAGAGGCGATTGATCATGCGCGTGCCGCCGGTATGCCAATTGTGGTGGCATTGAATAAAATGGATCGGCAGGACGCAGATCCTGAAATGGTTAAGAAACAGTTGATGGAACATGATCTCATGCCTGAAGAATGGGGCGGGAAGATTGTTGTTGTCCCTGTTTCAGCTCATACAGGTGAAGGTTTGGATCATTTACTTGAAATGATCCTTCTTGAAGCTGAAATGCTGCAATTAAAAGCTAATCCGGACAAAAAAGCCGCCGGGATCGTTGTTGAAGCTCATATGAGTACAGGGAAAGGGGCTTTAGCGACTTTCATTGTCCAGAGCGGTACTTTACGTGAAGGCGATATTGTTGTTGTTGGCCCTTACTGTTCCAAAGTCAAGGCTATGTTTGATGATCATAAGCGCCAGGTGAAGGCGGCAGGTCCTTGTATGCCTGTTGAGGTTTTAGGGCTCTCGGGTGTTCCTGATGCAGGGGAGAGATTCTTTGTTATGGAAAATGAGAAGTCAGCTCGTGAAATAGCCGCAGTTCGTGAAGAAAAGATGAAGACGGATCGTTTAAGAGAAACGTCAAAGATTACTCTTGAAGCATTATTTGCTAAACATGAGGCGGGGCTGATCCGCGAGTTAAACGTTATTATTAAAGGTGACGTGCAGGGATCTGTAGGAGCATTGCGGACGGCTCTTGAGAAAATACCAAATGAGAGTAAAGAAGTCGCCATCAAGTTTATTCATTGTGGCGTAGGTGAGGTCAATCCTTCAGATATTATTCTTGCGCATGTATCGAAGGCGATCATTATCGCTTTTAATGTGAGTAAGAGTGCTACGGCTAATGATGAGCTTGAAAAGACTCCGGTAGAGGTTCGGCGGTATAACGTTATTTATGATATTGTTAATGATATCCGAGGTGCGTTGGAAGGAATGCTTAAGCCGGATACCAAGCGCCACTTTGTCGCACGGGCGGAAGTTCGTCAGGTTTTTAATTTAACAAAGTCGGGGATCGTTGCGGGCTGTATGATGCTTAAAGGGCGTATGCGCGCACGAGCGACTGTGGATGTCTTACGTAATGGGGTTATTATTCATTCGGGAAAACTTGTAACATTAAAACGCTTTAAAGATGATGTTAAAGAAGTTGGAGAAGGTTTTGAGTGCGGTATGGCTGTAGATAGGTTTGATGGGTATCAGCCGGGCGATGTGATTGAGTCTTTTGAGATAGAGAATATCGCAAGGAAATTATGAACAAGCGCGTTTTTAGCGGTATGCGCCCGACCGGCAAGCTTCATTTAGGGCATTTAGTCGGAGCTTTACATAATTGGGTCCGCCTGCAGGATTCGCATCAGTGTGTTTATTCCATTGTGGATTGGCACGCCTTGATGGGGGAGTATGAATTTAGTGGTAATATCCGATCGTCTGTTTATGATATGGCGATCGATTGGATGGCTTGCGGGATTGATCCAGATCGTTCGATCGTCTTTATTCAGTCCGATGTCCCTGAACATCTTGAGTTGCAAATGTTTCTTTCTTGTTTAACTCCTCTGGGGTGGTTAGAGCGGAATCCGACCTATAAAGAGCAGCTGCGTGAGATCACAACGCGGAATCTTCAGACGTATGCCTTTTTAGGTTATCCTGTTTTACAGGCTGCGGATATCCTTCTTTACAGGGCTGATGCCGTTCCGATCGGAGAAGATCAGCTGCCTCATTTGGAACTGACACGAGAGATCTCTCGACGATTTAATTCATTGTATTCCGTTAATTTATTCAAAGATTGTGAAGCGATCCTGACGCAAACACCGCGTCTTTTGGGAATGGACAATCGCAAGATGTCGAAGAGTTATGGCAATGCGATCAATCTTGCGGATACTCCGGAAGAGATACAGGTTAAAGTAAAGGCAATGGTCACCGATGCCAAGCGGCTACGGCTTAAGGATGTCGGTCATCCGGATGAGTGTAATGTTTTTAGTTATTACAAAGCATTTGTATCAGCCAAAGAGGTGGATGCCCGTTCCTGGTGTGAGAATGCCTTGAAAGGGTGTACGGACTGTAAAAGGATCCTTGCTGATGAGATCATTGAGTTCTTACGTCCTGTTCGCGACAAGAGACAAAAGTTAGAGAAAGATCCTGCCTATATTCATGAAGTCCTTCGAAAAGGCGCTGTTCGCGCCCGGGAGATTGCCGGTACCACAATGACAGAAGTTCGTAAGGCTGTTTTTTCTGCTTCAAGAGCGTAAGTAGCTTTTTTTCCGTGCGTGGGGGCTTTATCAGATGAGTTACAAATTCCAGCTAGAAATGTTTGAAGGTCCGTTGGATCTTTTATTATATCTTATTCGTAAGAATGAGGTCAATATTTATGATATCCCTGTTACTCAAATAACAGAGCAGTATATGGAGTGCATCGAGATGATGAAGATGCTGGATCTTGATGGTATCGGTGAGTTTCTAGTGATGGCGGCAACGCTTTTGCAGATCAAGTCCAGAATGCTTTTACCGCAGGATCCCAATCAGATAGATGATTCTGAGGATCCTCGGGTAGAGTTGGTCCGGCGGTTGGAGGAATATCAAAGGATTAAAGAGGCGGCGGAAGAGCTTCGCCTGAGGGCAGAAAAAAGGTCAGATCTGTTCCCTCGCCGGATTGATGAGCAGGCGCTGGACGATCTTAAGAACGACTCCAAAGAAGTTTTTTTTGAAGCTAATTTATTTGATTTGATTACAGCTTTGACCGTGGCGCTTGCGAATAAGCCTGAGAAGGGTTCTTATGAGGTGGTACGAGAAGAGCATACAGTTGCAAGTAAGGTTCATACCATTCTGCATGTTCTTGTAGAGCGTCCACGGATCCTGCTGAATGAGCTTTTTGAGAATGCTTCAGATAAGATGGAAGTGATCGTTACATTTATGGCTGTGCTGGAACTGTGCAGGGTCAAGGAAGTGGTACTTGTGCAAAAACGTTTGTTTGCGGATATTGAATTAGTGCGGAACGCAGATAATATTATTGTTGTTCAGCCTTCGGTTGAACAGTCAACGTCTTCTGATAGTCATCGAGGGAGTCTTGTGTCACAACCAGAGGTTGAGACAGATGGAAGAACTTAAAAGGATCATTCTGGATCAGGAAACTGATGAAGATCGTGTAGCCGGTATTTCTTTACGCCCTTCTGATCTTGTTGATTTTGTTGGGCAGAAGGATCTTGTTGACAATATTCGTGTGGCCGTTGAAGCTGCGCGTCACAGGAAAGAACCGTTAGAACATATCCTTTTTTCAGGCCCTCCAGGTTTAGGGAAGACCTCCCTTGCCCATATTATTGCCCATGAAATGAAGGCCCGTATTACAGTGACTTCAGGGCCGGCGATCCAACGCGCTGGTGATTTTATTGGGATCTTGACGAATTTAGCGAGTGGGGATGTGCTTTTTATCGATGAGATCCATCGCCTGTCAAAAACAGTTGAGGAGTTTTTGTATCCGGCAATGGAAAATTACAAGATTGACTTTATTGTTGATAAAGGTCCGTATGCAAAGACGATCAATTTTAATTTAAAGCCGTTTACGTTGATCGGAGCAACAACGCGCAGCGGTCTTTTAGCAACGCCCTTGCGGGACAGGTTTGGCCTGGCGTATCATTTAGACTTTTATCCACCAGAAGAATTAGCGCGTATTATTGAGAATTCCGCGTTAAAGCTGTCGATTGATCTTGAAGAAGGCGTGTCTTTCGAGATCGCCCGCCGCGCTCGAGGGACACCTCGCATTGCGAATCGGCTGTTACGGAGAGTTCGAGATTTTGCGCAGGTAAAGACGGGCTATTCCCGAATTACAGTAGCGATTGTCGTACAATCAATGGATTCGTTAAAGATTGATGTTGAGGGGTTAGATGATCTTGACCGACGGATTCTTTCATTAATGATGAACAGTTATAACGGCGGTCCTGTTGGTATTGATGCATTGGCGGCAACGATGAATGAAGAAACCGATACTATTTGTGATGTTGTGGAACCCTATTTACTTAAAACAGGGTTCTTACGCCGAACATCCCGTGGTCGTGAATTAACGGATAAAGCCAAGAAACATTTATGTTCTTAGTGCCAACTCTTTCATTCCCTTTCAGGCTATTTACAGTCATTTGTTTAATGATCGTTTTTGTTTGTACTGATGCCTCGCTTGTGCGTGCAAAGTCGATCTTGATCAGGGTATCTGTTCTTAAAGATGTTGATCATTTCACTATTGCGGTAGATGGGCGGCATACAATTCTTGACTATAATACCGGAGAGAAAGTTGGTGTTGGTATTCGGCTCTTGCCGGCAACGGTTTCTTTTAATAATGGGAAGATAAGGATTGGTGACAGGCTATACGATAATCCGCGATTGATCGTTGAGCCTCGTCGTGATGCGACTATACGGGTGAATGATAAACATTTTCGCGGAATTATGGTCATTATTAACACAGGAGATTCTTTAACAGTTGTTAATTCGATAGAGATTGAACAGTATATTAAGGGAGTTCTTTATCATGAGGTTTCAGACAAGTGGCCTTTAGAGGCGATAAAAGCGCAGGCTGTTGCAACGCGTACGTATGCATTGTATTCCATTGAAACGTTTGCGGCCCGTGACTTTGATGTAACGAATGATGTGTATTCACAGGTTTATGGCGGGAAGACAGCAGAGCGTTATCAGACAAATTTGGCAGTCCAGAAAACAAAAGGTGAAGTCTTGACCTATAAAGGCAAGATATTCCCTGCTTTCTTTCATGCGAATTCAGGTGGGGTTACGGAGAGCGCTGCTGAATTATGGAATGTTGATATTGCACCTCTCAAAGGAGGAGTGGAATCCATCTACTCAGTTAATGCACCTCATTATCGGTGGCGGAGGAATTATCGCTTGAAAGATATTCAAGATGTTCTTAATAAGCAGGGAGTGAAGGTTGGGCTTATCAAGAGTATTCGTGTTAAAGAATATAACGGGAGCGGAAGGGTTCGTTCACTTGAGGTCATTGATCGTGAGAATAAGATCTTTCAGGTTGAAGGAAAAGTATTTCGAGAAGCCTTGGGTCCAAATGTCTTAAAAAGTAACAAGTATAAAGTTGAGATGAAAGGATATTATGTTGATCTGGTAGGGTATGGCTGGGGGCATGGTGTTGGGATGTGTCAGTGGGGTGCGTATAATATGTCCCGGATGAAGTTTTCCTATAAACAGATCTTGCAATTTTATTATCCAGGCTCAAGTATAGAGTTACATAAAGATTGAGATTGACATTCTAGGTAGGCAGGTTTACATGGCGCTTTTGGCGGCCATTGACATTATTTCATGAGGATTTAGCGGTTTAATAATATATCCTGATGCTCCTTTTCGTACGGCTTCAATGGCTTCGTCTTCTTCGTTCTGATCTCCCAATGCAATAATAATGAGTGAAGGTTCTTGTTTACGCATGGCGGCAAAAATATTTTCGCCATCAGCATTAAGGCTGTTATTTGTTCCCATAAAGACAAGGGCAGGTTTCTTCTTTTCGCCGATCATCTTTAATGCGTGAGACGGCGATTCAAGGATGATGAGTGGATAAGTATTCGATAAGATCTTCTTTAATAGGTCTCTGCTGATCTCATTGGTATCTGCAATAAGGATAGTTTTTGGCATATTAGAGGGTTACCGGTGTCAGGACTGAAAGAAATTTGACTGTTGTAGTATATGGATTTTCAAAATGATGCGGGAAAGACGCATTAAAATAGAGAGATGTGTGGGATGTAAGTTTTATAGATTGATCTTTAACGTGTGCGGTCAGGGATCCTTCAAGTATCCAAACGAAACGCTCGGAACCTGGCGGAAACTTTTCAATGCCGGAGATTCCTTTACCTTCTATCTTAATAAGGGTTGGCAGCATTCTTTTGCTGGTAGCTTGTCGAGACAGGATTTCACGGGACACTTTTTCATTAGGAGCTGAAATCGCTTCAATGTTTTCTTCTGATATGATAGGAATGGATTCATTCTCTTGCATGCCTTGATAAAGCTCGGATATATCAAGACCGAGCGCTTTTGCGATCATAAAATGAGATTGCAATGTGCCGGTCATTTTCCCATTTTCAATACGTGAAAGAGTCGCGATCTGTACTCCACTGTCTTGGGAGAGAGTCGTAAGAGAAATTTTCTTTAGTTTGCGAATCTTTTTGATTTGTATGCCAATATTCATAACATTCCTCCTTTGTATTATTCTAAATAATTTTAACACATCTTGAGGATTAATCAACAATTTGTCGACGAGTAAAAATTAGTTCATTATTATTGATTTTTAGTTAAAATATATATTGACATAAAATCAAAATAGTTGTAAGATATTCCCAGTCAAGTTGATAAAAAATCAAAAAGATGGGGGTTATATGTCATTAGAGTTTAAGGTTGCGAAAATGTTTTGTTTGCCTGATGCTGGTAGTTTGAAAGCGTTTGCAGATGTTACAGTGAATGATTCTTTGACGATCAAGGGATTGAGGGTGGTTGAAGGAAAGAAAGGTCTTTTTGTGACAATGCCTCGAGAGCAGGGAAAAGATAGTAAATGGTATGACCAGGTTTCTTGTACATCGACAGAGATATTTGATGATATTGCTACAAAAGTTCTTTCAGAGTATCAGTCCGTAGTTGTTGGTTAAACACGGATGTTTCAATAGAAAGATCGGCCTGGATTTCATGCCATTCACAGGTAATGGCAAAATGAGGGTTAAAGTATGATTTGTTCACATTGAATGTGTTGTTTCTTAAAAGAACTCGTTGAGAATTAATGACGGTGATTATTACATGTAAGCCTTTCTCGATCGGACGAGGGGGCTGGGGGGCGTGTTTTAAGATCATCAAACGGATAAATAAAAGCATTAATTCTCAAAAGTTCTTTTAAACATATCCTGACATTCTCTGAGGTGTTGATTGGCTTGCCTCGAGAGAGGGCCTCAGAGTGTCAGGATATAATAATTGAGTTGGTTTGATTATTAAGATTAATGGAATGTCAGGAGGGTATTATGAATCGAAAAGGGTTTTCATTGATTGAATTAGCCATAGCATTGGGCTTAGTGGCGGTATTAGTGAGTGTTGTTACAGCTGGCGGAGGGATGATGGCTAAAAGCCGTATTCATCGGGAAATGGTGGCTGTTGATACGATCAGGATCGCGGCCCAAAATTATTTATCATCAAGAAATTTAACGTATAACGGCATCAGTGTTGAGGTGCTTAAGGCGGCGGGATTGTTGCCCTCAAGCTTTGATCCGATCAAGTCTAATTCCTATGGAGGTGATTATAGCGTCAGAGTTAATGATGCGGATATGACTCGGGTTGATATTGTTCTTGCGAATATTCCGGATACAGCGGGAGAAGATCTTTCCAATACATTCAAGAATAAGGCGGAATTGATCTCATATGATAAATCGAGACGGGTCTGGCAGGCTACCTTTTGATCGGCGAGGGTATACGTTATTTGAATGTGCTTTAGGTTTGTCGATCAGTGTTATTCTGGTTGTTCTTGTCGCTTGTTCCTTTAGAAGTTCTTTGGATGCAGCGCGTGCTTCTCGTGTATTGCTAGAGATGCGGTCGATTCTTCAGGCGGCAAGAAGTTATTATGATTCTAAGGGAGTATGGCCGGTCAATATGCTGGATGTTAAGAGTTTCTTGTTGAAAAGCCCGCTTGAGAATGCATGGGGGCATGTATATCAGTTATCCCCGCAGGGGATGCGGTTTCAAGTTGACACGGAAGTCCCGGATTCAATTTCTTTACCAGTGGGGGAATGGGGTATGGTTACCGAGAGTCGAATGGTGAACGGTAAAAGATGGCAGATGAGTGTTCCTTTATCTTATGGTAGAGCGGCAAGGCTTAAATATGAAGAATAATGGTTTTACGCTTCTTGAATTGGCTATTGTTCTTTCTACGGCAGCGATCATTTCAAGTGCTGTTGTGCCTTCTTTTGTACGAAATATGTATGTAGAGGCATCTAAGAAATCAGCTTTGGAAGTTTCTCAAATTCAAGAAGCTTCTCGGGCTTATTACGTAAAGAATAAAAAGTGGCCTCAGGCTGTCAGTCATCTACAAACAGACGGTTATCTTGATCCAGCCTGGCCAGGTCATAATCCCTTTGGAAAAGGTTATGGACTGGAACAGCAGGGATTGTCTTTATTAGTGAAGACAGAAGTTCCTGAAGAAGTAGCAGGTGTCATGATGGGTCTTTTACCAATGTCATCACGAGATGGGGTCAACGTTGTTTCTAATATTCCGGTTCCAGGAGTTGAATCTGAGAATATTCCGTTGGGAGCTGTTCTTCCCTGGCCGAGTGGAGATATCCCTGTTGGGTGGATGTTATGTGACGGTCGGTCAGTTTCACGAGTTGATCACGCGGGATTGTTTTCATTGATTGGAGAAAGTTATGGAGGGGGTGATGGGACCGCAACGTTTAATCTTCCGGATCTGCGTGGCCGTGTCGTCGCAGGGGTGGATGATATGGGAGGGAGTGCCGCAAATATAATACAGGGTCATTGGGCACGGCAGCTTGGCGGAAAAGGCGGCGAGGCTGAGCATCAATTAACCATATCTGAGATGCCCAGCCATCAGCATTTCGGGTTTGGGGAAAATATTCCAGGATGGGGTAATGGGACATTGGGTCCTAATAATCATCAGGGGCCGGACTCCGGGGATCATGATAATTATATGCTTGGGACAACACCCTCTGGTGGGGGTGATGCTCATAATATTATTCAACCAACATTGATGATGAATTGGATTATTAAAGGATAAGGGTATCAAGTGTATGCGGTGGAATATAGTGGTTGCGGGTGGTTTATGTATATCGGCATTGAGCGCTTGGGGACATGCTGAAAGTTTGGCTGTTTTGGCGGGACGTGCGGATACGCATTGTATCGATGCCTCCTCGACAGGTCAGGTATGCCGGAGAGCTTCACCTCCCTATGTTGGAATAAAAATGCGTTATTGGCAGCCGGTCTTGTTAGTTGAAACTGTCAAAAGACCGGGAGATACAGTTGTTAATGAATTTAGATCTTATGTAGGGCAGTCATTACGACAAGCAGTGGCGGCGGCTATGCATGTTGAGCCTGAATTGGTAGATAGCGGGTCTTCAGGATCGATCGACACAACATTTGTTCAGATGAATGATGTGCACGTATTCGGGTTTCCTTTTTCAGATATCTTTTCTGGTGGAGTTGAGCCGGTATGTGAAGGCCCTCCGGACTTTACCGGGATTGTAAGTTATTTAACTGAGTTGGATGCTGTTGAGTGGCGCACGATGAAGAATGAAAAGAATCATTGGGGGGCATTAATAACGAATAGAGTGATGCCGCGTTGTGATGGATCAGACCTATCGATCTCGGGGTTATGTATGGGAGTATGGGGAGCACTATATCCTCGTGGAGGATTTGTGAGTGGGTATAGCCCAGCGGTAGGGTCAGCGGCAGCAGCGTTTCGTGCTGTTAGTATCGCGGCTGATCCAGTTATTTCATTGCATCGCCGGTTGATCCCGATTCAGTTTTCTCCGAATATCCTGTGGGACCGTATGCAAATGGTTTACCCTGGGAGAAGCGGATGTTTAGAGATAGGTGAAGACCCGCGTTATTGGGAAGATGGTAAAGTTTCCTCTGATGGAAAGTATGCATGGATATACTGGCGAAAAAAAGAGTGCTGTTTGTTTTAATTTGGGTATTCCATTTTGGGAGTATCAGGTCAGCCGCCGCCAATGAACGGTTGCCCTGGTATAGATTAGCAAAAATTGATTTCTTTGAGGGTATCTCTTCAGGTGAAGTGAAACAAACATCGTTTACAGCAGAAGAGTTATGGAGTGAAGTGAGTATATCGGCAGGAGGAGAGATCCGGGTGGCGTATCCCCCTTATCCGGTGGTGGAATTCCTTGATGCCCCGACTTTAGAAACGGGGAAGAGGTATTTAGAATGGAATGCGGTTCGTTTTGAGAAATTGCGGCAGGCTCAGGAAGTTTTGGAACAATTATAAACAAGTTTAAAAGGAGATCCGGATGTTCATAAAATTAACAATGATGATTATGCTGGTTTTGGGATGGGGTGCATCCATTTATGCACAAGAAGGTGCGGTGAATTTATCTGATGCCAGGGATCAGGTCAGGGAAGAACAACGCAGGGAAGGCGAGATACAGATGATGCGGTTAGAGTTGGAAAAACTTAAGATTGAACTTGAAACGCGTCAAACAAAGGCTTCTATAGGGAATATTGGGGGAGTTTCGTCTTCAATGGATAGAACGATGCCTGTTGATATTGATGTGGAAAGCATTGTTTTGATGCCTTCAGAGGCTCGGGCTGTTATCAGGATAGATGGTGAGCGCCGGTCGATCAAAGAAAATGATACAGCAGGGATTTATCTAATCAAGAAGATAAATAGAGAGGATGTAATATTGATTGATAATAAAGGCGTGGAACTAACTCTGAGTGTCAAACAATGAGTAATCAGTTTATTGGTACTTTGTTGATCAATACAGGGGCTTTGTTCAAGCAGGAGTTAGAGTATGCGCTTGCACTTCAAGTTGCTTCAGGTGGTCGTTCCAAGATTGGCACCATTCTGATTGAACAGGGGTTTTCAGAGAAAGAGTCTGTGGCGCGTTCTTTAGCCGTACAAGCTGGGTGGCCTTATTATTGTAAAGGCTACGATCCAGATCCAAGGATGGTGCGTGAACTGGGGTTGACGTTCATCCAGGAGAATCATATTTTCCCTTTGATCGGACAGGATGTCCCTGCATTTGTTATGCCGGACAGCGATAATACAAGAGTAACAGATTTCTTGCGTTCACGGTTTGGGGGAGAGGTTAGGTTTTATATAGGTATTGAAGCTGAAATTCTTACAGCGATTTCATTGTTGAAGAAAGAATGTACGCCGAAAGCTGAAATTGAGGCAAGCGATGTTAAATCTATATTGGCAGCAGCCATATTAAGGGGTGCGACTGATATTCATATTGAGCCGTCAGAAACAACGGTGGATATCCGGTTGCGGTTAGATGGTGTTTTACAATTTTATCGATCTTTCCCAAGGTCGGAGTTATCACGGATTGTTAATATTTTCTTTAATCGTTCTGGTATTAGCGCAGGAGACTTTTTTCATTTTCATGATGCCCGTTTTGAAGAGGATTATTCAGGGAATAAGATTGATGTGCGTTTATCGCATATACCTTCAATGAATGGTTCGTCGTTGGTGTTACGGTTGTTGAACAAGTCCAGGAGTGCTTTCGGGTTAGCTGATTTGGGATACTCTGATGATAATCAGCGACAGCTGATGCAGGCAGTTAAACGTCCACATGGTCTTATTTTGTTTACGGGGCCGACAGGTTGCGGTAAAACAACCAGTTTATATTCTTTATTGGGTAATTTGAAAGGGTTGGGGGTCAAGGTTGTCACAGCTGAAGATCCGGTTGAGGTTCAGCTGCCTTTGGTCACTCAGGTCTCAGTTGATTTACGAAGGGAGCAGGATTTTCATCATGTTACCCGTGCTTTATTAAGACATGATCCAGATATTATATTGATTGGTGAAGTGCGTGATGAGAAGACCGCGCGTGAAGCGGTGCGAGCGGCAGTTACAGGGCATAGAGTTTTAGCCACACTTCATACGAATGATGTTGTGAGTGCGATCCTCAGGCTTAATGATTTGGGAATTGATTATACTCAATTAAGTCATACATTAACGTGTATTGTTTCTCAACGGTTAGTTCGCATCTTGTGTCCAAAGTGTAAGAAAAAGTCTGATAAGCCAAATGAATATATCCCGGTAGGATGTTCTGTATGTTATGGAGGTTTTAAAGGGCGTAAGGTTATTGCAGAGGTCATGTGTATTGGTCCTGAATACAGGATATTGATTGAGAAGGGTCTGATACAGGAGGTTTTTTCACAGTATATCTCGTGTAAAGAAGGGATAACGATGAGGGAAAGCGCAGAATCGTTGATACGCAATGGGCAAATTTCACGATGTGAACTCGAAAGGATTTTAGGGTAATTATGTTAATGTTATCGATATTATTTAAAGATATTTCAAATATGCTTTTATCAGGGATCACATTGGATCATGCCTTAAGAACATTAAGTGAAAGTGCTGTTGAAGCAGAGTCTCGAAAGATGTGCCAGTTGTCTTTGGCAGAACTGCAGAAAGGGCGGTCGTTTGGAGGGTCAATGGCAGTGTCTGGGCTTTTACCGAGGGAAGCGCTGTTAGCGATAGAAGCAGGAGAGATTGCGGGTGAATTATCGATGGTTTTGTTGATGTTAGGCGAATATTTCGAGCTGAGATCGGAAATGAAGAAGAAATTTCTTTCAGCATTGACATATCCGATGATTGTTATGGGGATATTGTTGGTGGTTCTGTGTTATGTTGTTTTTGAGGTTATCCCTAAGGTTTCTGATTTATTACCTTCAGGGGCGATGGCATCTCCCATGACATTATCGCTTATGGCTGGAGCGGGTTTCTTGAAGGGCAATGTAACGGTCATTTGTTTTTTTATTACTTTACTTATTATAGGGGTGTTGGGTCTTTTACGATTTAATCCTGGTTTTTATAGGGAGATTCTTTCACGAATCCCTTTAGTGGGGCAGATCCTTAAAGAGAGAGAGTTATCATTGGGGTTCTTTGCTTTATATGTATTACAAAAAAGTGGGATCCCTCTATCGCTTGCTTTGCGCGAGGCGTCTAAGGTGGCAGGCGGACAGACACAGCGGCATATGGAAGGGTGTTCATTATATCTTATTGGAGGGTTAAGTTTATCAGAGGCCGTAAGGCGGAATAAATATTTTCCGCGCTTCACCGCTGATACGTTGCGTATCGGGGAAGAATCGGGACGCTTTGAAGAATATTTTGAACGACTTTATAGGATATTTTATCGTTCATTTCAGGCAAGAATGGAATATTTATCCGTTCTCATCAGGCCTGCACTGCTGATTATGGCATCCGGATTCATTGTTTTCATCGCGCTTGGATTCTTTCAGCCGTTATATGGGAGCCTTTCATTAATTGCCTCGCCATGATGAATTAGATAGTTTGAGACTATCCGACAGCAGAAGAGCCTTCTTCACCAGTACGGATGCGGATGCAACGAGAAAGTTCAGTGACAAAGATCTTCCCATCACCTATTTTGCCTGTTCGTGCTCCCTTAATGATGGCATTGATCGTTTTATCCAGAAATTCTTCATTGACCGCAACATCAAGACGGACTTTTCTTAAAAGATTTCCGGTTTCTTTGACGCTTCGATAGAATTCGGTGATGCCTAATTGTCGGCCGTGCCCGAGGGCTTCCGAAACGGTGATCAGGTTAACTTCAGCTTTATAGAGTTCTTTTTTAACTTCATCAAGCCGGTGGGGTTGAATAATAGCTGTGATCAGTTCGCTTACAAGTCCCGCGACGCCATAGTTAATTTCCA
>DYOU01000111.1 GCA_020720365.1 Candidatus Elulimicrobium sp.
AGGCCTTATGGGTAGGGGCACTGCGTCCATTCCATTTATTCATGCAACAAAGCCGTGGATAATTCAAAATGGGAGATTGCCAAAGATATTCCAGACCGTTCTGTAACGCATAACACCCTCCTGACTCATCGCCAGATTTCGGAATGCAAAATTGGTCTTGTTCCAAGCGTTGAGGCTGGCGGACCTTTTCAGCCTGAAATTGTGAATATCGGCAATAAAAACTGGGAGGTAACGCCTTTCGGATACTACCTAATTTCCAACAAAGAAATCAACTTCGAAATAAGAACACCAATCGATAATGATTCGCAATCGTACTCTTGCAAGCAAGATGCCTATGAAATCCTTGCCAGCTTGAAACTGAGCAGTTCCGCGCAACCCATTGTCGAAACACCAATGCCCACCTACACCCCGGATGTTTCCCTTTCTGGCTGGCGCCCGTGCGGAGGCGACTACCCGGTTTCGTACCTGCAGTCCAATAGCCAAGTCTTTGTCTCAGCACTTAATCCAAACAAACAACGCATTCGTAAAAATGCGGGGCGTGACAAAGAGATTGTAGGTTTCGCCTTGTCTGGTGACAGCTTGACTATTCAAGATGCTGAACCCAAATGTGCCGATGGCTGGGTCTGGTGGAAAGTGCGAGTGGATAAAGACGGTACTCTTGGCTGGACCGCCGAAGGCGATGCCAGCGAGCACTGGATTGTGCCTGAAAGCATGGTTATGCCATAATCACGCATTATATAATAAACAGTTTTAAGGAGGGCCTCACTATGAAAAACAATATTATTCTACTTGTCCTGCTCGTTTTGCTGGCTGGCTGTGCCGCACCTGTTGAAACCGTGGCGCCAATCTCAACATCTGTGCCATTAGAAGTGACCTCAATTGAAACGCCAGTTGCGACTCTAGAATCAACGGATCTGCCCGCTACCGCCATCAAGTTGCCGATCAGAACCCCAACGTCAACCGCTACTTTTCCTGTGCTAAGAATACCAAACGCAAACGCAACCGTTCGGATTGGTACTTACGACATGTCTATTCCTATGTACCTAGCCATGGATGACACTACTTTTTACCTGGGAAAAAGTTGGGTACCAGAAATTGATCCCCGGCTTGCTTTCCTGACAAACGGCGCAGTTGAAGAAATTTATTACACCGATGATGCTCCCGTTCATATTATCAACGATACTGAGTATATGGCCGTATATCGCAAGAGTTATGTTATAGGTGATGACCTGAGCGCCGAAATAAATAAGTTGGCCATTATGTATGTTGAAAAATCCGAAATCAAGCCTGAACTCAAGGCGGCTACTGCTGCTGAGGCTTTTCTCCGCAATCGCATTTTACAACAATCAAGTTCTTTTTACCCGTATAAGTTGAAGAGCGAGCGTGATGTATATCGCGTAGATATGATGTACTATATTCTTTCTGAGGTGAGAAAGGAAAGAATTTGTAAAAATGGCGGCGAATATGGTGTTGTCGATATCCTTGTCTATATTCCGGGCAAGGGGTTGAGAAAGCATGGTTTAGCTGTTTTTCATGAAGCAGATGGACAAGAAGATGATGATTGGTTATATCGCTACAACAAGGGTCTAGCGGATAACGGCGCTGAAGCCAGAATGATGAAGATTCAATTTAGTTTTGCCAATCATACGGACTATAAACAAGCGTTCAACTCGCAAGATTGGTTCAACAATGCGATTGAGATTGGCAACTATTTTGATACCAGTTGGAACGATGAAGTAGGCAAAAATGCATATAAGCATATCTCGTGTTTTGCTAACGGGTATGAAATGTTCTTGAGAACGAAGGGCGACAGATATGCAGTCTTTTTATCTGCACAGCAGACCAACTCATCTGCCTTTATATCTAGTGGCGATAGCCCGATTACAAACGAAGAACGGGAAGCCATTCTTGATGCGGCGGGACAGTGAAACAATAAGCGGTAAAAGTGTTTTTCAGGGTTATGATTTTTATCATAACCCTGCCTTAATATTACAGAATTCACATTCCCACCGTTGTTGATGTTGGAGCCGCTGCTGAAATTTTTTATTGCGCTCGACAAATTCTCTCCCGCAGTGTTGGCGTTATCGCCAACATACGCGCCGCTCTCGGTGTTGATCTGCTTAGGATTGTGTTGCTTTTTGTTTGCCATATGGGCTTTCGTGAATGAAATCGTTGTATAACGACTTAGAAAAAAATTGCCGGCCACGGGTAAACAAGATAGAATGAAAAATATTATTGGTCATATGACCATCATAAGTGGTCTTTGTTTGATGAGTAGCCATGCTCGAACCATTGCTCGGATCAACTAATGCTGAAAGAGTCCTGATTTTCATCCAGGCGCGCGGGGAGGGGTATGCCCGCGAGATTGCCCTGTTCTTTGAAAC
>DYOU01000009.1:0-23021 GCA_020720365.1 Candidatus Elulimicrobium sp.
TTCGACACAACGAGTTACATAAAAACTTTCACCCTTAATACGAAAGACCTAAAAAATTCCAGACCCATTAAAATTTTTACTTACTATAACAATGATTATTGCGAATGTCTATGTAATTGGGTTTGAAAAATGATTGTGCGCAATATTTCGCGCGAAATTCCGTTCAAAAGGCATTCTCCTGCGAAGAAGTTAAGGGACAAAAATCTCGTACATCGATGTTGTGATGGGTGTAATCGTTACGATCACAGGCTTTATCCCTGAAGCACCGCGCAACTGCTCCAGCATTACTGTCGACTTCTGAAATAACCGCCGATCTTCCGGCCCTCGCGTGATCCAACGGCTACGTTCCGCCGTAAGATCGATACCACCAGGATCCAGTCTTTGCTGCGCCCTATCTGGACTCAAACGCAAATTCTTAGGAAAAACAGTGATCGTTACTTGAACACCGTCCTTAACAATAAGATACGGTTCTGTCATGTCATAACTATTTGAAGACTCCTGAACCGCCTTTAACTCCATATCCGTCAATACATCCGGCAGGAATGAAGGGGATACCCACCAGGGGAAAAAACGAATCCTTGACGAAAAACGATGTGAATCATAGGCGGTCATATCTCCATACGAACCATTAAAGTTGATCCATCGCTTTAACGCATTCATCTCCCGCGTATTCATGCCGAAATTTGATACGGCTAACCGCGCGATCACGCGCCGGATCCTTTCAATATCTTCTCTCGGAATCGGCGGCGCCAAAAACTCCACTATCTCCTTCCCCTCCTCATCAAAACGGACCAATGTACGTCCACTATTCACATAAAGAAATAATTTTGAAATATCCGCCACACCTTTCAACTTATCCGTGATCCTTTCCGTCTGCATGATCCTTGCGTTTCCGGATAATATCCCCATTGGCAATACCGCCAAAAGCCTGAGGAAATCTTGCCCTATATCTGTACCCGGATCAAGATCCTCTTCTTTTCTCTGAAGAAGCGTTCCATCCACATCAAAAAGCATTAACCCGCTCCCTTGCAGTTCACTCAGGTCAATAGGCACACTTTTATGCGCATCCATTCCCTGCCCATAGATCGTCACTGCTTTTCTTCCTGAATAAATAGCCTCCGCTATCTCATGCATAACCCGTCGTGAAGCCCCTGATCCGGAACCGATCCAGATCGATGCCTCCCGAGCCTCCTGCGTACGGGACTCCGGATCAGGATCAACTGAGAAAATAATCAACTTTCTATTCTTTGCCTCCCAAATAGCCTTATGCAAAGCGATCGGCGCATCATTCCCGGAGTCATCGAACTCATTACCAAAATAAAGAAGTATCTTTAAATGATCATTAACGTTAATAATATTACTGACCACATCTCCTTTATTAAAATTACCCGACGATATATCGATCGACCCTGAACCGGCACTTTCAATATTATAATCGGAGCCAAGGACTCTTTTTAGTGCTGCCACAATATCTCCTCGGATATCCCGACCCGTCTCGGCCTCTTGAATCACATCAGTCACAACCTCTATCCGCCCTTGTTCCTGATCCTCTCGCATACGAGACAGCAAAGGCCCTTCAGGTAAACTTAGCCCGTACTCAGCAAATTCTTTCCCAAACTCAATACCTCCTCCTATACGAAATGGTAAATACCCTTTCAGGATCCCTCCGGTGCGAACAGTGTCCCAGGCTTCTTTAATATTGAAAGGAGCGATCCCGTTCTCCTTCAGAAACTGCTGTAAGGCCTGAGGCGTTTCAGCAATAGCCACCGCATTCATCTTTGAACCGCCCGTGCCAACCATAAACAATCCGATCCCCTGCTGCTCTGCTTTCGCTATCATATCTCCTGAATAGTACGAATATAAACTTATCTCTTTAAGCTGATCCCCATACTTTCTCCTGAAAGACTGCAAGGTTGGATCCTGATCGAGAAATTGGGTATACCGATGGGCAAATGAAGGCCTTGCCGGATCTCCTGCTTTCATCAACGCAAGCTCAAACCAACGATAGTTCAACTCATCACGGATCTTCATATACCGGTTCACCGCGGCGACTGCGGTCTTTATATCTTTACGGCTCAAGGCCTGTGAAAACTGATGCGCCAGCATCATTCTTTCCTGATATAAACGAATAGCTTCCGGATCCTGATCCTGAAGAAGATCACGCGCCATAATATTGGTTAATTCCGCTGTCCTGGGATCAACTGCGTTCCCGTTATGAAATCCTTTGCCCAGCTGAATAAAAGCCATCCGCTCTTCAAAAAAAGAATAATCTTCTGCTTCAATGATCCTACGGGAAAACACTTCATCTCCAAAGAAAGGCACCCCCTTCTCATCCGTCAAACTTGAAAGCCAGCCATTCTCATAAGCTCCGCCAAGGAAGGCAGCAAAAAGCCCCTGACCGCCAGCCGCCCCACCAAAAACCCTGTTCTCAATGTCACGCTCGCGATAATAAATATCTGCCAAAGACCAACCGGCTCCTTTCAAAGTACTGGCCAGCATCAAATACACACCTAGCGATGCACTGGAACTCTCTACCCCGCCGGCTAAAATAACAGGATGAGACACCATCAGCGTTACCTTGACACCTTTAATACCAAAGAGGTCTCCGAAAATATAGGCCGGAGCACTCTTCATTTCAAGAGAAGAAGCGCCTCCTTGGGAACCACCACGCACTACATAAGGTGAGCCCTCCGGATACCCATAATCCGGGGACACATATACTATCGTTTCAGGATCATCTGCTTGTTCAACCGTTACATCCAGAAAAAGATCCCGATGAGCAAAGGTCGGAGTTACAGGGACTTCTTCCAGTAGGACAGAACCTTTATTTGTAATAACATCCCGGCGCTCTTTCCTGTCTATCCCGGACCCCGGCCCATCGAACGCCCGGATCGGCAATCGAACCTGAAGCTTTTTACCCTGTTCCTTTAAGGACCGTAACACTCCATGGATCTGACTCGATGTCCGCGTTCCTTTATAGATCTCCGGATCATCACGTACCACAACCTCTCTGGGTTTAAACCAGAAACCAGAAACTGTCTTCTGTGCCCTATCACTCAAAGTGCCCGCAACTGGTTCAATAACCGCACTAATAAGGAATGCCTTCTCGGCAATCCCCTGCGACAATAATCGGGTATCGTGACGACGTTGCAGAATGCTCCTTACGCCTTCAGCTGAAATTCCGCCGGAGAAATATTTCCGGGAAATCAACTGCCCTTCTCCTGGATCAAACTCCTCTTTAATAAAATTGTAAACGCCCTTCCTGAACGATTCTACATAACGTTCCCATATCTTCTCAGGCGCCGCCTTATCTCGTATATCCACACCCGATACTTTATTCTGGTCAAAATAAGCTTGCCCCAATAATCCTGCTCTCACTTTATCTTTAAACCAGATCGCCAATATCAACGAATGATACACCTGCCGAAGACGGGCAAACTCCACACCCTCATTAATCTCTTTCTCCAGGACAGGAATAACCACCTCACGGATCACGGCTGATTCCACTGCCTCTGATCCTTTATACAGATCCACTGATTGGCTTTCGGCTTCAAGAACCTGATAATCTTTCTCCTGTAGCACTTTTAAGCGGCTTTCCACAACATAAGCTGAACGGTCATTCTCATAGATTACTGCTTTCTCAGGAACGATCCATACCTTGTTCAATGTATCCACCGGAACATTACTGGTGCCGTAACGCGCGTGAGCTTCGGCATATACCCTATCCCAAAACTTACGCCCAACTGCGGTTTTCGGATTCATCACTGAAGCCGTGATCTGCTTTAAAACATAATCCTGAGCTAAAAGATCTCGGCCCATTTCTGTCTGACCAAAAGCCTCTGGAACGATACGATCTCTTTCATAAGGCGAAAGATTCACCCAAAGATCTTTCTCAGGGATGGTCAAGGCAGCAAGAAAATATCGTATCAAACGGGCAGAATCATCCTTTAAAACTTCACTGGAAGGTGCGCCCTCTCCTTTATCAAGAATAAAGTCTAAATGAAAGGGATCTTCAGGATAAACCCGAACTCCTTTTAAGAGCGCAGGAACAAAAGCCCGGCTTAAGGAGACCATCATTCCTGGTTGCGGCAACTGGAACACTTCCTGGGAATAACCGGCAGGCACAGGGTAAATACCACTGATCATAAAAACCATGGCCAAGAAAGCACGCATCACAATTCCTGGCAGCCATGTATTTCTAATGAATACCATCATTCTCCCTTCATTCAACCCATCTACCTATCGAATTTAAGAAATCTTCTATACAAATCTAACATATATATTAACTATAACAAGGGCTCTGCCCTGATGCGAATTGACTCATAATAAATGTTACCCGTGGAATCGGCGAAGGCCATTCGTTGACTCATAATTGATGTTACCCTTGGAATCAACGAAAGGAGTAACATTATGAGTCCACAAAGCTTGGACGAATACACAGAAGTCATCGCAAAAAGATACAAAAGAGCGTGTTACAAGACCAAAAATGAGCTTTTGAATGAATATTGCCAAGTTATTCCACTATTATTGATATTTGCCTCAGCAAGAGCTTTTAACCATTGCAAACGGGCCGTCCCAACTTTCTGGGCAATTGCCGACCTATACAAGCAATCTGTGCGGCTTGTTCACCCAACGGGTCAATATAGTGTACTCGCCGGAAATCACGATTTCACCTAATCAATTAGATCGTCGGCAGTTACGGAAAAAGAGGGTTGTAAACCAGAACCGGGCGGGCGATTAAGAAACTGTAGGGGATCAAGAATCTTACAAAACTCTATACTACGATCACCTTACTGCCAAAGGCAATTCAGAGATCGCCTTGTTCAATATATTTGTGCGTTTCTTCCAGTACTCCAGTTGCTGACCACGAGACAAACCCTGCAAACGGGCATGGATCTTTTCCGCGGCCTTGTGCTTGAAATCCACACAATCAAAACTTGGTTTATTGGCCTTCATAGACAACCTCCATCGGAGAATGAATAAATATCGGTTTATACTCGTTAAGTATGTTCACCGCGTTATATAGCGGGATCTTCTTAAAATTAACAATATGCTTAAAATTCCAACTCACAATGCCGTCACATCCGTCAACGGTTGCCAGCGCCACGTGCAATGCGTCATCATACCATTTCTGCGTAACTATATTGTGCTTCAAATAAGCATTCTGCAAATCCAGAACTGCCTTATCGATAACGGCAACTTCCATCTTTGGAAGAAGATCATCAAAGAACTCCCTGACATGCTTCGGCGCCAAGGAAATCTCATCAGCAACAACGGCAGAAATAACAATCTGAAAAAGCCCGCGTTCTGCGGCCTCAAAGAATGTCCGACTTGCATCAGAAAACTTTTCGTCAAACACGCCGCCGAAGACTGAAGTATCAAGATAAAATTTCAATTTATGCATACATTCACAACCCTTATCCTTTCGAAAAGTATACCATAATCCGCTTTATCCCCGTTCAATTTCTTTCTCACGAAGAGATCAAAATTAGATAAAATTCTAAAAAGTATTAGGCAAAGGAACGAAAAACAAGATAAAATCCCTTTATGATAAACAAACCGCTGTCCATTCTGATCGTTGCTGGCGAAGAATCAGGCGATATGCGTGCTGCTCCGCTTGTTCACGCGGTAAAACATCATGCTCCCGACACCCGCTTCTTCGGGATTGCTGGTGATCATTGTCGACGGGAAGGTGTGGATACTTTCGCCGACATTCGCGAACTTGCCGTGATCGGCTTTGTGGAAGTAATAAGAAATTATTCCCGAATAAAGAAAGTTTTCGACCTCACACTTCAAAAAGCCCGGGAAGAAAGACCAGCTATTGCTATTCTCGTAGATTACCCTGGCTTCAACCTGCGCCTCGCGCGGGAACTAAAAAAAATGAATATCAAGGTCATCTATTATGTCAGCCCACAAGTATGGGCCTGGAAAGCTTCACGTGTAAAGATCATTAAGAAAGTCGTTGATCGCATGCTTGTCCTTTTCCCTTTCGAGAAAGATTTCTATGCCAAACATAACTATACGGCTGACTTTATAGGACATCCTTTAATAGATGACGTTCATGCCAGTCAAGAATCCGACGCCTTTAAAATATCTCTGGGCCTTGAAGCCAAATCCCTTGTGATCGGTCTTTTACCAGGATCCAGGCATAATGAGATCACCCGCCTCCTGCCCGTTATGTACGCCGCCGCGCATATCCTCAAAATTAAAAATCCTCATCTGCAATTCATTCTTTTACAGGCCAAAAGCATCAACGATGAACTAGTCAATCGATACGCCGATCTAGCCCCTCAAGGACTCAAGGTCTCCAAAGAATATTACAATGGATTAAACGCCAGTGACCTGTGCATTGTTGCTTCCGGTACTGCTACTCTTGAAACCGGAATCATGGGCAAACCCATGGTCGTGATCTATAAGACCGCCTGGCTTACAGCCTTTATTGTGCGGCTTGTTATCCGTATCAAGAATATATCTCTGGTCAATATTGTGGCCGGAAAGAAGATCGTTGAAGAGTTGATCCAGGAGAAAGCTACTTCCGTCAGGATCGCTGAAGAGATCCAATCTCTGATAAGTAACCCCGAAAAAAGAAGTGCCATGCGTAAAGATCTTTCCACACTACGCACAAGGCTGGGTAAACCCGGAGCAAGCCAGCGTGCGGCCAGGATTGTTATTGAAGAATTTCCCCAACACGGATCTTAAAAACAAGTTTCCTGACATCCCTCGCCCCGCTGTCCGGAGAACAACACGGCCGGTGAGCTTCCCCAGGAAAAAATACCGCAAACTCGCCTGCCCGTACCAATACCCTCGACATACCTTCTTTTGCTGAAAAAAACTGATAGTCCCTTTCAACGTCATAGGCTGTCAATATCTCCAGCACGTCCCCTGGAGCGGTCTCCATAATCTCTGCTCCTTCAACAACATACTGCAGGTCCATATAAACACAATGCGTTTCAAATTTTCCTTCCTGCGGTATTTTTGTACGATACCGGGAAGGACGCACAAATAATTCACGCCCTTTGATTTCAATCTCCGGCTGTTCAAACACTCGAGTATCCAATGTTGATAAAAATTCTAATATTTTCTCTTTCCAGGGAATATTATATCGGCCCATATTCCTGACAGCATCAACGATCATTCAACTCCTCCTTTCTTAACAAGGCGCTGACTGAGCAAGAAATGATTACGTTCCGACGAAAGAATATAATAATCTTTAAACTTCCATGGAGTCTGCCCTCGTTCAAAGATATCGGTATCCATTCTGTCCAACCTCTTACCCGTTTTTAAAGAATAAAGATTAAGCCCTGCCTTTTGAAAAACAGGCCAGGATCCGGCCAGATCCCATAAATAAACTTTAGACAATGACCCGCACCCACGTCCGATCGCCGGCCAGCAAAACTCACATACAGCCGAAGCGAAGATCATCACACGGCAATCCTGTTGACGCCATTCAAAATGAGATAACATCTCATCAGAAGCAATGAAAACTGACCGGCTGGAAAGAACCTCATCGAAAGGCTGTATCTTTGTGCGAACCTCTCCCTGCATGAAAGCTTCTTTCACAAAATACGCTGAATCTCCGTCACAATAAAATAATTCTTTTAACGAAGGGAAATAAACAACCCCCAGCCACGGCTGCCGATCCTTGATAAGGCCAATGGAAATACCATAATGCGGCATACGATTCGCATAAGCTCGGGTTGCGTCAACAGGATCCAAAGACCAAACAAAAGGATGCTGTTCCAGGAAAGCTTCATCCAAATACTCTCCCCGGCGAGGATCTTCTTCATCGATCAAAACATGCCCCCCAGCGTTTAAAAAAGGCGCCAGCTTCTCAGCGGCTAATTTTGAAATGCTCAGATCCGCTAGAGTGATCACCGAACTATCCGGTTTAAGCTCCGGCCGGCTGGAATCTATCAGATCGAGCGCGATGATCCCGCCTTCACGCACAAGAGCGAACATAACATCCATATACGCTCGAGCATTCAATTCGTCCATATACGCTCCGCATCTTGATCCATGACCCAGCCTGAGCGCCCATCGGCTCGCTGGATCTTTACCCAACCATCTTTCTGTCGAATGACCTTGATTTCAGCACCCTCAGATACTTTAAAATAAACCGTTGCCTGTTGACTGGGCTCAAACCTGGCCTCCGTATTCGTGAGAACAACCGCACGTCCGATCCGTTCAACAAAACAAACAATAAAAGCCACACCAATATATGCCGCCGCCACACTCGATATCCCTGTTAAAAGAAACACTCTTTTTAAAGGTAGCCCCGCATAAAGGCTCCACAAGAAAACACCGCCAGTCAACATGATAGCTGCTGCCGCCAGCCATTTGAACTCCCCCCTTGATAACGAACGAAACACCTCCACCCAACGGGTATGCCTTGAAACACCGCTGTCAGCTTCAACCTGCACCACTGCCTGCCGGGCAAAAGCAAGGTTCGCTTTTATATCCGCATCTCGCACAGAAAGTTCTTGTGCCCTCAAATAATTCAAAACAGCCTTTCCCAATTTACCGCTCTTGAAATAACTATTCCCAAGATTAAAATATCCCGCAGAACTCTCCTGTCCAAGCTCATTGAGCAGCTGCTCATTCAAAAGGATCGCCGCTTCATAATCCCCCGACTGATACTTTCCCACCGCCTGCTGAAATAATTCTTCTCCCTGGCCAGCCCAAGCCGATAAAGAAAATACCATAAAGAGCATACCCCACATCCACGTCCTCATTTAACCCCCCGATCAATCGACTCTAGAACATCTTCCATATCAAGAAAACTGCGCTTCATCTCTGCTACGCTTACAGAAGCAGACGCAAACCGCGCCCGATCGGCCAGATCATACAGTTCCTTTAACAAGGCAACTTTCTTGTTTTCTACCTGTTTCGCCGTTAAAATAGATTCCACAGAACCAAGGTCCGCATTACCCGGTAAAATATTCATTTTCTTTTCCAGATAATCAGTAAAGATCTTGAACAATTGCGAATAAAACTCCCTGGCCTCTCCCTCAACGATCAACGGCTGCAAGGCACTCATCGCCGATCGAACAGCCCTCATAGCAGCACTCCTGCGGGCAAATCCCGGGTCATCCATTAATTTCCTGCGATAAAGATATACACCGAATAAAACTCCCCATACATGAATATAAACAAGAAGTACCGTCAATAACCACCCATTTCGCCACAACCATCCTCGTTTCTTCAAAAGGACCCCCGGACGGTCTTTAATAAAAACAATATCATTCCCCAAACTTTCTTTCAATAATGACACTGGCCGTTCAGCAAATGCTACTGCCTGAAACTCCTGCCCCTCTTCCATCGGCAAAACTTCGATCGGGAAAGGACCCCGCTCAAGCGTAACGTATTTGCCCTCCTGCGTATCAAAATAACTAAACTTCACGACAGGGATATCTAGAGCGCCTTCTTTTAAAGGAACGATCACCTGCTCAAAATTCTTTTCCCCATTCTCTTGTTTGATCTGGGGGTCATAAACCTTGAAACGGGTATCTTCAAAGACCGGCAGTTTAATTGTCTTGAGATCTCCCGTTCCGGCTACCGACATTTTTAGTGTAATAGGATCCCCTGCCTTTACCTTCAAAGGCGCAGCGGTCACATTAAATGTAAAGCGGCCAACCCCTCCGGAAAAATCCGAAGGAGCCTCGGCATTCGGAAGCTCTTTAACAGTAAATTCGACCCCGCGAGATGTAACCGTAACCGGCTTTTTCTGAAATGAACTGAAGAACCCATTAAAAAAATCATCATCAAACACACTCCCGCTTAATGGCTGACGGCGCGAATTGTTCTTGACCATCAAACTTCCAGAGATCACCGCAGGACCAATATTGATCACACCTGTCCGGATCGGTGTCAGAAGTGCTCTAAACTCCACCACTTCAAAAGTTTTGCCATTCAATAATTCCTGATACTGCCTGGGCCTGGAAAATTCAGAAAGAACAAAGCCTTCCTGTGTGATCTGAGGAAAAGAAATATCCTGGATCGGCAATTCACTAACATATAATTTTATTACCAAAGGGATCTCTTCATAAATATAACCTTCTGACTTTGGAATAAAAACATGCATCTTCACCCGGTCTGCGATCGACTGGCTATCATTCAACGCATTCGGCCCCTGATCTGCCCGCGCGGATGCCTCAGAAGCAGCGACCTCAATACTGACCGGCTGACTTTTATATGTCTGTCCTTTAACAAGGACTTCAATAGAAGGAATAGAAAAATTTCCTTCTTTCAAGGGTACCAGAATATAATTAAACGACTTGGATGTGGAATACGCGCCATTGATCACACTCACCTGAGTAGACGGCCCTACATAACGGGATTGAAACCCATCGATAGCCGGTAAAGAAATTTCACCTACCTCCTGTGTGCCATGTAGTGTCAACGTCAATTGTACCGCAGACCCCATGGGCACCCTTTCAGCATTAAGCCTTGCTTCAAATGAAACATCGGCAGCAAAAACAAGACCCGCTGGAATAGCCGTGAGAGCCAGGATACAAAAAGAAATACGAAATATAAATTTCATGAAAATATCACCAGTCTTTCAAAACAGGTTTCTCTTGCCTTGGTTCATGATCAAGTTTTAACATCCCCTTGGGCTGTTCATTCTGTGCAAAATTATCTAAAAGAATATTAGCTTCTTCCTGTGATAATAAATGCCCCGTCTCTTCTTGTCCAGCAGAAGCATCTTTCTGCGGATCTTTATCCCCAGCCTTATCATCTTTACTCTCTTCACCCGATTGACGTTCTTCTTTCTTCTCGTCATTCTTTTTCTGAGGCGGAGGCTTCGGTTGTTCTCCCTCTTTCTCATCCGCATTCTCGTCCTGCGGCTGATCTTTGGACTGTTCCTGCTGTTGTTTCTGTTGATCTTTCTGCTCCTGCTTCTGCTGATCCTTTGAAGGCTCCCCTTTATCTTTTGGCTTGGGGTTCGGACACTGCTTCTGCTGATGCTGTTTCTGCTCCTGTGCCTTCTTTTTTAATCGCTCCAACTCACCCGCCACAAAAGCACGATTCGACTTTGCATCCTCATCTTTTTCATTAAGAACGAGCCCTTTATCGTAATGGCTTAAACTTTCTTCAAGGCTTTTAACAGCCCCCTCAATATCCACATCTTCCGTCTCTATACCAAATTTATACAATCCATTCCCCAAATTATAATGCGCAGAACCAACGACCTGCGCATCTTCGGAAAGCAATGCTTTGTTAAAAAAACCAACAGAATCCTTATATTTACCTAACTTGTAGGCAGCCGCACCAAGATCATAGTCAACACGAACATCCGTTGGCGCCTTCCTCGCGGCCGCTTCATACTTTTCAATCGCCTGAGAGTAATCTTGCTTCTGATAAGCAGCGTTCCCTGCCCGGACCTCGGAAGCCCCGGGCGCTGCCCAGACAAAAGAACTGTTAGCCACAATCCATACAAGAAATATGATTGATCTGTTAACCATTTCGCCTCCTGCGAGACACAAGAGTTTCTGCCAGAAGGAATATCAAGGCTATGCCCAAAGGGATCTGGAACTGTTCGCTGTATTTCTTTTCCACCCGGCTTTCAATATTCCTTTTTTCAAGATGCTCTAATTGACTATCATAAAGATAATCCAGGCCGAATTCAACGCCGCTTGACCTCACATAGGCCCCTCCGGATGCCGCGGCGATCTCCTTTAACATAGCTTCATTCAAATGAGACTTGATAAAATTACCATCAGCATCTTTAATAAACTCATATTCGCCTTTTTCATTCAACACCCGCACAAGCTCGCCATCTCGCGTTCCTATTCCGACCGTATAAATTCGAATCTTCTTTTCTGCCGCTACCTTGGCCCAATGCACAGGATCGCCCTCCCAATTTTCACCATCGGTCAGGACAACCACCACTTTATACTGCGCAGGAACATCTTCATAACCTTTCAAAGCTTCCTGAATAGCTCTTCCAATATCTGTGCCCCCACGGGGAACTGATGCTGTATTGAGGTCATCCAGGGTCAACAAGAACCCTCCGTAATCAGATGTTAACGGACATGCCAAGAAAGCACTGCCCGAAAACGCAATCAAACCGATACGATCTCCTTTCAACCTCTTTAACAGATCTTTAACCGCCAATTTTGTACGTTCCAACCGATTAGGCTTTACATCCTCCGTCAACATACTTTTGGATGTATCGATCGCAACAAAAATATCCAACCCTTCCCGGCGCACATCCTGCCACTCAAAGCCCCACTGAGGGCGTGCCAGCGCAATGATCGAAAAGATTACAACAACCATAACCAGAAAATCTTTCCAAACATGCCTTTTGCGAAAAACACTGGCCGCGATCTCCGGCAAAAGGTTTTTCTGAACAAAACAATAGAGCCTTCGACGCCGCTCTTTCGCCAACCAATAGAGAACAAGCGCCAAGACACCTGCTATCAAAAAAAGATTCAGAAAAAATGGCTTGGCCAACATATCAAGGGATCCTCAGAAAAACAGTTCGACTTAATATTGATTCGAAAATTAACAATATTAACGCCAGCAATAAAAATTTATCAAAATGCTCTTCATATTGACGAAACCCGGTTTCTTCAAACTTGACCTTTTCCATCTGATCGATCTGATCATAAATATTCTTTAATGACATTGTATCCGTCGCCCGAAAATAAGCCCCATTCGTCAAACGAGCAATTTCTTTCAGCATATCCTCATCAATATCTATCTGGACATTCTGATATACTGTGCGGCCAAACAAATCCATTGTAGGATAAGGCACCGGCCCGCGGCTGCCAGTGCCTATTGTATAAATACGCACGCCCTTTGCTTCAGCCGCTTTAGCGGCGGCTATGGGATCGATCTTCCCGGCATTATTGATCCCGTCTGTCAAAAGAACCACTACTTTTGACTTTCCTTCAACATCCCTGACCCTGTTCACCGCAGAAGCAATGGCCGAACCGATCGCCGTGCCATCTTCCATTAACCCGAACTTTACCCGTTGAAGATTCTTACCGATCCATTCATGATCACTGGTCAAAGGAGAAACGGTATACGGCCGCGCCGCAAAAGCGACTAATCCGATCCTGTCTCCTGGACGTTTTTGAATGAAATCCGCAATAACCTGCTTAACAACATCCAGGCGATTCGCTCTTTTATTATTTAGCGTAAAATCCTCTGCCGCCATACTGGTGGATACATCCATGACCAGCACAATATTGATCCCTTCAGAATGATGCTGTGTCTCCCCTAATGGGCTTCTCGGGCCTGCCAGGGCGATCATAAAAAGAAGGATCGTTAACAACCTTAAAAACAAAGGGGACCTGATCAACCGTACACGCCAGGATTGCTTAAGCCCTTCAACCAAAGCCCCTGATGAAAAACGAAAAGACGGCACCTTCGCCCTCCAGGTATACAAAAGGAACCCAAAAACAATCGCTGGTATAAAGAAAAGTACCCATGGCGTCTTAAAGATCATGCTATTTTCTCCTGGGTTAAAGGCCGGGTCCCTGTCACAAACCCGCGCGCCAAAGCCAGTGCATTCGCCCTGTCCTTCATGGTTGTTTCAAACCGTGCGAATTTAACCATATCACTCACATTCAGGAAATCATTCAAAAAAACATGCTGTTCCGAGGAAATATCCGGAGACCGGCGAGCGCGTTCCATAAATTCCTCTGTCGTCATCTCAGGCGCACGAATATCAAACCGCTCTTCAATATATAAACGAATGATCCCTGAAAGAATAAAGTAAAAGTGTTTCACCGCTTCAGCCCCCTCAACAGGTGAGCGCTCAAGCGCCTCCAATGAAGCCAATGCTCTCTCCCATGGAGGTATTGGAAGAACCGGAATATCCTTCCGACGCTTTAAATAAACGCTCAGAAAACGTACAAACAAAAAAATCAACCCTGCGGCTATAGCAGCGGCCAATAACCACAGCCACCACCAGTCTCCTGGTAATTCAATCGGACCCTTTATATCTTTTAAACCCAGATCATTCATCTTGCCCTCTTTCGTCTTCCGGCAAAAAACCGTACCAAATGATCCGCAAAAGACCCTTCCGTAGATACATCAATATGATCCATATTCAATGATCGGAACAAACGCGAACGACGCTCCATCCGCTTTAAGGCTCGTTCTTCAAAATCCTTCCGTACAGCCCCGTCCGAACTATCAACAGTAAAAGACCGCCCTGTTTCAGCATCTTCCAGCTCAACAAGGCCGCAATCAGGCAATCTCATCTCTCGTGGATCATTCAATGTAACGGCAATGACATCATGTCGTTTATTAGCCACCCGCAGAGCTTTAACAAAGCACGGCTCTGCCGATAAAGGCATATCCGGTTCGAAAAAATCAGAAATAATAAATGTGACCGCCTTGCGGGCCGTTACCCTGCTCATGAACTCTGTCGCAGCAGAAATATCTGTTCCTCGCCCCTTCGGTGAAAAATATAAAATCTCTCGAATAAGCCTCAAAACATGGCTCCGACCCTTCCGCGGAGGAATAAATTTCTCCACTTCATTGGTAAAGAAAATCAGGCCAATTTTGTCATTATTGCGTATAGCGGAAAAAGCAAGGACGGCGGCGACTTCGGCGGCCAGCCGGCTCTTGAGCTGACGAACACTGGCAAACCGGCAGGAGCGGGACGCGTCCACAAGGATCATCACCGTCATTTCACGTTCTTCAACAAACTTTTTTATATGCGGGACGCCCGTCCGCGCCGTGACATTCCAGTCAATGGTACGCACATCATCCCCGGGCTGATATTCGCGCACCTCATCAAATTCAATACCCCGCCCTTTAAAGACGCTCTGGTATTGCCCTCCAAAAACGTCCGTCACCAGACGTTTCGTCGTAATTTCTATGCGACGAACATTCTCTATGATCTCTTTGGGTATCATCGGAAAGTCCTGACTTACGGCACCTGAACTTCTTCAAAAATACGCGACACAAGATCTTCAGATGACTTGTTCTCTGCTTCCGCCTCATAACTGGGAACAATGCGATGCCTGAGAACATCCCTTCCTATCGATTTCACATCCTGAGGGGTCACATATCCACGGCCATTAATGAACGCATACGCCTTAGATGCCAAGGCCAAGCTGATCGTTGCGCGAGGACTTGCCCCATATTGAATAAGCGGCTTAAGATCCGCCAAACGATACTTCTCCGGAGACCGTGAAGCAAAAATAATATCCACAATATACTGCTCGATCTTCTCATCCATATAGATCTGATCTACGACTTTACGGGCATTTAAAATATCTTCAGGCGATATCACCCGATTCACTGAAACCGTCCTCTGGGTCGTTGCCATCCGCTTGAGGATCAAATGCTCTTCCTCTTTTGAAGGATAAGAAACTTTAACCTTTAACATGAACCTGTCCACCTGGGCCTCCGGCAATGGATACGTCCCTTCCTGTTCAATAGGATTCTGTGTGGCCATAACAAGGAACGGGGCTTCCAGCTTTAATGTATTATCCCCAATAGTGACCTGACGTTCCTGCATCGCTTCCAGTAGAGCGCTCTGCACCTTTGCCGGCGCACGATTAATTTCATCCGCCAGAATAATATTTGAGAAGACCGGGCCTTTCTTAACCGAGAAAGTCCGTGTATGCTGATCATAGATCAATGTTCCGATCAGATCCGCAGGAAGCATGTCCGGCGTAAACTGTATCCGTTGAAAGCGGCAATGAAGCGTATCCGCCAAAGTCTTCACCGCTGTTGTTTTGGCCAAACCCGGAACACCTTCCACAAGCACGTGCCCGTCGGCCAATAACCCGACCATTAATCGTTCTATCAAATACTTCTGCCCAACAATGACTTTCTGCGCTTCCATCATCAGCGCTGAAACAAAACCACTTTCCTTCTTCACCAATTCATTGATCGCTGAAACGCCTGAATCCATATTAACCTCCTATATCTCACCTTGTTCATACAGAGATTCTACTGCGAGTGAAACCCTCGGATTAAACCAGACTCCGGAATACTCGCCTATCTCCTTTAACGCACGTTCTTTGCTGAACCCCTTCCTGTACGGGCGATCGCTCGTCATAGCATCATACGCATCCGCCACAGAAATAATAGAAGCGATCGTTGATATACTTTCACCCTTTACTCCATCAGGATAACCACTGCCGTCATAATGTTCATGATGATGCTTCACTCCGAGGATACACCCTTCAAAATCCTTGATCGAAGCCAGAATATCCGCCCCTCGTGTTGGATGCGTCTTCATTACATCATACTCTTCACTCGTAAGTTTTCCCTGTTTAAGCAGGATGGATTCCGGAATACCGATCTTGCCGATATCATGCAGAAGGCTTGAAATATAAAGGTTCTCAAAAAACTTTGCAGGGACATCGAGCAACTCCATAACAGCCATTCGACGTGCTATTGCTACCGCATATTTGGTCACCCGTTCCGTATGACCATGCGTATATGCGTCTTTCGCTTCGATCGCAGATCCGAGAGCAATGGCTGTCTGGATAAAAAGATTTCGACTACGATCAACTTCTTTTTGCATTCCTTCCGACAATAAAGAATGCCGGATCGCCATCGCCAGGTTTGATGCCAGGGCAGCCAGAAAGTCAAGTTCTCCCTGACTGATCCTGTCACCGTTCTTCTTTCTTCCTAACACGAGTACGGCTAATAACTGCTGCTGATAAAAAGCAGGAACACACGCCACACTATTGATCATCGGAAAATGTTCGCTAACCTTATGCAAAAGATCCCGTGATCCATCCTCACCTTCGATAACAGACTCCCTCCATATCAACTTGTTAATATCATCGGCAACCAAACCGCGCCGATCACGAATAAGATATTGATATTCTTTCTGAAGAAAAACCCTGATCAACGGATGATCCTGGTCAAAACGAAGAAATTGCTCAGGAATACGTTCACCGATCTCTCCCCGGGATACACTAAGGACATAACCGTTAAGAATGGGGTCAAAAAACATCATTCCGGCATGAGTCAGTCCGACCTTTCTGACAATCATTCGAACAAGAAGTGTTCCAAGAAGGACATGATCCTGTATCCCTGTCATGACCTTACTCGCCGCTTCCAGCTCTTTCTTATAATCGATCGGTGTGTTCATCATAATTTATTCAGAAATGTATAAGAAAACAAGCCGCTTCAATTCTTCTAAAACCAAAGGTTTCTGGATACACCCAAGGCACCCTAAACACTCCGCTTCTTTAATAACCATTTCATCTTTTGTCGCAGAAACAAGCATAACCTTGATTGAAATATCACGGCGGCGAAGCTCCCGCAGGACATCAATCCCGCTCATCCCCTCCATCCGGATATCAAGCAATACCAGCCCTGGCATTTCCTGCTCGATCACCCGCAGCGCAGCTTCTCCATCTGCAGCCGTCAATACATCAATACCGCATTTTTTAAAGAAACTTTTTGAAAACTCGCGGACATCAAGCGCATCATCAACAATTAATATTTTTGACATAGATCCTTTACGCAGAAACGCGTAAACATTTTAAAAAGAAGATATAACTATTATAAACAACTACACTCTATTTCAAGAAAAATTTGGGATGATTATTCTTTAAATTTTCAGCTCAAAACGCTCTCAATACGAACCTGTCGGCTAAAACTTATAGTTCGCTGTCGCCAGGACCAGGTTGATCCACTGGCTGTACTTGCCATCGATCCCTCCGCCGGAAGCATCACCCACATTGTTCTTTATAGAACGCGTATCAAAGAACATTGCGCTGTACGCCAGATCAAATGTTACAGCACGGGTAATGTCGTACCCAAACCCCATGGCAATGGAATTGGAATTAGCGTCAGGCAGACTGGGATCCCAAACATCCTGCTGTATCGGACTCTGATGATAATAATATCCCGCTCTCAACCGGAAGCGATCCGACATTTCATATTCCCCGCCAAGTCCAAGGGAAACAGCACTACGCCAGTCACGATTAACCGGATTTCCATCATTCAAAAAAGCCAATGTATACGGATTATTTTCCGATGGGTAAGATAAGCGCTCTTCTTTAACGCAAGACCAATCCATCCAGAGAATATCAACACCCAGAATTAACTTTTCATTAGGTTTGTACGAATATCCCAGATCAATACTTTGCGGCAGCGTATACTTCTCTTCAGCATCCGTCACATAAGACGACCCAGAGAAAGCTGGCCCGCCTAAAGCAGCATTCCAATAGGCTGTATTAATATCATCAAGCCGCACTTTACCTTTATACTTACGATGGATCGCACTACTGTACTGCATACCAAATTGATGTTTATCATCCACTTTATAGAAACCCGAAAGCTGAATACCTGCTGACGTATTATCTCCTTTTAGTTTGAAATTCCCGTCATTCCCCGCCTGATGGAACTTCTTCTCTTTATTAACCTTGGAATTATCAATAACAACGCCCAATCCTACCGACAACTGGTCACTGACCCTATACGAAGCACTCACCAGATAATCCGTATTCTGAATGGAATTCGTTGTTGCCGCATAGCGGGCAAATGAATCCTGCGCCCAATTCGTACCCAGCCCCCAAAAAGAAGTCACTCCGACACCCATCGAGACTTTATCTGAAAGACGCGTTACAAACGCTGTTGTCGGTAAAAGAAAACTCTCTTGCTGCATTTTTGTTTTCTGACCGGATGCCGGCTGGGCATGCATTTTAGGCTCCAATAACGCAAGACTCACGGAAACCTGCGGCCCGCTCAGCTGGAACATACCGGCAGGATTATAGAAAACAGCCGCTGGTGAATCTGCTACCCCCACAAAAGCTCCCCCCATCGCCAATGCCCTGGCATCGGACATCTCAACGCGATACGCGCCTGAACCTGCCGCAAGGGCAGTCATTGAATAAGAGGCCAATAATCCAATAACAAGACCTGTAATTCTTTTTCTGATCATGGCACTTCTCCTTTTGAGTGAGAAATATTCTTCTCCATCCGTTCTTCTATAAACAACTTCTTTAAGATATGGCGCTTGAGCGCTTCTAGTGACACCGGCTTAAGTAAAAAATCTTCTACCCCCAAACCCTTTGCCTGATCCATGTCCACATCTCCAATACTTCCCGAAAGAATAGTAACAGGACAAGGACACCGCGCATGACCAAACGCCCTCAATACGGAAAGACCGCTCTGCCCATCCAGAAACAAATCCAATAAAACAAGGTCTGGCTTCTTTTCCCGAATAAGCCTTACTCCATCATCAACGTTGTCAGCTAAAATGATCTCCATTCCTCGTCTTTCAAAAAATCGCTTTAATGCCTCAACAGCTTCCTTCTCATCATCAATAACAATGATCCTTGGCATCCTCTGATCCTCCTCATTTATCCAGACTTTGAAACAGGCAGAACGATCCGGATCTCAACACCTTTGGTATATTCAGACTGAAAAGAGATCTTTCCACCATGATCATATTGAATGATCTTCTGCATTACAAAAAGACCCAATCCATTACCCTTTCGGGACGAAGCCTTTGTAGTAAAGAAGGGCGTGAATAATTTCTTCTGATCCTGAAGCTTGATCCCCATCCCATTATCAGTGATCGTTAAAAGAATAGTATCCATTTCCCGCTTGGCATGAAAAATAATGGTCGGAATCACCGTCGGGTCGCTATCTTTCTTCTCAGTCATTGAATAATGAGCATTATCAACAATATTAAAGAAAACTTCCTGTAACTGAACAGCATTACCATGCACAACTTCGGCATCCTGGGCGATATCGATCTGAACCTTGATATCTGACAACCTTATCTTTAGCGCCACCATCTGCAGTGAATCCTCAATTAATTCTCGCAGATCGATCGCTCTCTTTTCAGTCTGCGTATGACGTGCATAATTCAAGAGCCCCTGGACAACAGCTCCCCCCTGGATAACATTTCCGATCATGGATTTGAATCCCAATTCAAGAACCGGAATAAGCTGCTCAACTGACAATTTTGCAGGGTCTCTTTGAAAAACTTTTATTGAATCTAAAAGGTCATCAATAATAAAACTTAATGTATTAAAACGATTGTTGATCTGATGCGCTAACCCATCTGCCATCGTCCCGATAATCGCCAGCTTCTCTGCTTGATAAAGCTGCTCATGAGATCTCTTTACTTCATCATAAAACTGGGCATTCTCAATCGCCAGTGCCGCCTGATTCGCTAATATAGTAAAAACATTAATATCATCGGCTGTATAAGGTGCCCCAGACAACTTATCACCCAGGACCATAAATGCGACCATGCGGCCATCAATAATACTAGGCACAAGCATCGCCGCGTTAAAACCAGCCACTTCCAGAGCCACCGCAGATGCCGCAACACGATTCTTATCAACAGCCCTGATCTTTATTTCATCCAAAAGAATAGGCTTTCCTTCGTTGAACATATACTCAACAACTTTAGCATCTGCATGAACGCTCTCTAACAATGGCATGGCATTATTCTTAAGCAAGTTTGCGCCGAGATCATAGGCTTCCGCTTCTTTATTATAGACATAGATCGCACATAGATCCGGTTTAAGAGCCCGCATAATAATACGAACGATCAGCTTAACCAGCTTCCTCAAGTCTTTTATATGCCCCATGCCGGAAGATGCCTGGATCAATGTTTGCTGATATCGCCGCTGTACTTTAAGAAGCGCCGCATTAGCTCGACGTTGAAAGAAAAGATAAAGAAATGGCCCAAAAGGTGCAAAAAAAGCCATTAGAAGCAAAGACATTAAATACTGCTGCTTATAAAAAAAATAAAAAGGAACTCCCATAACAAATGCGTAAACAAGAAATAAGATCACTGTTGAAGCCACCGCTACACGAATATCCATCAAACGGTAACGGACAATCGCATACGCTAAGATCAAAACATAAAGAAAAACAAACAAGTTCCCAACAGGAGGAATAGGCAAATCGAACGAATATGCAAAATTTGTCGAGCCTCCGACAAAGCCAATAAACAATGCGATAAAAATATATCGTAATTGCTCTTTTTTAATGCCTGATTCCTGTTCAAATCTACGAAAAACCAGAAATAATGAATAATAACTATAAAACGAAAAAAATGTTAAATATACTAAATACAAGGAGCCAATAGATGGCCATATACGAAACCCGAACCTGGCTGACATATGGCTTATAATATATGGTGTAAAACAAAAGCCACCAATAATGACAGCCATCATTATCCCTACATTTAAAACCTTACGTCCACGACATTGCAAAAGAATTAATATGAAATTATAAAAACTGATCGCAATAAAGACAGAGAAGAAATGTACCAACCGATTCCATAGAAGAGCCTGTTGGAGATCGAGGGATAAATGACAACAAACCAGAGAAACACTCCACAATCCAACACAAATCCCAAAAAGACCGTAACTACGGTGCAAACGACTGCCGGTATTCTTCAAAAAAACAAATATAGAAAGCGCAACGCTTTCTATGGCTGTTATAAAAGCTGTGATCAAATATAATTGCTCGAAAAAATCGAGCCCTAAGAAATCAGTCAAGTCGGATCTCCTTCATCTTCCCATTCCTGGCCTGTCATCTCTTTAATAATTTCCATGATCCTCCTCGCAGCCACAGATTCTCCTTCTTCACTCAGAATATATTCACCGTTAAATAAATGAAAAAGGTCTTTAAACAAAGGGTGTCTCCTATTTAACAATATCGGAGGTCCAACGAATACTTCGCAGCGCTTGAATCTGGGGAATACCTTATGCGGGGGCAAAATACTATACGTCCCTTTCATTCCAATAGGAATAATGGGAGCTCCCGTCTTAAGTGCAATCTTAATAAAGCCTCTTCTTGGCTCTAACATTCTTCCGGTCTTGGATCTTGAACCTTCCGGATAAATCACCAGAATATTCTCCTCCTTCAACTTTCTTAACGCCTCCTTCAAGAACGTTAATCCAGGCTTTTTAGGATCAATGAATATAAGCATATTTAATCTCATCAACCAACCAACAAAACCTCTATTTAATAAATCTTTATTCCCTATAAACGCTAAATAACGATCCCAATAGATCGCTGACAAGATCCCCCAATCGTAATAACTTAAGTGATTACTAACAATGATGGCAGGGCCCTCTTTGGGTAAAAGCCCTTCATTATGAACCTTCTTAAGCCAAAGCCTGAAACAAAAATAAACAAAATAACGCAGGAATTTAAACCTTAAGCGCTTCACTAGTCGAGAAAAAACTTCCAAATTATCCTTAATCGTGAACGATCTCTTTCGACGCTTCAGAAGCTTTCGTAATTGACGTAATGTTTTCTTTCTTGCCATTTAAACCACCATCACCTTCCACCCATATTTCCTGGCTGCCGTTAAAAGCCCTTTATCCGGATTAACCGCAACCGGATTCCCAAAGATTGACATCATTATTTCATCGGAGCAATGATCTGCATACACATACGACCCCTTCCAATCAACATCCTTGTCAGATACAAAATGACGAACACAATCCATCTTGACCTGACCATAAGGAACACTCCCATTTATACGACCTGAATAAACCCCTTCCTGCATCTCTAAAAAAGTTGCTATACAATACTGAACTCCCAGATTCAACCTTAACAAATCGACTATCGGATACAAAGAAGCAGAAAGCAAAAGAACCTGATGTCCAGCTTTCTGATGCTCCTCTAAAAGTTCCACACAAGGGCTGATCATTGCGTTAACCAGAACTTTACGATAAAATTCGTCACATAAAGACTGAAGTTCTGCCTTTGTCCATCCTCTAAAAACAAGAAAACTCTTTTCACGCAACCGATCTAAATCACAATTCATTCCCAATTTATATAACAAAAAAGAAAAACCGATCTCACCTATCAAACAAATTGAGAGTCGTCCTTTACAAAATAGAAACCAGGCGAATTTTAGCTGCGACTGGCCTCTCACTAAAACATTATCTACATCAAAAACAGCCAATTTCATATTAAAACTTTCAGATCCAATATATTAGTTTCACCTCTAACAACTGCCCCTCATGGGAAGCATTCTATACCCAACGGCCCTTGCGCTTCTATACCCTGATTGATCATTAGCCCCGAATTTCTAAATAGAAAAATAT
>DYOU01000009.1:23121-52643 GCA_020720365.1 Candidatus Elulimicrobium sp.
TATTCATGACAAATAAAATTTATCATGCGCTCACATCCATTGCAACACATCTTCAGACTTTTTTGATTTAAATTCAAACGACGGAGACAGCGACTGCGGAATATACGAAATATATTTTGATTAAAATACAACTTTGTTACAAATTTATTTTTTATTCAACAGGATTACTTGCGAAAACATCTTATCAACTTCTTTGCAGCCAGCCCTTGCTTTAAAATACCATTGCGGAAATATCGTCCTTACACTGAAAATTCAACACATTTAACGCTGGATCTATTTTTCGGATCAACCCCTTTAACACCCGCCCCGGGCCGATCTCAACCAGATACGTGATCCCCTGAGCTGCTATAAACTGAACTGTTTCCACCCATTGCACCGATGAATATATCTGCCTGGGAAGATTAAGACGAATTTCATCTTCTGTCTCTTGAGGCTTCGCCGTTACGTTTGTAATAACCTTAACAGCACCCACCATAAAAGAACAATCCTTCACAACCGTTTCAAACTGATCCGCTGCCGATCTCATCAACGATGAATGAAAAGCCCCTGCTACATCCAGAGGGATCACCTTCTTGCATCCAGCCGCAGTCAGAAGCTCTGAAGCATTTCCCACAGCATCAACCAATCCTGTAATGACGATCTGATCCGGAGCATTAAAATTCGCCACCTCGCAACCCGCTTCACGACAGATCGCAACCACCTTATCTTTATCGAAACCGATCACCGCACTCATCTTCCCGGGATTCTTTTTTGCCGCCGCTTCCATAAGAGCCCCACGCT
This sequence comes from Candidatus Elulimicrobium sp., assembly GCA_020720365.1. Lineage (GTDB taxonomy): Bacteria > Omnitrophota > Gorgyraeia > Zapsychrales > Fredricksoniimonadaceae. Next base: position 23,902 of record DYOU01000009.1, read on the forward strand.
TTTGAATCAACCTCAATGAGTCTTCAAATGACAGGACCCCCGCCGCGCACATAGCCCCGTACTCACCCAAACTCAAACCTGCCGTGTATTTTACATTCACTCTCTGATAGGCATCACTCGCGCGAAAAGCAGCCAGTGCCGCCATGCTCATCGTAAATATCGCCGGCTGACAATACTTTGTCGCCATCAAACATTCTTCAGGGCCTGAAAAAATAACATCCGTTAAAGAAAAACCAAGTACGTCATTTGCTTGATCAAAAACAGCCTTCGCCGCCGGTACTTGATCATACAGATCTTTTCCCATCCCTACTTTCTGCGCTCCTTGCCCAGGAAAAACCAAAGCAATATTTTTCATATATCCCTAATATGACCATTCAATGATATTCGCCGCAGCCACCAACCCGGCGCCAAAAACAACCAAAGCGATCTTATCGCCTTTCTTGATCCGGCCAACCTCCACCGCTTCACATAAAGCCACTACAACCGATGCGGCGGAAATATTGCCGTATTTATCAATATTAATAAAAAACCGTTCTTTATCGATGCCCGCTCTCTTGGCCACACTGGCAATAATACGATCATTGGCCTGATGCGGAACCACACACTTAATATCATCCAACGCCAACCCTGCCTTTTTTACTGCAAGAGCCAAAGCCTCCGCCATTCCAGGAACGGCATGCTTGAACAATTCCTGTCCATTCATAGTAACAAACGGCAGTTTTGCCGTTTCAATTGACGAATTAAACGGAGAGCGAACCTTATCGGCCATAACCCCCATCAGGTCCGAACCTTCACCGTTAGAGATCATATAATCCGCCAACATCCCGCCATCCTGAACAGGCCCAAGAACAGCCGCTCCTGCCCCATCACCAAAAAGAACACAGGTATTACGGTTTTTCCAGTCAATGATCGACGTGAACCGGTCTGATGCGATCACCATCGCATTCTGGACCATCCCTGAAGAAATAAATTGCTTGGCCGTCGTCAATGCATACAGGAACCCTGAACATGCCGCGCCAATATCATAAGCGAACGCTTTTTTCGCGCCGATCGCCCTCTGAACAAGACATGCCACGGATGGAAAGTTACTGTCCGGCGTAACGGTAGCCACAAAGATCGCTTCAATATCCTCTGCCTTTATAACAGAATTCTTCAGTGCGTCTTTCGCCGCCGCGATCGCCATGTCGCTTGTCTTCTCACCGTCAGCAGAAATACGGCGCTCCTTGATCCCTGTACGGGAAACGATCCATTCATCCGATGTATCAACGATCTTTTCTATATCCTGATTCGTAAGCACCTGAACAGGAAGATACCGACCTAAAGAGAGTATACCGACTTTTTTCATTTGAGGGACACCTTGATCTTATCGAGAATATTATGATCTACCTCGCGCATGGTCGCGCGGATAGCGTTGGTAATGGCTTTCGAGGACGAACGGCCATGACTTTTCATCACGATCCCGTTCACACCCAACAAGGGTGCCCCGCCGTATTCCGAATAATCTACATGCTTTTTAAGCCCCTTCAGAGCCCCCCTCATCATTAATGCTCCGAGCATGGCCAACGGGTTTTTCTTGATCTCCCGCTTCAATAAAGTAGCGGTCGATTCCATCAGTCCTTCCGTCAACTTAATGATAACATTCCCTACAAATCCAGTACAAATAATACAATCTGCTTTATTTTGAAATATCTTGTTCGGCTCAACATTCCCGATAAATCCAGGGACTTTTTCTTTCAATAAATCGTAAGAATGTTTATCAAAACCCGACCCTTTACCTTCTTCTTCACCTATATTAACCAATCCAACAGAAGGATTCTCCCTCCCCATAACGCTCTGCATATAAGCACGCGCCATTAATCCGTATTGGTAGAGATGTTCCGGTTTGGGTTCTGCGTTAGCACCAACATCAATAAGGAATGCCGTTCCGTCAACCTGAGGGATCACAAGGCCTATGCCCGGCCGGTCAATGCCTTCGATCATACGAAGATAAAATGTGGCTGCCGCAACCAGTGCGCCCGTATTCCCTGCCGATACAAAAGCATCATACCCACCATTCTTGAGTAAATTGATCCCTACAGCAATGGAACAATCTTTCTTCTTACGAATGACATCCATTGGATTATCATCCATATCTACAACTTCAGACGCGTGAACAATCTCTATCCTATCCTTGGGATAAGAATATTTGGAAAGCTCCGCCCTGACTCTATTTTCAACTCCTACAAGAGTGATCGTAACGGAAAGCTCTTTAACAGCGTCAACAACACCGGCAACAATATTAGCCGGAGCGTGGTCTCCACCCATAGCGTCAACAACGATCTTCAAAAGCCGCTCCTTTAATTATCAATTCGACTGCAAGAATTCCCTGCAATGAAATTACGCGGTCTTTTTGACCTTGGGGGTAACAACCTGCTTACCTTTATAACAGCCTGTGATCGGGCAAATACGGTGAGAAATACCCGCCTTGCTGCCTTCACCTTTAGTGGTGGCTGAAACAATGGTAAGTTTTTGATGCGTACGACGCCGGCGAGACCGGGCTTTGGAATGTTGTCTTTTTGGATTTGGCATTTCTTGCTCCTCTTTATAATTTACTTCGAAAATTTAGAAGGTCCTACTCCTTCTTCCCACATGCACACTTCTCTTTATTCAAATACGCTCCACAGCCAGGACAAATACCTTTGCAATCTTCACGGCATAAAGTATGTGAGCCATACCCCAGCAATATCTCTTCCCTTACTGCCGAACCTATATTTATGTACTTATCACGCGGCGCATACTCAAGCTCAATCTGGCACTCAATCGTTGCGTCCTTGTGAATAGCCTCCAGACAGCGCGCACAGCTCATATTCAACGCAAAAAAGACATCCAACTTGGCCAGGATAAACTCATCTACCCGTTCCAAACGGCCCTTAACAAGCACCGGCCGGTCCAGATCAATGAAATCTTCAATAATATCAATATCCCTGGGCATGGCTTGCTCGGAAATATCCAGGCCGGCACTGATAATGTCACTGATCTTGATCTTCATTTCCTGGCAATACTTTTCATCTTCCGGGCAACACACGGCGGTACGAACGGCGTCAAATTAGCCCCGAACTTGGCCACTTCTTTTAACAATGTTGAAGAAAGAAACGAAAACCCTTCCGATGGCATTAGAAAAACTGTTTCAATGTCTTCAGCCAAACGGCGATTTGTTTCAGCCATCTGGAACTCATATTCAAAATCAGCTGTCATGCGCAAACCTCTCACAAGAACAGCCGCATTTCTACGCCTGGCCAGATCAACAACAAGGCCGTCAAAACCTTCAACAATGACTCCCTTCATCCCTTTGGTCGCCTCTTGAACCATCATTACACGCTCTTCAAGCGAGAATAAATACTTCTTATTAGGATTATTCGCTACAGCAACAACAACCTTGCCAAAAATAGCAGCCGCACGCTTCATCACATCCAAATGCCCGTAAGTCACAGGATCAAAGCTTCCGGGATAAACTGCAATACGCCCCATATCAAAGACCTTCTTCCGCTAACCGTTCATAGACTGTCAAACGGGACGACCCGTAAATCTTATCTTTAACAAGTAAAAATCTGCCGGCGATCTCTTGTACGTCGTCGATGCCAGGCAGAGTTTCATCTGTTCCATACTGTGCTATCAAAAACGAATTGGGGTGTAATATATCATGCGCCAATAGCGTTTTCAAGGTTTTTTTACCCAACCGCTGGTCGAAGGGAGGGTCAAAAAAGACCACATGAAACTTACGGCCCTGACGTTCCAACTCTTTAATGGATGCAAAAACATCTTTTATAATAAGATCCACCTTTTGGCCGTTCTCCCCCGGCTTGAGGATCATCATATTGTCTTCAATAACCCCCACACACTTTGGATCCCGCTCCACCATACAAACTTCAGCCGCCCCGCAAGAGATCGCTTCAAAGCCCATGGCCCCGCTTCCGGAGAAAAGATCCAGGAAAGACAAACCACTGAGGTCATGCCCGATCATATCAAAAACCGCCTTGCGCAGGAGGTTTTGCGTAGGCCTTATATGCCCCGGCATAAAAATATTACGGCCAGAATACTCTCCTGTAATGATCTTCATAGGAAGCGGTTCTTTTCAGTAAAGTCAATGATCTTATTCATCATATTCACACAACCGGCAGGATCAAAACCTACTGCCGTCTCTGCCGAAAGCATCACATAATCCGTCCCATCCAGGATCGAATTCGCCACATCTGTTACTTCAGCCCGAGTCGGAATACGCTCCTCGGTCATACTTTCCAACATCTGGGTCGCGGTAATGACCGGTTTAGCCGCGCTTTTACATTTTCGAATGATCAGTTTCTGCATCAAAGGGACTTCCCATATAGGCAACGACACCCCCATATCCCCACGAGCCACCATAATACCATCAGAAACCTTCATAATTGAATCAATATTATGGATCCCCTCCCGATCTTCGATCTTGGCAATGATCATTGGCTTATGCTCCGTATTCTTCATATAAGCTTTTAACGCCAGAATATCATCCCTGGTACGAACAAACGACTGGGCAATAAAATCAACTTGATGATCCAGGCAAAAGTTCAAATTCACCAGATCCCGATCCGTTACACCTTTGAACGTCAATTTCGCATCAGGCATATTCACGCCCTTATGCTCCTTGATCACTCCCCCGATAACAACCCTGGTCCTCAACGTCGACTTCTCAACCCCGTCAACAACAAGGGATATTTTTCCATCATCGATATATACCGGCTGGCCTTTCTTAATATCCTTTAAAGGCCCATCATAGTCGAACGGGATCAGTTCATTCTTCTGGCTCTGGTTACTGCCAACGCCAAACCAAACCCATTGATTCTTCTTCACCTCAACAGGCTTTCCGTCTTTAAGCTCCCCGATACGAATACGATACCCTTCAAGGTCTGCCAGAATGCGGATATGACGACGATATTTCTTATTGATCGTCCTGACCAGCTCAATACGTTTACGATGATCCTCATGGCTGCCGTGCGAAAAATTCAGCCGCACCACATCCATCCCGGCGCGCATCATCTTCACCAGCACAGCCGATCTCGACGACGCCGGCCCCAGCGTACAAATGATCTTTGTTTTAGGCATATAACTCCCTCTCAAATATCCCATAGAATTTTCAATAATTGACTGCTTCTTATTTAAAGCAAAAACAAATCGCTAAGGAAAGGAGTGTTTGATCTTTAATACAATTAGAAACTTTTTGGCAAAAGTATGCGAGGCTTTATGAAAAAATGTTCTCGACGGCGGCTCGCCTGCGCATAGATGTTAGCGGGAACGACGCGAGCTTTACATTTTTTCATAAACCGAAGCCTACGGCAAAAAGTTTCGTATTAAAGGTCAAATACTCCTTTCCTGATACATTAATAATGAGGCGGAGGAATTTCATCCTCCTGACGCTTCACGAAGTCTCTGGAACTTAATTGATCTTTTAACGCATGAACCCGCTGCTCAAGGGTCATTATCTTTTTTTGCTGATTAACCAGAGCATCGTTCAACTGTGTTAATAAATGCTCCTGAAAAGCGGCCTTCTTCTCTACTGCGGTCATTCGATCTTCCATGAACATCCTCTGTTCGACAATAAGTCTATTCGTCGATATCTACCTCAACCGGTACTGCCGGCTGTTCAGACGATTTAACAGGAAGTTTATTGGAAATGTGCTTACACTCAGGATATTTATTGCAACCGTAAAAGACTCCGCCGCGATGATTGCGCCGCTCCACCAACTCTCCTTCACAGCCCTGCTCAGGGCATTTGATCCCCATAGGAAACGGTTCCGCGTGCTTGCAATCCGGGAAATTGGAACAACTTAAGAACCGCCCGTTCCGGCCCCATTTCACGACCATAGTATTATCATTACACTTCGGGCACGGCTTGGCAAAAGCAACATTCGTCTTTTCAATCGATGCCATTGCGCGATCCAGCTCTTCCTTGAAAGGACCGTAAAAATCTCTCAACAATTGAACATAATCCAATGACCCTTCTTCCACAAGATCAAGATTTTCTTCCATCCTGGCGGTAAAGCCGATATCAAGGATCGTCGGGAAACTGGCAACCAACAGGTCGCAAATAATAAAACCCAATTCAGTCGGCGTAAAATATCCCCTGTCCCGGGTAACATAATTACGCAGCACTAACGTTTGAATAATAGATGCGTACGTACTCGGACGACCGATCCCTTCTTCTTCCATCGTTTTCACAAGCGAAGCTTCCGAATAACGGGCCGGTGGCTTGGTAAAATGCTGAGTTGGACAAAGCTCTGTCATCTGCAAAATATCACCCTCTTGATAAAAAGAAAGATCCTGCTTCTTTTCCTCATCTTCAGCGGTCTTATAAAGAGCCAGACAACCAGGAAAAACCAAATTTGAACCGGATGCGCCAAACTGATACTGCCCCGCGGTTATTTCAACCTTTTTATTCTCAAAGACCGCCGGAGACATCTGACAGCTTAAGAATCGCTTCCAAATAAGATCATACAACTTGAACTGATCTTCGGTCAGGCATTCCTTCATTGAGGCCGGAGTACGGTCCACATCAGAAGGACGGATCGCTTCGTGCGCCTCCTGGGCCTGTTTTTTGGACTTGAATTTGTTAGGAACAACCGGCAGATGCTTTTCACCATAATTCTTAAGGATAAAACCACGGGATTTTTCAATAGCCTCATTCGCGATATTCACTGAGTCAGTTCTCATATAAGTGATCAAACCAACAGCCTCTTCATCCCCGATCTCAATACCTTCATAAAGCGTCTGCGCTATCATCATCGTTCGCTGGGCATTAAATCCAAGCTTGGAAAAGGCTTCCTGCTGCAAAGTACTGGTAATAAACGGAGGTAAGGCGTTACGCCGAATTTCGCGGGTATTCACCGAACTGACGCGAAACAGCCTGGCTTTTAGATCTTCCGTGATCTTTTTTGTATCGGCAGATGTTTTTAATTCAAGCTTGAGATTGTTGATCCGTTCAAGCTGTGCCTCAAGAACGTCATGAACACCTTCTTTCTTCAATAATGCCGAGATCTGCCAATACTCAACAGGAACAAACTTCTTGATCTCTCGCTCCCGATCAATAATAAGGCGCAGAGCCACTGATTGCACACGGCCTGCGCTCAAACGACTCCCAACTTTCTTCCACAAGACAGGGCTGATCAAATATCCTACAATACGATCCAGTATCCTGCGGCCATTCTGAGCATTGATCTTGTTCTGATCAAATTCATGTTTATTGTCAAAAGCTTTTAAGACCGCGTCTTTCGTGATCTCATGAAACACCACTCGAAAGACCTTTTTACCACCGGTAGCCAGATGCGGCACCAGGTTCCATCCGATCGCCTCTCCCTCACGGTCAGGGTCGGTGGCAAAATAGATCTCTGTCTTTCCAATCGCTTCTTTCTTCAGTTTTCCTAAAACTTTCTGCTTCGCGCGCACAACAATAAGTTTGGGTTCAAAATTATGATCCACATCAACGCCAAGCATGGATTTGGGAAGATCGATCAAATGCCCCATTGATGAAGTGACCTTGAAGCGTGAGCCAAGGATCTTGTTGATCGTCTTGACTTTGGCAGGTGATTCTACAATAACGAGTGCTTTAGACATGATACATACTTTCCATAAAAATGAATATTTTGCAAATATTATCCGTACTTTTTATATGATCTCATAAATCTTGCCGGGACGTTCCTGGATAACCCGTCGCAATTGAAGGCTCAAGCATACCCCCATCAGAACGGGGACCGATAACGCGGACCTGGACACAAGACTGTCAAATGATGCGGTTCCTTCTTCAATAATACTCAACACTCTGTCTTCATGTACTGTTAAATCTGCCGGTCTCTTCGAAACCTTCTCCTGAAAGAGCTCCTGTTGCACCTTTAAACCAACAATATCTTCAAGGATATCCTCAACTGAAAGCACGATCTTAGCCCCATTACGGATCAACTGATGCGGACCGAATGACTGCGGAGAATCAATCCGTCCTGGGACCGCCAGGACATCCCTTCCCTGTTCAAGGGCAAAATCAGCCGTGATCAATGCCCCGCTTTTAGCATTAGCTTCAACCACAACAACTCCCTGAGACAAGGCGCTCACAATACGATTCCTGCGTGGAAAATGATACGGCAAAGGCTCTGTTCCAAAAGGAAACTCACTGATCAAACAACCCTGCTCCGCCGTTTTCCTGGACAACTCCTGATTCTGTACCGGATAAACAATATCCAATCCGCAGCCCAGAACGCCATATGTCCGACCACAAGCCTTCAATGCGCCGCGATGAGCTGCCGCATCGATCCCCCTTGCCATCCCGGAAATAACAGCCACCCCAACCTCTGCCAGCCGCATGGACAACTGCTCTGCGACAGCCAAACCATAAGCCGTCGCCTGACGCGCTCCCACAAGAGCAATAACCGCGTCATCCACAGCCGGAAGCCGTCCTTTAACATACAAAACAACAGGTGGATCAATGATCTCTTTCAGCCTCTGGGGATAATCCTCATCAATGATCGTAATGATCCGGGCAGCCGTTTCGGCAGCCTTAAGCTCTTCTCTCTCCCCAAACCCCGATTCTACAAGTGCGATCCAGTTAACCAACGCTTTATCACTTATTTCCATAGCAGCAGCGGCATCCGGCAAAGAGAAACCTTTCCATCGATCAAAAAGATCTGCCTGCTGGCTTAATTTATACGCCGTTCTGGGAGATACCCCTGCGACCGCGTTAAGCGCGATCAGGGCTGTGCGTCGTACTGCTGGAGAGAATGTGAAGGATCTCATCGACCACCTTACCTATATTATCCTCATTGGAATCAATGAGGAAATCAGCCTTACGATAATAGGGGTCGCGTTTGGCTAATAATTCTTTAATTTTGGACAACGGATCGGATACGTTGAGAAGCGGCCTGTCCGTCTTCCCTCTTGTCCTGCGTTCAATGGCTTCCGGCGAAGCCACTAAATAAAAACTGATACCATTCGATTGCAAGGCCGCGAAATTATCCGGATTAACCGCCACTCCACCGCCACAATCAATGATCAAGCCATCCCTTGCCGACAACTCTTTGATGATCTCGCATTCTACCTGACGAAAATAGGGCTCTCCCGATTGAGCAAATATATCCGCGATCGTACGCCCCTCGCGCTGCTCAATGACCTCATCGGTCGACACTCGTTCACGTCCGAGCAGGCGAGCCAATTCTCGAGATGTAAACGTTTTTCCACACGCCATAAAACCTAAAAGAATTATATTCTTTGAAGCAGTAATCATAAATAAATTATACCTGATTTTGATGATTTGTCAAAATATTTCACCCAATGGACGCATCACAAAAGCCCTCTCCCGCATCCTGGGGTGAGGAATAATCAAATCGAGATCATTCACCTTCCGATCATCATATAAAAGAATATCAATATCGATCGTCCTTGGCCCGTTCTTAACATCTCGCACTCTTCCCAAAGACGCTTCGATCTGATGGATCTTTCTTAAAAGATCATGAGGAGAAAGGTCTGTCTCAACCTTCGCTGCCGCATTAAGAAAAAGACCCTGCTGGGGTCCTCCCACAGGGTCAGTCTCAATAATCGACGATATTTTCTGTACAATCACTGCATCCGCTTCCAATAATTCAAGCGCCTGACGGATATTCTTTTCCCGATCACCCAAATTAGATCCAAGCCCTAAAAAAACAATAGGCACAAGATCCGCCTCCTTACGCCAAAACCTTAGCCATGCGCTGCACTGCCTCATGGATCCGCTCAACCGGAAGCGTCAATGACATCCGTACATATCCTTCGCCGCTCTTTCCAAACCCGACACCCGGCGTCATGACAATATCCGCCTGATCAAGAAAAGCCTTTGCGCACGACATCGAATCCGGAAACTTCGACGGGATTTTTGCCCACACATAAAAAGCAGCCTTAGGCGGATCGATCTTCCAGCCTATCGAGCGGCAGCCATTGATCAAGGCATCTCTCCGCTCCTGATAACAGGCGCGCATATCTTCGATCTCTACAGGATCGATCTTGAGCGCAGCGATCCCTGCATGCTGAATAGCATTGAACACACCGGAGTCCACATTGGATTTCACTTTTGCCAATGCAGCGATCAATTGCGGATTCCCGCAAGCCCAACCCAAACGCCATCCCGTCATATAATAGGTCTTTGAGAACGAATGAAACTCGATCGCGATATCTTTTGCTCCCGGGATTTCAAGAATACTCGGCGGCTTTACTCCATCATAATAAACTTCGGAATACGCCAGGTCAGAAATAATCATAATATTCTTCTGCGTACAAACACGGACAAGATCGATATAAAACTGTTTGTTCGCTACCGCCGAAGTAGGATTATTCGGATAACACACGATAATCGCCTTGGCGTTCTTTACTGCTTCAATATCAGAGATCTTCGGAAGAAAATCATTCGATGCCTTTAACGAAAGATACTGGATCCTCCCTCCGGCAAAAGTCACTGCCGCCTGATAAGCTGGATAAGCCGGATCCGTCAATAAAACCTTATCCCCTGGATTAATGACCGCCAAGGGAAAATGCGCCAACCCCTCCTTGGAACCTATAAGCGGATAGATCTCTGTGGCAGGATCAAGATCAACTCCAAAGCGGACCTTAAACCACCTTGAAATATCCACGCGTAATTGCGGCACTCCAGCATCGAACGGATAATGATGATTACCCCCGTCTTCAACAGCCTTCTTCATCGCTTCCACAATAGGTTTATGCGTGACCTGATCAGGGTCCCCAACCCCAAGATTGATCACATCACGGCCCTGAGCCATCGCTTCACGCTTCGCCTTATCGATCTCAAGAAATAAATACGGCGGCAACTGTTTTAAACGTTCTGCGACTGCAAAATTATTCATGATCCCCCTCCCGGCGGTATCGTTATTACACCGGGCGCAATAAATTGCGCCCCTACTTATCCAAATAAAACATCCTGCATACTGTAAATACCATTATCTTTATACGCAATAAATTGGGCCGCAACAAGAGCTCCCTGCGCGAACATATCCCGCGTATGTGCATCATGTGAAATTTCAATTGTATCCACCCCGCTTTTGAACATAACCTTGTGATAACCTATGACCTCACCCTCACGGATCGACTCGATAGGAACTTGCTGCAGCTGAGTTGCATTCCGAATAACATCTGCCATTGTCTTCGCCGTACCTGAAGGAGCATCCTTCTTGTGGATATGATGTGTTTCTGTAATCGATACGTCATAACCCTTAAGCGCCTCGGACATCTTGCGCAGGATACCATACAGGACATTGACACCTACAGACATATTGGACGAGCGCACGATCCCCAGCATTTTAGCAGCTTCCATGATCTTCAGATCCTGATCAGCAGAAAACCCCGTTGTCCCGATAACCATACGGACACGATATTTTAGGCACGCCTCCAGATTCTGCATCGTGGCATCCGGTACTGTAAAATCAATCAAGACATCGGAACCTTTGATCGCTTTGATATCCCTTGAGACCTTAACACCCGCTATTGTCTCCGGCACATTCGGGCAATCCGGCCTTTCTATAAGAGCCGCTATCTGAAATTTTTCTGTCTTAACTGCTAACTCGGTAATACGCTGCCCCATACGACCCTGACAGCCGATAATGGCAAGTTTGATCATATCGTTACCCCTTGATCAGTTTGTACTGCTTTAACACAAGCTTCAGCTTTTCCAGATTCTCCGGCTCCATTTCACACATCGGAAGCCTAACTAACGACGGACAAAGCCCCATTAACCCGCACGCTGTCTTGACCGGAATAGGATTCGTCTCAAGAAACATAGCTTTAATGATCGGGATTAATTTTTCCTGTTTGGCCTCAGCTTCCTTCACCTTACCCTTCATCATCAAATGCACTACCTCAGAAACTTCCTTAGGCATTATATTACCTAGAACAGAAATGACGCCACTACCACCCAGCTTCATCATAGGGACCGTCAGCGCGTCATCTCCTGAGAGCAGCGTGAATTTCTTCCCGCACGAATCCTTCACGGCTTGAGCCTGGGTCAAATTACCCGAAGCTTCTTTGACACCAATAATATTCTTGCAATCCTTAACCAGCTTCCTGATCGTTTCCGTTTCAATGTTCCTGGCACAACGCCCTTCAATATTATAAAGAATGATCGGGATCTTGACGCTGTCCGCCACTTCCTTAAAATGCAAATAAAGGCCTTTCTGAGTCGGCTTATTATAATAAGGCGTTACCACTAATGCCGCATCCGCTCCGGCATCTTGCGCATGCCTGGTAAGGCTCACAGCCTCTCTCGTCGAATTAGAACCTGTTCCGGCAATAACGGGGATCCGTTTAGCGACTGTATCCACCACGATCTCGATCACCCTGTCATGCTCCTCATGCGATAAAGTCGGAGATTCTCCGGTTGTACCGCAAGGAACAATACCGTCGGTGCCATTCTTTACCTGAAAGTTCACCAATTCGGCCAACTTCCATTCATCGACACCATGTTCCGTAAACGGGGTTACCAATGCCACGATCGATCCTTTAAACTCCATAATATTCTCCCTTGCAAATAAATTTCCCACTGCCTTTTAACCACACATTTGTCATCACCGGCTTGTCCTGCTGAATATCCAGATCAAAAATAACGTTCAAAACTTCACCGCTCTTCGTAATCACCTTGATCGCCGCAGCCTTCCGAGGATCGAGCCTTTTCTGCCCTTGCAAATACCCGATTAATGCCGCCGCCACACTGCCCGTACCACAAGCTAATGTTTCCGCCTCAACCCCCCGTTCATACGTCCTTAACGCCACCATGCCGTCTTCGATCCGTTCAACAAAATTAACATTCGTTCCCTTGGGAGCAAACACCTGATGGTTTCGGATCACCCTCCCAAGAGAGTTCACATTACATTCCTGAAGCGCTTCAACAAAAATGACCGTATGCGGTACTCCGGTATTAATAAAATGGCCGGACAACGTCTGTTCCCCTAATTCTATATCAATATCAGGACGATAATCTCGCGGGTCACTCAACTGAACGGAGGCTTCTTCCCCCCGGACTGTCGCATGAATACTGCCCGCCAATGTCTGCATCGTAAAAACATCCGGAACGACCGCGAATTTATGCGCAATATACACCGCCATACAACGGGCGCCATTACCGCACATTTCCGCCTCGGATCCATCAGCATTAATGATCCTCATCCCGTAACCCGACCCCTTTGACTCCTCAAAGACGAGTACGCCATCGGCACCAATACCCATATTGCGGTTACACACCTTCCTGGCAAACCCGGCATAATCCATTCCCGGCTGATGATCGATCACGATAAAATCATTGCCGGCGCCTTGCATCTTTGCGAACTGGATCGTCTTCATTTAAGGAACCCCGGGACTTTCGCCCCCTTGATCAGATCTTTGAACGTTTCACGCTCCTGAACAACCGCCCACTGACGCCCTTTCACCATCACTTCCGCCGAACGAGGCCGGACATTATAGTTACTGGACATAACATACCCATACGCCCCTGCCGAAAGCACCGCCAGCAATTCCCCGTCTTTCACATTCTCCATATCGCGATCATGAGCAAAAATATCGCCGCTTTCGCAAATAGGTCCGACGACATCACAATGGACTTTCTTGCCGCCAACCTTCTTGACAGGAATGATCTCATGATACGAACCGTACATTGACGGACGCACCAGATCATTCATTCCAGCGTCAACGATCATGAATTTCTTGACGCCATTATCTTTCAGGTACAGCTTACGCGTTACAAAAATACCCGCATTCCCCGCAATAAAACGGCCTGGCTCCATTAACAAACGAAATGTTCGGCCTTTCAACAAGGGCAGGACTTTGTCCGCATATTCTTTAGCCGTCTGAGGAGTTTCATCCTTATAAACGATCCCTAACCCGCCGCCAATATCAAAAAACTCCACCTTAACGCCATCTCTCTCCAACTCATCAATGAAGGCCAAGGCCTTCTCGATCGCCACAAGAAAGGGCTCACCCTTAATAATCTGTGAGCCGATGTGAATATGGACACCATTAATGCGTAAATTCTTAAACTCTTTCTGACCAAGGAAAATATCCCGCGCCGTCTTCAGATCGATCCCGAACTTTTTCTTCAGGCTTCCGGTATTGATCTTGTCATGAGTCGGAACATCAATATCCGGATTAATGCGCAGGGCAACCTGGACTTTCTTCCTCATCTTGCCAGCGATACGATTGATATTATTCAGCTCAGGCCTGGACTCTACGTTAAAAAGAAGGATGCCGGCATTTACGGCATCAAAGATCTCTTCCTCCGTTTTACCAACAGAGGCAAAAGCGATCCTCTTCATATCAGCCTTCACCAGCCTGGCTTTCTTCAACTCTCCTCCTGAGACAATATCAAAACCCGCTCCTTCTTTAACCAAAGCCGACAAAAGCGCTATATTACTGTTCGCTTTCATCGCAAAACAAATAATAGGGTCAACGGCTTTAAAAGCTTCCCTGATCTTGCGATAATGATCCACCAGCGTCTTATAACTATAAATATAGACCGGCGTTCCAACTTTCTTTACGATCGCTGAAACTTTAACTCCCTCGCAATACAGCTCACCGTTTTTATATTGAAAGTCGTGGATCGGATGAGAATACATGATTACTTCAACCTTTTTTTCCATATATTGATCTGCGCCCGGACCATCAGAGGATTCGTGGAACCAAAAGATTTCTTGCCTTTAATAGAGACTTCCGGATTCAACAAATATTTAACATCCGCCTCAAAAAGCGAAGAATATTTCTTCAACTGCTCTACCGGCAGGTCGGCTATCTTCTTTCCTCTGTCAAGGCACTCTTTCACCATGACGCCTACCGTATCATGCGCATCACGATAGGTAGCTCCCTTGCGCACCAGATAATCCAGGATATCAACAGAAAAAAAATGCTCCGCCGTCACTCGCGCCGCCAGCACATCCTTCTTGACCGTAATGCCACCGAACAGCTCGGCCATCAGCGCCAGCATATCCTCAATAGTATCCACACAATCAAAGAGCGCAGGCTTATCCATCTGCATATCCCGATTATATGTTAGCGGTAAGCCCTTCATCAGAACCAGTAATTCCATCAAACGCCCCGGGAACCTGGCTGATGTCCCCCGCACAAGCTCCAGGACATCCGGATTCTTTTTATGAGGCATAATGGACGACCCCGTACAGAAAGCATCATCCAAAGAAATAAAATCAAATTCGCTTGTTACCCAAATGATCAGGTCTTCGCAAATCCGGGACAAATGCATTCCCGTGATGGCGATCGCAGAAACGATCTCAACCAGAAAATCACGGTCCGACACCGCATCCATACTGTTAGCCGCTGTTGACAAAAGACCCAAACGTTTGGTCACAAACTCGCGATCAGTCTGAAGCGTTGTCCCTGAAAGAGCGCACGCGCCAAGCGTGTTCATGCTTGTCCGACGGGCAGCATCCTCCAGTCGCCCCTTATCCCGCTCCAGCATTTCCACATACGCTAACATCTGATGCGCCAACAGAACTACCTGAGCACTTTGCAAATGAGTATAGGCAGGAATGATCACATCCGCGTTCTTGTCGGCAAACTTAACGATTGCTATCTGCATCCCGTCCAGCAAAGCCTGGATGTTCTCCAGATGATTTAAACAATAAAGACGCACATCCGTGACAACCTGATCATTACGGGAACGCGCCGTATGCAGACAATCCGCAGGCTTTCCGATCAGTTTCTTGAGCCTGGACTGAATATCAGAATGAATATCCTCAGCCGCTGGATCATGCTGGAACCGTCCCGCCTCAATATCATTGATCAGCTGGTTCAAGCCCCTGACAATGGCAGATGCATCTTTCTTATGGATGATCCCTTGGCTTCCAAGCATCTCGGCATGAGCAATGCTTGCCACACAATCATAGAGAGCCAGCTTTGAATCGTACGAAATACTGTACGTGAACTTCTCCGCGAGCTGACTTAAATTGCCCGTAAATCGGGAACCCCAAAGCTTTGATGCCATAATTTCCCCTTTCGGAGGATGATCCATTACTGATGCCGCTGGAAAGGAACAGTCCAGAGCTTGATAAAACCTTCCGCGAGAGACTGATCGAACGTATCTCCCTTGCCGTAAGTAGCCATCTTCTCGCTATAACGAGAGAACGGCGACTTCCGTCCAACGACCATGGCATGACCTTTATACAATTTGATCCGGACGATACCCGTCGTATCTTTATGGTATTCATTAAAGAACGCATCCATCTGACTCTTTAAAGGCGTCCACCAAAGGCCATTATAGATCAGTTCCGCGTACTTTTGTGAAAGCAATTCCTTAAAGCGTAAACTGTCACGATCCAGCACCAGGCTTTCGATCTCCCGAATCCCTAAATGCAGGACAGTTCCTGCCGGATTTTCATATAACTCGCGGGATTTAATCCCGACCAAACGATTCTCGATCATATCTACACGGCCAACCCCATGCTTCCCGGCGATCTCATTCAACGCCAACACGAGAGGCAGCGGTTTCAGCTTCTTTCCATCAACGGAAACAGGAACCCCCTTTTCAAAGCCGATCTCAACATATCCTGGCTTATTAGGCGCTCTCAGCGGATCTACCGTCATCGTAAAGACATCCCGCGGAGGCTCTACCATTGGATCTTCCAGAAGGCCGCTCTCGATCGCTTTCCCATAGACATTCGTATCAATACTATACGGCTTCTTTTTTGACGCTGTAATAGGCACACCCTTTGAGATCGCGTAATCGATCTCTTCATCACGGGACTTGAATTCCCACACACGCACTGGCGCCAGCACTTCCATCGAGGGTTCCATCAAGCGGTATGTCACTTCAAAGCGCACCTGATCATTTCCTTTTCCCGTACATCCATGCACCAGCCCTTGCGCTTTTTCCTTCCGCGCGACCTGAACCTGATGATACGCGATCAACGGACGGGATAAGGCACATGCCAGATTATATTTCCCCTCATACAAAGCTCCCGCCTTGAGCGCCGGGATAGCAAAATCCTCGATCAATTCCTGCTGTAAGTTCAAACAAACCGCCTTGCAGGCCCCCGACTTCAATGCCTTGGCTTTCACCTGCTCGAAGTTATCTCCCTGGCCTACGTCGCCAATAACGGCAATGATCTCATAACCACGATCTTTCAGCCACGGGATGATACATGATGTGTCTAATCCGCCGGAATACGCCAAAACGACTTTCTTCATTGCCAACTCCATTTTAATGTTTAAACGTAAACAAAAAGATCATAACGGCTTTCTGCATATGCAGCCGATTCTCCGCCTCATCAAAAACAACAGAACGTTCTCCGTCAATAACAGATGCCGACACTTCCTGCCCGCGATGGGCCGGTAAACAATGCATAAAAATAAATTTCTCATCTGCCAGAGCAACAAGCTTCTCATCGACCTGATAACCTTCAAAATCTTTCAAACGTTTTTCTGTTTCCTCTTCCTGCCCCATACTGACCCAGGTATCGGTATAAACCACATGAGCTCCCCTCACAGCCTCCTGAGGTGACTGAGTGACCGTGATCATAGCTCCGGTTTTTGCCGCGCATTCTCTGGCCGCGTTCACATACCCGGCATCAGGGGCATAATCTTGAGGTGTCGCTACTGAAATGCTCATCCCCAACTTGGCCGCCGCGATCAAAAGTGAATTTGTCATATTATTACCATCGCCGACATAAGCCATTTTCAGGCCTTTCAACGCATTAAACTTCTCCTGGATCGTGAACATATCGGCCATAGCCTGACATGGATGCGAAAGATCCGACAACCCATTGATCACCGGCACACTGGAATACTTCGCCAGGTCAAGGATGTCCTGATGAAAGAAAACCCGGGCAACAATACCATCCACATAACGGGACAAAGTCCTGGCAATATCCGCCGTTGGTTCTCTTTTACCGAGGCTGATATCATCGGGAGCCAAATAGATAGGATTCCCTCCTAACTGAAAGATCCCCGTTTCAAAAGATACACGCGTACGATTGGACGGCTTCTGAAAAATAAGAGCAAACGATTTGCCGCGTAAATAATCGGCCGACTGGCGCGGGCTGTGCTTCAGCTGCTTGGCCAGATTCAACAACTCATTCAACTCACTGGATGAAAAATCCTTTAGACTGATAAAATCTTTTTTCATGATCTCTCCCCGCGGA
This sequence comes from Candidatus Elulimicrobium sp., assembly GCA_020720365.1. GTDB lineage: Bacteria > Omnitrophota > Gorgyraeia > Zapsychrales > Fredricksoniimonadaceae. The sequence continues at coordinate 42,072 of DYOU01000009.1, forward strand.
TCAGGCCCGTACTGCCAACGCCATCGCTCTTTCCAGAATACCCATAGCTTTATCGATCTGCTTACGCGTAACATTAAGCGCCGGCATAATACGTAGAACTTTGCCCTGGGTGCAATTAATGATCAAGCCCTGTTTAAAGCATTCGTCAAATATCCCTTTTCCTTCGATGGTCAACTCAACTCCAACCATTAACCCGATTCCGCGAACTTCACGAATAATTGGATAACAGGCCTTGAGGACATTCAACTTCTCTATAAGATATTCACCCATCGATCTGGCATTCCTCAGCATCTTATCTTTCCGGATAGCTTCCATAACGCCTAAGGCCGCCTTGGTCACCAAAGGACTGCCTCCAAAAGTCGTGCCATGCATCCCCGGCTGGAGCAAATGAGCATGCTTATCCGCTGCCAACATCGCCCCGATCGGTAAACCTCCCCCTAACCCTTTTGCCATCGTTATTAAATCAGGTTCAATATCATAATGCTGATAGGCAAACATCTTTCCCGTACGGCCGAATCCCGTCTGGACTTCATCAAGAATGAGCAGAAGATCTTTTTCATTACATAAAGCCCGTACCGCCTTCATATACTCGGTCGCCGCCACATTAATACCGCCCTCACCCTGGACTGGTTCAAGCATAATAGCCACAGTACGCCCAGTGACCGCCTTTTTAAGAGCCTCAATATCATTGAACGGAACCGCGATAAAACCACTTGGAAGAGGCTCAAAACCCTTTTGATACTTGGCCTGGCCTGTGGCTGAAAGAGCTCCCAGTGTCCTGCCATGAAAAGAATTTACTGTCGATATAATTTCGTAACGTTCTCCCTTGCCAAACAGCCGGGAGAACTTGATCGCCGCCTCATTGGCCTCTGCCCCGCTATTACAAAAAAATAATTTTCCGGGGAATGCCGCCCGAACGATCTCTCTCGCTAACCTGGCCTGATTAATACCGAAGAAATTATTCGGAATATGGATCAATTTAGAAACCTGATCTCTGACGGCCGCCATCACTTTAGGATGGCAATGACCTGTATTGGAAACTCCCCAACCAGGAAAGAAATCAAGGTACTTCTTCCCATCCATATCCGTTAAGATACTACCTTTACCTTTAACGAAAATAGCCGGCAAACGGGAATATGTTGGAAAAATAAACTGATCGTAACAGTCAAAGACTTCTTTTTTTTTCATAATTATTCAGGAAGGATCATCCCTGGATGATCTGCGTTCCAACCCCTGTATCTGTAAAGATCTCAAGCAATAAAGCGCGGTCTTGACGAGCGTCAATAATATGCGCCTTGGGGATACCTCCGGCCAGCGCTTCAATGCAGGAATCAACTTTCGGGATCATGCCACCGGAAATAATCCCTTGTTTTTTAAGGTCAGCCACCTCTGAAACAGTCAAGGTTGAATACAATGACGCGGGATCTTGCGGGTCACGCATAACCCCGGGAACATTGGTAAGCAAAACAAACTTTTCAGCGCGCATCGAGGACGCGATCGCACTGGCCACTTCATCCGCGTTGACATTATGCATCTGCCTCTCAAGGCTGACGCCTAAAGGCGCAACCACTGTAATCCGGCCCTGTTTCAAATGCCTCGCCAACAGCTTAAACTCAATATTCGTGATCGTTCCTACGTAACCAAGGTCAAGATCCGCCTTTTTCTTTTCCACATACACAATATTCTCATGACCGCTCAACCCCGTCACATCACCTTTCAGAAGCTTGATCTCTTTAACGATCTGATCATTGATCTCATCGAGCTCCTTCATCACAACCTGAAGCGTTTGCTCATCCGTTACACGAATGCCATTATGGAATTGCGGCTCTATCCCAAGCTCTTTCAATCTGTTCGAAATATTCGGCCCGCCTCCATGAACAAGAATGATCCTGATCCCGACAAAGCTCAGAAAAACAATATCCTCGAGCACCCGGCGGCGGATCACATCATCGTGAAGAATACTGCCGCCATACTTGATGACAAAAACCTTACGCCTGTACTGATCAATGTAAGGGATCGCTTCAACCAGGACACCGGCTTTTTTAATTATATTTTCCATTGATATTTATATACTCATTGGTTAAGTCACATGAATAAACAATCGCTGAAGCTTCCCCAAGCCCGATATCCGCGTAAATAAAAATATTGCTCTTTTTCACAGAGAAAGAGATCTTGATGGTTTCTTCCGTGGCTTTTGTCCCGCAGGCACCGATCGCCGCAGCTACCCGGCCCCAATTAGGATTATCCATATAATCCGCCGTCTTCACCAGGTTGGAATTAGCGATCTTCATGGCCACTTCTTTAGCCTGTTTTTTTGTTGCCGCTCCTGTCACATTGATCTCAAAAAACCGCTCCGCGCCTTCACCGTCAAAAACAATATCCCGGGCTAATTTCACACAAACAACTTTCAACGCTTCTACAAAAAGAACATACGCCGCATTCTTTGAATCAATCACCTTGTTCCCTGCCAAACCATTCGCCATCACGGATAACATGTCATTGGTACTCATACAGCCATCAACTGTGATCGAATTGAACGAAACATCTACGGCTTCGAGTAAAGCTGATTTTAACATGTCCGCCGTGATCACCGCATCAGTTGTGACACACGCCAGCATTGTCGCCATATTAGGCTCGATCATACCAGAGCCTTTCGCGCATCCGCCGATCGTAACATCTTTTCCATCAAGCTCAAAACGGACAGCGATCTGTTTATCTTTCAGGTCTGTTGTCATGATCGCTTTGGCAAAACTGGAACCCTTCACAGAGCTCAACCCCTTAACAAGCCGGGGAACTGCTTCTTTGAATTTCTCATAAGGAAACGTCCGGCCTATAATACCGGTCGACATGACAAGGACATTGGCTGCCCCAATGCCCACCTGCTGAGCAATGATCTCGGTCATTTTCCTGGCATAAGTAAACCCGTACTCTCCGGTAAAACAATTGGCATTGCCGCTATTGGCGATCAAGGCCTGGATCTTGCCTGCACGGATATTCTTTTGACACAGGACAATCGGGGCGGCTTTAACCGAATTACGGGTAAAAACAGCCGCCGCACTACACATCACATCAGAAACGATAAGGCCCAGATCCGGCTTCCCTGATTTCTTGACACCCGCCCAAAACCCGTTCGCTTTAAAGCCTTTCGGGGAGGTAACCCCTCCTTTGATCACTTTCATAGCAACCCTTCTGTCTCCTGGAAGTCATACATGATATTCATATTCTGAACGGCCTGTCCTGCCGCTCCTTTAACCAGATTATCGATCGCTGACGTGATCACGATCATCTTGCGGTCTTCACTTACTGTCAGTGCAATATCACAAAAATTGGTATGCACCACATTCTTGACTTCTACCTGCTCTCCCTTCGGCATGACCCGAACGAAAGATTCCGTCTTGTAAAACTTGCGATAAAGCGTATCCAGAGCATTGGCCGTCATTTTTTCATTCAGTGTCACATAGATCGTTTCAAGGATACCATTATTGATCGGCAACAAATGAGGCACAAATACAGCCTTTAATTCCTTGCCCGCCATCCCACTTAAATACTGGCTGATCTCTGGTGTATGCTGATGGGTCAATACCCTGTACGCCTTAAAATTCTCATTCACAAAACAGAACATAAAACCTTCGGCCACCTTACGCCCTGCGCCTGAAACGCCGGACTTGGCATCAATAATGATCGACACGATCTTCCCCGGATCAATACTGGCCAATGGCGCTAAAGCCAATAAAGCGGCCGTCGGATAACACCCCGGATTGGCAATAAACCTGGATTTGCGGACCTTCGCCCGAAAGATCTCCGGAAGGCCATAAACCGCCTTCAAAAGATTCTTCCTGTCTTTATGTTCCGCGCCATACCATTGTGTGTACAAAGACGTCTTCTTTAGCCGGTAATCCGCGCTCAGATCAATAACCTTCTTGCCTGCTTTTAAAAGGGCATCCACAATCTTCATTGATTCCATATGCGGCAATGCCAGAAATACAAGCTCGCAATGTTCGATCGCCCGCGCGGGATCATACTTGGCACATACCAGGTCTGTCCGCCCACGGAACTCCGGCCAAATGGCGTCCACCCTGCCCGTTGTTGAATTCGCGGCAACGTAGGTTACACGAACTTCTTTATGCTTGAGGAGAATATCCAAAAGCACTTTGCCGCCAAAACCGCTGATCCCGACGATACCTACCCTGACCATGACCTTCCCGCCTTATATGAAATGAATTATTTAAATATAAATAAAAAAGTCTGCCTCGTCAATAAACTTTTATTGAAAGGCAGACTCTTTGCAAAAACAATGACCGGAGAAACCCGATCCAAAAATTAACGCTTAACCCACTGGAACTTGCGACGAGCCCCCTTTTGCCCTGGCTTCTTTCGCTCTTTCATCCGTGAATCGCGTGTCAAACAGGTATTCTTGCGCAACACGGATTTATTGGTCTCATCGAACAGCACCAAAGAACGTGATAATGCCAGCTTGATCGCACCGGCCTGGCCTGTGAGACCTCCGCCATTAACGATCACATCAATATCAAACTTATTCAATAAATTCACAACTTTTAAAGGCGAAAGAACAAGAATTCGATCCGTCTCACGCGGAAAATAATCCTCAAACCCACGGCCATTAACAGTAAGTTTACCAGCACCTGGAGTGATCGTCGCGCGAGCGATCGATGTTTTTCTGCGTCCAGTCGCGAGATACTTGACTACTTCCATTTGATCATCTTCCTTCCGATTAAATATCCAAAACTTCTGGCTTCTGCGCTTTATGAGGATGATCCGTACCGGCATAAATATAAAGATTGCCTTGTAAACGGCTACCCAATTTCCCATGCGGGATCATACGGTTAATAGCCAGCTCAAGGATCATCTCCGGCCGGCGCGCAAGCATATCTGAATAACGAATGCTCTTTAACCCTGAATGAAACCCGCTGTAACGATCATAAAATTTATCCGACATCTTTTTCCCGGTAACACGGATCTTCTCGGCATTAATGATAATGATATTATCACCAGTATCCATATGAGGCGTGAACGTAGGTTTGGACTTTCCACGCAGAATGCCGGCAACTTTAGCCGCTAAACGGCCAAGCACTTTTCCTTCGGCATCAACGAGATAGTACTTCTTGACGACTTGATCTTTATTCGGTACGGTTGTTTTCTGAACTGCCATGGTTATCTCTCTTTACAGATTTTTCACTTGAATAAATGAAGCCAAAGTATACCTTTTTTTTAACTATTGTCAATCAGTATTTCACTTCCTCCAGGAACAACCCCTGAGGGACTACGGCGACCCCTGCCGCGCGCCGATCTTTGGCCTGGAGGATCTTCAACGCACTTCCCGCCGGAAAACGTCCGCTGCCAACGCCTAAAAGTGTGCCGACGATATTACGCACCATCTTGTACAGAAAACCATCGGCTTCGATCCAAAAAACAATCCTGTTCCCGTGCTTCTTGATATCCAGCCGATAGAGAGTACGGACCGCATCCCCTTTGTGCGAGGGGTCTACATTCGCGAAACTGCTGAAATCTTTTGTGCCCACAAATTCCCTGGCTTCTTTTCTCATTAATGGAATATTAAGCTTACGGGGAAAGAAACAGCAGCGCTCCCGTTCCAGTGCGGAAGCAAACGAACGATTCAATACATGGTACGAATAGGTCTTGCGCTTTGCGCTTAACTGAGCATGGAACTTTAAACTTTCTTCTTCCACTCGCAGGACAACAACATCCTGAGGGAGATTGTAATTAAAAGCCCGCTGTATCTCATCACAAGACATTAACGTGTCCACACGAAAATGGGCAACCTGCCCGCGCGCATGCACACCCGCGTCGGTCCGTCCTGACCCGATCACAGGAACTCGCCGCTTGAAGAATTTTAAAAGAACAGCTTCCAACTCGCCTTGCACCGTCCGTTTAGCGTTGGACTGCAACTGCCAGCCGTTAAAACCAGAACCATCATACTCGAGCGTCAGCTTAAAGGTTCTCACCAGATCAAATCAGCTTGTATTCAACAAGCTTCTCGGCTATCTGAACCGCGTTAAGCGCCGCGCCTTTACGCAAATTATCCGAAACAACCCACAGGTTAAGGCCATTCGCGATCGACTCATCCTCACGGATACGCCCCACAAAAGTCTCATCCTTGCCATCAGCCAAAAGAGGCATGGGATACTGCTTATTCGCCGGATCATCGACAACTTTTACACCAGGCGCCCTGGATAACAGCTCAATAGCCTTGGCCCGCGTGATCTTCCTTACTGTTTCAATGTTCACCGATTCACTATGCGCGTTAAACACGGGGACCCTGATACAAGTCGCTGTCAACCTGATGCCCTCATCATGCATAATCTTGCACGTCTCATTAACCATCTTCATCTCTTCCTTCGTATAGGAATTCTCCGCAAAAACATCAATTTGAGGAATAAGATTATGAAGGATCTGATACGCCAGCTTCTTCGGCGCCATATGGCCCTTGACCTGATTTTTCATCTCATCGATCGCCTCAGAACCAGCACCCGAAATAGCCTGATAGGTAGAAACAACCACACGCTTGATCTGCGCGTAATCATGCAAAGGCTTCAGCGCTACCACCATCTGGATCGTGGAACAATTCGGATTCGCAATAATGCCCTTGTGCCACTTCACGTCCTCCGGATTAACCTCGGGAACAACCAGAGGGACATCTTTATCCATACGGAACTGACTGGTATTATCGATCACAACCGCGCCAGCCTTCGCCGCTACCGGCGACCAGATCTTGCTGATATCCGCGCCAGGAGAACTCAACACAACATCCACTCCCTTGAACACATCCGCATTCAACGCCAGCAAAGGCTGTCCGTTCATCTCGCCCTTCGCCCCGCTGGGAGAAATAAGCCGCAATTCCTTCACCGGAAAATTGCGCTGTTTCACAATATCAACCATACACTGCCCGACAGCTGAACGGGCGCCCAGAATGGCAACCACATACTTCTTCATAAAAACCCCGTCAATAAAGATTTACAAATGTTTAACCACAAGGTCCCCGACCTCTGTCGTGGAATACCCCATTTTACCCGCCGCAAGATCCGTCAACTTCGTCGTTACAACTGTCCGGATCGACGTTTCAATACACGAAGCCGCCGCTTCTTCACCTAATTCGCGGAATAATAAAGCCCCGGCCCCGATCGCCGCCAAAGGATTGATCACATTCTTGCCCGTATATTTCGGAGCAGAGCCTCCGATAGGCTCGAACATTGAAACACCTTCAGGATTAATATTTCCGCCGGCCGCGATCCCCATACCTCCCTGGATCATCGCCGCAAGATCTGTAATAATATCCCCGAACATATTATCGGTCACGATCACATCAAACCACTCCGGATTCTTGACCAGCCACATCGTGATCGCGTCCACATGCGCGTAATCCGTCTTGATATCTTTATACTCCAGGCCAACCTGATCAAACGTACGCTGCCAGAGGTCAAAAGCATAGGTTAAAACATTGGTCTTCCCGCACAGGGTCAGCTGTTTTCTGCGGCTGTATTTCCGCGTATATTCAAACGCGTAACGCACGCATCGCTCAACTCCAAAGCGGGTATTGATGCTCTCCTGAATGGCGACTTCATTCTTTGTATCCTTGAACAACTGCCCGCCGGCGCCGGCATAAAGCCCTTCCGAATTCTCACGGACAACCGTAAAATTAATGTCGTCAGGGGTCTTGTCTTTTAACGGACAAAAACGGGAGTCCACCAGCTGAACAGGGCGCAAGTTAATATACTGATTCAGATCAAAACGCAGCTTCAACAATATCCCTTTTTCGAGGATACCCGGTTTAACATCCGGATGACCGATAGCTCCCAGAAGAATAGAATCAAAGGCCTTCAGGTCGCTGATCGCCGAAGCCGGAAGGACCTCATTCGTGCGCAGATACCGCGCTCCGCCAAAATCAAAATTCGTTGTTTCATATTTAAACCCGAACTTCTGCGCCGCAGCTGCCATGACTTTCAAGCCTTCACGGACAACTTCAGGGCCTGTTCCGTCACCGGGTATTGTCGCGATCTTGTATGTTTTCATATGTACCCCTTTATTCCCTGAATTTTTTAACAGCGATCGTGGCATTATGCCCGCCGAACCCAAGCGAATTGGATATCGCCAGGTCAACTTTTGCCTTACGCGACTGATTGGGAACATAATCCAGGTCGCAATCAGGATCAGGCGTTGTATAATTGATCGTCGGCGGAATGATCTGATCGCGGATCGATAACGCCAAAACCGCGCATTCGATCGCTCCCGCAGCGCCCAATAAATGCCCTGTCATTGATTTCGTTGAACTTATCGCCAGTTTCCGGGCATGATCACCAAAAGCCTTATGAACAGCGAGCGTCTCTATCTTGTCGTTCAGGTGAGTGGATGTCCCATGAGCATTAATGTAGTCCACATCTTCCATACGATACCCGCCCCATTTAACCGCCTGGACCATAGACCGGGCCGCGCCTTCGCCACTGTCATCCGGAGCGGTTGAATGGAACGCATCGCCGGTCTGGCCATATCCCACGACCTCAGCAATAATATTCGCGCCGCGTTTCCTGGCATATTCCAGCTCTTCAAGCACCACAACGCATGCCCCCTCACCCATCACAAAACCGTCACGATCCTTGTCGAAAGGCCGGCTCGCCTTCTCAGGCGCATCGTTACGCGTAGACAACGCTTTAAGCGCGCAAAAACCGCCCACACCCAGAATAGAGATCGCCGCCTCTGATCCCCCGGCAAAAGCCGCATCGATCTCGCCATACTGGATCATTTTAAAGGCATCACCAATACATGTGGTCCCGGTAGCACAGGCTGTGACAGAACATGTAACAGGGCCTTTGGCTCCAGTGTCGATCGAAATATGCCCAGCAACCTCATTAATGATCATCTTTGTAATAAAAAAAGGAGATATCCTGCTCGCCCCCTTTTCAAGGTACCTTTGGTACTCTTCCTCAGCCGCACCGATCGCTCCGATCCCTGAACCAACAACAACACCCACACGCTCAGGATCAACCGTACTCATATTAAAATTGGCATGCTTCACGGCCTCACGCGCCGCCACGATCCCATACTGAACAAACGAAGAAATTTTACGCGCGTCTTTCACTCCAAAATGAGCTTCAGCGTCATAGCCTTTCAATTCGGCGGCAAAATGAGTATCCAATTGGGACGCGTCAAACCGCGTGATCGGCGCTACCCCGCTTTTACCCTGTACCAGCCCGCTCCAGAAATTCTCCAGGCCAAGCCCGACCGGAGATAACACTCCGATGCCCGTGATAACAACGCGTTTTTTATGCATAGCCAGTTCTTCCTTTTAATAATGAGCCCCGACAAAGAAACTGTCGGGGCAAATTAAAACAAACTTGTCGCAACACACCAATTACGCTTTGGCTTTACCCTCAACATAGCTGATCGCATCGCAAACCTTGGTCATCTTCTCGGCATCCTCATCAGGGATCTCAACATTAAACTCTTCTTCAAGAGCCATAATAAGCTCAACCGTATCGAGCGAATCAGCCCCGAGATCATCGATAAACGACGCTTCAGGCTTGACTTCTTCGATCTTGACCCCTAATTGTTCAGCGATAATAGATTTAACTTTGTCTGCAACAGCCATGAAAATGCCTCCTTGTTATCTTATCATTACCTTAACTTAATACGTTACCATCCCACCGTCAACCAGAACCGTCTGGCCGGTGATATAATCAGCTTCTTTGGAAGCCAGGAACAAACATACATTAGCCACGTCCTGCGGCAGCCCCATACGCCCCAGCGGCACAGCCTCCAGGATCTTATTCTTTACTTCATCACTTAACTTATCGGTCATGGCTGTTTTGATATACCCGGGAGCAACAGCGTTCACCGTAATATTCCGTGAAGCAAACTCTCTCGCCAAAGATTTAGCCAAGGCAATAACCCCGGCTTTACTGGCCGCATAATTGGCCTGACCGGCATTCCCCATCACGCCAATAACAGAGCCAATATTAATGATCTTACCTTTACGCGCCTTCAACATCACGCGAGAAACAGATTTACAGGCATTAAATGTGCCTTTAAGGTTCACGTTAATGACCGCGTCCCAATCATCTTCCTTCATTCTAAGGAAGAGACCGTCACGGGTAATTCCCGCATTGTTCACTAATATATCAATCCGGCCATGCTTTTCAATAATAGCATCGATCGTTTTATCTACATCCTGGGAAAGCGTAACATTACACGCAAAGGCATCTGCTCTATAGCCTTTTGCCGCAATTTCAGCGGCTGTAGCCTGACAATCTTCCAATTTAATATCTGAAATAATGACCAACGCCCCTTCACGGGCAAAGGTTTCCGCGATCTCACGGCCAATACCGCGCGCGGAGCCTGTAACGAATGCAATTTCGTTCTCTAATCTCATAATGTATTTTTCCCCAAGCCTGAATAAATTTACGTAATGCGAGAATATAGTATCAACTAAAATATCATTTGCAAGAAAAATTTAACCCGATTTTTACAATCGTCGATTAAGATGTCTTTCCTTATATTATCGTTATTATGCCGGGTTCGATGAATCGAACCCTTACGTTC
>DYOU01000038.1:0-6895 GCA_020720365.1 Candidatus Elulimicrobium sp.
GCGCAATTTATTGCGCCCGGCGTAATGACGATAAAAAGGCAAAAATACACATGAACCAGTGTGGATGGAGCGTAGGGGCGCAATTTATTGCGCCCGGCGTAATGACCTTATTGTCGAATGCGCATCATTCCCCGTCGATATGCTCCATTCGCGTAATGTGTGATAACAGGTATTGTAAAGAGTGAACATGGAAGTGTACTCTTTGTTATAGATATTATGATCCAGCCAGTTGCCATGCCCTGAATGTCCGGGCCCGCCGATATAAACCATCTGATTATCACTGGGACCGATCCGCTGGAATACATTTTTCATGATGCGGTTATCACTACTTTCCGACTTGTCTTCCGGGAAGCCGATCGCCAGGCACATGTTCCGTGATCCGCAGGTAAGGGTATTATTATATATTCTATTGCGGCTACTGCCGTTATTAACGGACACAGTGAACCATGTAGTTTCATTTGAAACAGCGCCGTCGAATGTATTATTGAAAACAAGATTGTCATTCGCGCCTGCTTCAAGGTGAAGCAGTTCGCGGCCAAAGCGGCTGGCAACCGTATTGTTATATATTTTACAGTAACTCCCCGAGTTCCTTTCGCCGGGGGTAAGTTCATCCAGCCAGATGCCGTGAGTTTGATCCATGCGCAGGGTATTGTTGAAAATATCAACGTAATGAGTGCCGTCAACCAGGATATTGAATTGAAAATCACCCTCGATCTGTCCGCTGAGGCGGTTAAAGGATATCTCCGACCCCGTGTCGGTCAATGATCCGTTCCCGATCCGTATCCCGCCGCTGTATTCATAACATTCGCCGGCCATGGCAATTGTGTTCCCATGGATCCGGACATGGGCTGCTCCCCAGGCGAGTATCCCGCTGCACACAGCCGCCGGATTCCCGCCGATACCCGATATTGTATTGGCTGAAAAATCCAGGTGGCTGAACTTGAGCGGATCGAACCAGGAAAGAGTCGTGATGCCGGCTTCCCGCGCATTCTCAAGGATATTGTTGGTCACCGTCCAGTCATGAGCTGTGCCGTGATACGCTTCAACAGCGATCAGATCCTTTAAAGCATTCTTCAGATGGAGCCCTTGAATCGTTATGTAGTTGACTTCAATGCCGTGTATCACTTTATCGACTGCAAATTTTCCGTCCAGGATCGGCATGGCGAGATTCGCCTGGCCTTTATTGTATGAAGTGATCACAACCCTGTCCGAGGCTGTTCCATTCCAGTTTATTTCCAGAGAGCAGGGGCTGGCCGTTGTTCCGGCGAGTATAGCGAGATCCTCACCCGGTTTAAGGCCGGCGGTCTTTGCTTTACCGCATGATTGCCATGGTCCATTGAGTGCGGAAGTGTACGACGGAGCAAGGCCGTCCCAGGCATCGTTGCCGTTCACCGGGTCAAGGTAGTGCTGAGCACTCCAGGCTGGAGAGCTGAACAGGAGAATAAATAGCGCTAAAATTGCATTTTTCGGATAAGTCCGTAGTGTTGACAATAATTTTTGCATAAGTTATATTTTACCTGATTAATTGGATCTTTCATAATCTTATAAATGTTAAACAGATTTAAAACGATTTTCATTGATCTGCAGAGAGAAGTATCAGTGCTTTTTAATTCAGGCAGGGGGGAGTTCCTTTAAAGAAGTATGTTGACAAACACTCAATTTTCGGCGAATATTTAGTCTATGGAATATCGAACACGCCTTCAAGAAGAACAGGTCCGTAAGGCTTTGGCACGAGGGAAGAGCGTTCTTCTTCTTGGCCCCAGGCAAACAGGTAAAACGACTATGTTGGATCGGATCAAGCGGGATCTCTACTTATCGCTTGTTCGGCCCGATGTTCGGCAGCGTTACGAGCGTGATCCTGGGCTTTTGACCGGGGAGGTTGAAGCATTAAAGGGGCACGGAGCAAAGTCTATTCCTGTAGTTTTTATCGATGAGGTTCAGAAGGTACCCAAGCTTCTGGATACAATTCAGGATCTGATTGATCGAGGCAAAGCGTCTTTCATTTTAACAGGATCATCCGCGAAAAAACTTAAACACGGTATTACGCCCAATCTTCTTCCGGGTCGCATCGTTGCTTTACGGCTTGATCCATTCGTTCTCGCTGAAGTTGATGCGGATACTTTAGAAAACCGTTTGCTTTATGGGGCATTGCCGGGAATTTTAGCTTGCACGCATTTAACTGATCGTGAAACTGATCTTGCTTCATATGTAACAACATATTTGGAGGAAGAGGTTCGTTCCGAGGCTATTGTACGCAACCTTGGAGCGTTCGCCAGATTCCTTGAACTGGCTGCTGCTGAATCGGGACAGATTGTTAATGCGCGAAAACTTTCGCAGGAGATTGGAGTCGCGCATACAACAATTTTGGGGTACTACAATATTCTTCAGGATTGTCTCGTAGCGGAGCGCATTGATCCGTTAATAAAAAGTAATACTCGAAAGAAATTGACGCGTTCACCTAAATATTTATTTTTTGATCTCGGAGTCCGTCGTCTCGCGGCCAGAGAAGGTGTTCGTCCGGCTCGTGAGACTTGGGGGCTTTGGTTTGAACAATTTGTAGGGCTTGAACTTTTACGTTGCGCGCGAGCTCAACAACGCAGGGCGCAGTTGCGCTTTTGGCGTGATCCTGATGGGCCTGAAATTGATTGGGTTATTGAGGAAAACGGGTGTTATTTGCCAGTTGAAGTCAAGTGGACTGATTCGCCATCATCATCCGATTGTCGCCATTTAGAAACATTCATCAAAGAATATCCTCAAGCATCAGAAGGCTTTGTTGTTTGCCGTTGCCCAAGAAGAATGCGCGTATCGGAGCATGTTACTGCGATCCCATGGCAAACGGTAGATCAGCTGGTTTTAGGATCAAAGTAATTCTTCGGAGAGAAATCATTGCTTTTTAATTCACTTGAATTCATTTTCTTCTTTCTGATCGTTACCAGCTTGTATTTTATTCTGCCGCATCGTTATCGCTGGATGATGTTATTAGCGGTAAGTTGTTATTTTTACATGGCTTTTGTTCCGATCTATATTTTGATCCTGCTTGTGACGATCGTGATCGATTATTGTGCCGGTATCTGGATCGAGGACTCTAAAGGCGCTGGAAAGAAACAGATACTTCTGACCGTTAGCATCCTTTCAACGTGCCTCGTGCTATTTGTTTTCAAATATTATAATTTCTTTTTTGCGAACATTAACGCCCTGGCCTCGGCGCTTCACTGGAACTATTCGGTAGAGGCGCTTAAGTTAGTCCTGCCGATAGGTTTATCGTTTCATACGTTTCAGAGTTTATCGTATGTGATCGAAGTTTACCGCGGCCATCAGAAGGCCGAACGGCATTTCGGGATCTATTCGTTGTATGTCATGTTCTATCCTCAGTTGGTGGCAGGGCCTATTGAAAGGCCGCAGAATCTGTTGCATCAGTTCTATGAGGAGCATCGCTTTGAGTATGAACGGGTTCGTGAGGGTTTGAAACTTATTCTTTGGGGGCTGGTCAAAAAAGTCGTGATCGCTGATCAGCTGGCGCTCTATGTGAATGCTGTTTATGCCAATGTGGATGCGCATAACGGCACAACCCTGATCCTGGCGACGGTATTCTTTTCTTTTCAGATCTATTGTGACTTTTCCGGTTATTCCGGGATCGCGATCGGGTCCGCGAGGGTGATGGGTTTTCATTTAATGCAGAATTTCAACCGGCCTTATCTGGCCCGTAGTATCGCGGAATTCTGGAAACGCTGGCATATTTCTTTATCTACATGGTTTAAAGATTATTTATATATTTCATTAGGCGGGAACAGGGTTGGCCTGCCGCGTTGGTATTGGAACTTGTTCATTACTTTTGTGGTGAGCGGGTTATGGCATGGGGCGAACTGGACGTATGTAATATGGGGGGCTTTGAACGGGGTGTATTTGATCCTTGGCGTGATGATGGAGCCGGTATGGGGGAGCTATTTCAGGACGAGAGCCGGCGCTGTTTTGGGGATCATTATGACATATTGTCTAACGTGTATCGCATGGGTCTTTTTTCGTGCCGAGACCATTCAGGATGCTTTTCTGGTGTTCCACAAGGTGCTTTTTGATCAAGGAGATATATTCCTGTCAGAACCATCGTCGATGGTTTACGCGCTCTTTGGGATCGGACTGCTTCTGGCTGTTGAATGGAAGAAAGAGTATTTTCCTGACCGCTGGAGGTTATTGTCCAATCCGAACGGCTGGATACGCTGGTCAGCGTATGTATTTCTAATTATGTGCATTTTATTATTGGGAGTTTTTGATGGCGGTCAGTTCATCTATTTTCAGTTCTAGGACGGAATATGCGGATGCGCGGAAGTCCCTTTACAAGAGCCTGATCTTGTTATGCCTGGTTATCGGCATGGATTGGGCGGTCGGAGAGGGATTGAGGTTCCTGTATTTCAGGACTACTTCTGGCCGCGCGTATCGGATCACGTATGCGCTGGAAAAGACCGATCAGGCGGCCCTGGTTTTTGGTTCATCGAAAGCCAGTAATCATTATGTCCCGGATGTTTTTGAGAAAGGACTGGGACTGTCATTCTATAACAATGGTGAAGATGGGCAGGGTATCTTGTATGCGCTGGCATTGCTGAAAAGCACATTGAAGCGATATACCCCTGAGGTCATTATTCTGGACATTGTCCCGTCTGATCTGGAAGAAGGCAGTGAATTCTCTGTGGAGAGGCTGAGCGTATTACTGCCATATTATCAAACCCGTCCTGAATTGAGAGGTCTGCTGGAAAGCCGGAGCCGGTTGGAGAAGGTTAAATTGTTATCGCGTGTATATCCGTTTAATAACAGTATTCTGGGGATCATTGCGGGAAACTTTGAATTCAATAAAGATCGGGTGGGTGATACAAAAGGGTATATGCCTTTACCTTTTGGCGGTCAGATCAAACCGCTTGCTGTGCAAGAGGATAAAGAACCGCCTCGGCAGGATGTCAGGAAAGTGAAAGCCCTGGAAGAATTCTGTCTAAACGCTGTGTCTTCAGGGAGTAAAGTTTTTTTGGTGATATCCCCGCATTATTCAAATAATGCCTTTTCGGCTGGATCTATGGCGGTTATTCAGGCGATAGCCGGGAAATACAAGGTTCCTTTACTGGACTATTCACAGAAGGCTTATTTCCTGGAAAGAGGCTTTCTTTTCAGTGACCGTTATCATCTGAATGAAAAAGGAGCAGAAGCTTTCTCGCAGATGCTTTATTTTGCAGTTCATCTGTTCCCGCCGCTGTAGGCGCATTTACAGATTCACTTATATCCTGTTCGGGTTCGGCAATGTCGATACCTTCAGGAATCTTTAAGTTGTTGGCA
The DNA here is from genome assembly GCA_020720365.1 of Candidatus Elulimicrobium sp. Classification (GTDB taxonomy): domain Bacteria; phylum Omnitrophota; class Gorgyraeia; order Zapsychrales; family Fredricksoniimonadaceae. Next base: position 5,317 of record DYOU01000038.1, read on the forward strand.
AATTTATCTTCGCCTCTTGTAATGGCGGTATCGATCGTCTTCTTCACTGTTTGGGGTCCAATCAGATAGTGAAGCGATCGGTAAAATAATAAATACCATCACGCACACGGGAAAAGTAACAAGAGTAAGGATTCCTTTAATCCAGCGTTTTTTAATAAAATTCCAGATGGCTGCAGATAAAATTCCCAAAAAAGCAATTTGCTGGAAAATAAAAAGGATGTTTTTTATTATGGCCTTCGATGGACAATTTGTAACGGTAAGAATAATACTTAATGCGAGCGTGGCAAAAAAGATCGCTGTCGGCAGCCACCAGCTGTCAAAATACTTCGTAATCATTTGTTTAAACATTGCGTTATTTTCCTGTCTTGTATGGTAATTATTTTATTCTAAAATTTAATGTTTCCTCATTATTTTTTAAAAATGTTTCCGTCCGGCCCATTGACTCATTGAATAATAGTTTCGGGGACACACATTAAATTATTGCCTTATCGTTGCCATCCTTCGATCTTGAAAATACGTTCGGCAAGCTTACGCTCAGGGTTCCCCGAGTCGGGTTTAAACCAGACTTCGAAACGGGCAGCATAGGGCTTGCTCCAATCGCCTTCGTAGATCGTGAATCCAGCCTTGGCGCCAAATCGTTCGGAGGGATCAGTTGACCAGGTCATGCGAGTTTTCGATAACATTTCAAGGCTATCGATCGACAATTGGGTGCCCTTGGTGACTTCGAATGCTTTTAGATAAATCTCTCCAGGTTCACCAGGATTGAGTGAATATGTTACGCTATAGATTCCTGGTTGCATGCTTGCTAGCAATTGGAAGAGATGCTGATCTTTGCCTGCGAGGCGATTCGCCCACTCACGGGACCTTGAACGGGCTCTTGACAGGGCGGCTGTTGGATCGCTTAGGAACTCTGAAAATTCTTTTTCCAATGCGGCCACGGTGGCCTTGGTTATACGCCGTTCAGGTTTACTGGATTGTTCAAATATTTCTACCCATATTCCACCACATTCGATCATTATCCAACTCTCATGCAGTCTATTGCCCAAATTTATGTCTGGGGTAACCGGTTTTGTTCCTTCTTGCACATGCGGTATCGATCGTCTTCTCCACTGTTTGCGGTCCAAACAGATGAGGCATCGGGTTTGAAAGCCTTCATCACCAGTAAATTTCGAAATGTAACCGTGCAATTCATTCCGAGGTTCTCCGTTGTAACTCCAACGTCTTGACGCAAAGCGATTTCCCTGTTCTATAAACACATGCCAATTTGGAGAGGCTTCGATATATTCAAGGAATGTCTTGGTATAATCTGTCGCTGTCTTGCGTAGCGATGGCATATCAGGTATAAATTCTGCTACACTCCCGCCCGGGACAGTAAGCGCCTTGCGGACCATATTTTGCAGTTCATCTGTTCCCGCCGCTGTAGGCGCATTTACAGATTCACTTATATCCTGTTCGGGTTCGGCAATGTCGATACCTTCAGGAATCTTTAAGTTGTTGGCAAATTTATCTTCGCCTCTGTTCATCATTGAAGCGATCGTTAAAATAATAAATGCCATCACGCACACGGGAAAAGTAACAA
>DYOU01000038.1:6995-13756 GCA_020720365.1 Candidatus Elulimicrobium sp.
AGCCACCAGCTGTCAAAATACTTCGTAATCATTTGTTTAAACATTGCGTTATTTTCCTGTCTTGTATGGTAATTATTTTATTCTAAAATTTAATGTTTCCTCATTATTTTTTAAAAATGTTTCCGTCCGGCCCATTGACTCATTGAATAAAAGTTTCGGGGACACACATTAAATTATTGCCTTGCATGGAGTTAAATACGAAGATGAACAATTAGATGCGTGTCCCCATTATTATTTATACCCTTTAGGGTGTATATTGCTCATGATGGTTGTTATTTTGGCGATTTCTAATAATAATTCTTGAAATTATACCCTAGGAAGACTTTGCGCAGGTGCTCGGAAAAGAGAATAAGTATGACGGCTCTGTTGAGGAGATCGGCCGAAAGCTAAGAGCTGTTTCAGAAGTTCCGGGTCTGGATGTCCAGTTGTTTTTTGAACGGGTCGTTTTTAATTTCCTCATTGGCAACGGCGACGCTCATGTGAAGAACTATTCGATTATTTACAACGATGAGGGACGGGTGCGGCTTGCTCCTGCTTATGATCTGGTGTGTTCCCGTATTATTCTTCCGAATGAGGCTGACGAGTCGGCATTGACTATTCAGGGCAGAAAGAGCAAGTTGCGCAGAAAAGAAATCGATCTTTTGGCTGATTATTTGGGGATCCCGGAGAAGGTGCGTTTTGCCCGCTTTACAGGCCAAAAAGAAAACATCCGGATAAAGGTCGCCGCATCGTTGCTTCCTGAATACTTGGCCGAAGCTCTGGACAAGCTCATCCTTGAGCGCTTTGAGCGGCTCGAATTGGCATAGTCATCGCCGTTCTCGCGCTAACCCCCTGCTGACAAAATACCCCCGTAACGTATTTCTTGATCATTTCGCCCGGCTTAAGTGGTGGCATCCCGATTCCACGGGTAACATTTATTATGAGTCAATTCGGTCGATTCGCCGCACATTGACAAGCGCTGTTTTATAGTGCATACTTTCACTTTAATTGTGCGGTTTAAGGTCTATTTTATCGATTTTATCCTATTCTTATTGATTAATAGTTATATGGAGTATAATGCAACCACAAGTAGAGAGTGATGAGAAGTTCCTGACAACAGCGCAAGCGGCAGTGCTGTTGAATGTGAGTGTATCCACTCTAAAGAAGTTTGTGGCGACTGGCAGGGTTAAAGCGGTCAAAACACCAGGCGGACACTATCGTATCCGTCGTAAAGACCTTTTGGAAAATTTATATACCTGATCAATAACATAACGGAGAGAGTCAATGAAAAAACAATGGGGAATTTTATTGGGTGCAGGGTTGTTGTTTAGCTCAAGTGTTTATCCTGCTTATGCTTATGAATGGAGAGGAATTCAGGTTCTTCCTTTGGCGGGTTTAACGGAAACGTATGACAGCAATATTACTTCAGTAGCTGAGAATGAGTTGAGTGATCTGCGGACCGATGCTTCGGCTGGTGTTGGCCTGGTGTACGAAGATAAAACAACCGTAGTGAACCTGGATACTCTTTTAACGCAGCAAATGTTTATTGATCATACGGAATTCGACAATACGGTTATATCCCTTCACGGAAGATATAAGAGAGAGTTCTCAAAGTACAGTCGTTTGACTGTTGATGACTCCTTTTCCCGCGCGGAATCGCCCACAACGTTCAACGATGCGTTTGGAACGACCAATGGACGGTATACCAGGGACATTAATAATTTCAGTATGGAATACTGGCATGAGGTCAATAGTCAGCTGGCCTGGCGGTCGTTCTATGGGAATGTCCTGGCGAACTATCCGGCCGAGATCCTTTCGGATTCAGCCACAAACACATTTGGTACGGGCCTTGACTATTCTTTCAGTTCGTCGGATATCGTGAGCCTTGATTATGAACTGACGCTTCAGGACTTTACGCCTGGCGCCTCGTCGAGAGTGAATGAAGTAGCCGCCAATTACAGGCATTTCCTGACATCACGCCTGTATTCAGACCTTGGGCTTGGGGTTGATCTTATTAATGATTTTGAAGGGAACGACAAATCCTATCCTCTCTTTCGTGCGGCGCTTACACAGGACACGGATGAGAATACCAGGATCAGTATTACTTTAGATAAAAGACATGCAGTAAATTCTGATACAGCAGATGTTTATAATAACTGGCGTCTGGCAGGGTCTATTATAAAACAATTAAAAGAGCGTTTGCAGGCGATCGGTAGTATTTTTTATGGAAAAGGTAAATATGTCACGCGTGGCGGAGCCAGCAGCTTGGCGGGTATTGATGCCGGTATCAGTTATGAACTTATGAAGAATGCCAGTTTAAGGGCAGGGTATCGTTTTGAAATGAAGAATATCATTAATGAGTCGGGAGATTATATAAAGAATACGATTTATTGCGGGATCACGTATAAGTTTTAATTAGATCAATGTCGGGAGGGGTAATGAAAAGAATATCAGTTGTTGCGCTAATGAGTTTATTGAGTGGGTTGATCATCGGCGGTTCGTCCGTATGGGCTCAGAAGGTGCCGGTGACGCTGGAGGAGCCTGGCTTGCCGGAAGTAACGGAAGAGGCAGAAATACCTGTTGCTCCGCCGGGGTCAGTGCCGTGTTTCGATCCCTCGGATCCATCGTTGGGATATACCATAGGCGTGGATGACGTCCTGGAAATAAGCGTGCTCAAGCCCGAGCCGCCTTTTGTGAATATTGTTACGGTCACTCCCGACGGTACGATCAATTTTCCGTATATTGGAAATGTAACAGTGAAAGGCCGCAGTATTCCGCAGGTGCAGGAAGATATCACCTTACGGTTGGGGAATGGATATATGCGCTATCCGATCGTTGCCGTTGCCTTGAAAGAGTCGAATAGCCGCAAGTTCTATGTGTATGGCGAAGTTGTAAAACCGGGCTCCTATTCCATGGAAGATAATATGACCATTCTGCGGGCGGTTTCCATGGCCGGCGGCTTCAGCAAATTCGGATCGTCAGGCGGGGTCAAGGTTTTGCGCCCCAGGCGTGAAGGGGTGGGGTATGAAGCGATCAAGGTGAATATGAAAGCGATCATGGAAGGCAGTACGTCCGACGATATTATTTTAAAACAGGGCGATATTGTGGTTGTGTCGGAAGGTGTGTTTTAATTCGGGATAATAACGGAGAAAAAAGATGAGTCCTATTCAGGATGGTGAGAATACATTATCAGAAGTCACGTTACGCAATTATGTGCGTGTTCTTTTCCGTCAGAAGAGCGTGATCACAGCTGTTCTTTTGACGACCGGCGGTTTGCTCTTATGGGGATTATTGTTCAAGACTCCGGTATATGAGGCGCGTGTCAAGATGCTTATATCGGCGGAGAAACAGGTTGTTTCGCCTTATTTTCGTGATGTTGCCGGGGATAACAAGATCGAGCAGTCGCTCACCCAGGGCTCTATTGTTGTTTCTGCTCCGGTCCTGGAACGGGCTGTTCACGCATTGGCGTTGGACAGAAGGACGGATGATTATGAGGCCAGATACGCGTCGGGATTAAAGAAGTGGGTTATTTCCCTTCAAACTTCAGCGAATGATGCCCGGCCAGATACATTATCACCTGAAGCCGAGCGGTCGATAGCGTTTCGCAAGGCGGTTGATGATCTGCGGGAACGGATCAAGGTTATCCCGATCCGTAATACGAATTTATTTTCTATATCCGTTGAAGATTTCGATCCGGTTCAGGCCGCGGCTTTAGCGAATGTGGTAAGCCGTTCGTATGTGATCTTTGACCTGGAACAGCAGTTAGCGGAGTTGAATCTCAAGTATGGCGATCGGCATCCGCTTATTCTTCAGTTGAAAGACAGCATTGCCTATATTAGCAAGAGTTTGAATGGTGGCCGTATTTCCAATATTGATGCCATGGGCCCGGCGAGTGTCAAGATCATTGAACAGGCGAGTATCCCGGAAGACCCTTCAGGCGCGCCGCGTAAAATAACCCTGGTCCTCGGTTTATTCATGGGCTTGTTCCTGGGGATCACGTTTGCTTTTGTGTCGGAATACATGGACCCCACTTTTAAAGCTCCGGACGAGATCGAGAGAGGCCTGGATCTTCCTATTCTTGGTTCCGCTCCGCGTCGCCGGAGAGGGCAGATATTGCTGACGGCGGCCGACAGGGAGAAAGCTTCTGTCGCGTCCAGGTTCTATCAGGTCCTGTGCGATCAGATTTTCTTATTAGTGAAAGCCAAGGCACTTAAATCGATTGCTTTAACGTCGGCATGTTCCAAGGAAGGCGTTTCATCCGTTACCGCGAATCTGGGGCTCTTTTTGTCAGAGAGAACAGGCTCCCGGGTCCTGATCGTTGACGCGAACTTTCGTGAGCCGGCATTGCACAAGATTCTGAAGATAGATAACAAGGCGGGCCTTTCGGATGTACTCGAGGGTAAACTCGCGCTGAAAGACGCCCTGAAAGAGCGCTCCAAAGGCTTGAGTGTGTTGACGGCGGGCGCGTCGTCGCTGAATCCGGCTATTTTGTTGAGTTCGGATAAAGCCAAAGAGGTTTTTGAGGAAGCCGCGCGGAGCTTTGATATCGTTCTGGTAGACAGCCCGAACCTGCTTCAGCATAAAGATACGTTAAATCTTGTGCCGTATACCCGTGCCGTGGTGTTAGTCATCAGTGAAGCGCGCACCCGTCGGCATATTGTCAATGTGGCATTACAGTCCCTGTTGAACCTGAAGGTCAATATACTGGGCGTTGTGATCAACAATCGTACGTTCCCGATCCCCGGGTTCCTTTATCACCGGGTTTAACGGCGTTCATAGTTTGGATCAAATATGAAGCAATTCTTCAAGAACGTGGCCTCTCTTTTATTATGTTGCGGGAAAGCATCCAAGGTTTTGCAACAGTTCAATAAAAGCCGCCTGCGGAGTATTTATTATCATCGTATTGCGGCTACTCCGGCAACGGGTTGCACGGTGGATCAGGACATGTTCGTGGATCAGGACATGTTCGATGCCCAAATGGCATTGGTGGTCAAAAATTTCAATCCTGTGGGTGAGAAAGATATTCTGGCCGCTCTGGCGGGAACAAAGCCTTTGCCCAGGGATCCTGTGTGGGTTACGTTTGATGACGGTTTTAAAGATAATTTTGTATGTGCCCGGCCGATATTAAAGAAATACAATATTCCGGCGACGTTCTTTATTACTACAGGTTATATTAATGGCACATGCGCGCCTATTGACACCTGGGTGCGGCGGTCTTTCCTGATGACTCAGGCGGAAAACTATGATTCGTCTGTCGCCAGGCTTTCGGTTGCGGATGAGGTGCTTCAAAGTTGGGGGGTTTTGGGCTCTCCCGTGGATGAGCGGTTTATTGCCTTGTTAGGCAGGTTGAATGTTCATCCCGATCATGTGAAAGACGAGTTCATGACCTGGGAAGAGATCGCGCAATTAAAGCGCGAAGGGTTTGATATTGGTTCGCATACGGTATCGCATCCGGCGTTTGCTTCGATCACACAAGAGCAGATGAGACGGGAGATCATGGGATCAAAGGCTGAGATCGAATCCAGGATCGGTGCGGTTGTTTCTTCTTTTGCCTATCCTTTTGGCAAGTCGATACAGACCGGACAGGCTGTTGCCGCGCCTCTTCTGAAGCAGTCAGGGTTTAAACTGGCCGTTACGACCCGAGGCGGTGTCACTCGATTGAATGGTTCTACAGCTTTGGATATACCGCGTTTTGGAGTATCCCGCCGGGACAGTATTCCTTTCTTTAATTGCAAGGTCGCTACAGGCGGCGGTTGGCAGAGATAATAATTGTGTAATAAGGCAATATTTACGGAGATAGGTTGTGAAAAAGAGATGAATTTATGAAGATCGCGTATATTTCGCCTTTTGGAGTTCAAGATCCGCACACAATGTCCGGGACCGCATATTTTATTGCACGAGCTTTAAATAGTTCTGTGGGGGAGGTTATTTCTTTTCCAGCATTAAGGCCGGTCAATGTATCGTGGGGATGGTTGCTGAGGAATGTATTCTCAGATCTTGCAAGAGCGATAATTTTGGGCAAGTTCGAAGTGGCTTTCTGGAGAATGTTAGGTAAGCACCATCATTGGGACCGAACATTGATGCTTTCAAAGTCTTATGCAAGGGCTATTGAACGGTGGCTGGAACATAATCCATGTGATGTGATCTTTGTGGATAAAGCTTCGGCCGAGACGGCTTGTTTGAAAACGGATATCCCCATTGTATATCGGTCCGATTCTACATTTCATTTGATGGTAGATTATTATTCGGCGTTCAAGAATCTTTCCCCGCGAGCGTTAAAGTTTGGTGAAGAAATTGAACGCAGGGCATTGAATAACTCCAGGTTCTTTGTGCCTTGTTCTCGTTGGGCGGCGGATTCGGCTGTGCAGGATTATGGAGTTGATCCGGAAAAGGTAAAAGTGATCCATTCACATGCGGGTGCTGTAGAGGGTATAGAAAGATCGCGGTTGCTTCGTAAGGAAAGAAATATTTGTCAGTTGTTGTTTATAGGCGTGGAGTGGGAGAGAAAAGGTGGAGATATTGCGGTAGAGGCGGTAGTGCAATTAAACAAGATGAGAGTGCCGGCTAAACTTATTATTTGCGGCTGTTCTGTGCCGCAAGAATACCGCAAATATTCGTTCATAGAAGAAGTAGGCTTTCTTAGCAAGGCGGATCAACGGGAGAGAGACAAATTCAGTGAATTGTTTTTATCATCCAACTTCTTTATTCTTCCAACAAGGGCGGAATGTATGGGGCAGGTTTATTGTGAAGCGAGTGCGTTTGGCCTTCCTGCTTTTGCTACA